>JBIIXY010000011.1:0-37627 GCA_044347105.1 Prochlorococcaceae cyanobacterium
GATCGCCGGCACGTAGTTGTGCTCGGGGCTGCCGTCATCGCGGAAGTGCACGGCGGCGGCAGGATCGGTGTTGCTGAACCAGCCCAGCGTGTTGCGCCAGCTCAGCAGCAGGGAGAGATCCAGGGCCCGGCGGGTGGGGTTGTGCAGCGTCCACACGAACACCGCCAGCGGGTAGCTGCTGCGCTGGTAATCGCCCGGCAGCACCGGGCTGAAGGCCGTGCAGCCCACCTGCGCCGCAAACACGCCCTCGTAGCTGCTCCAGCTCAGCGGGTAGCGGGCGGCGTAGCTGCCGGTGCGGCGCTCGGGGGTGCTGGCGGGGTACCACTCCCAGGCGCCCAGGGGTTCACCCGCCTCCGGCCGGGAGGCATCCACCTCGGGCTTCACCGCCAGGGCGTGGGCACGCCGCTGCTCGCCGTCGCTTTCATACAAGGCGAACTGGCAGTCGGGCAGGGTGCCGAACCAGTGCTCGCCGCCGTCCAGGTGCCAGAGGTTGAACGAGCCGTCGGGTGCGCGGCCGATGCAGCCCGCCCCGAAGCCCCCCAGGGGCATGCCGTGGTTGGGGCCGTCGTCGAGGTTGCTGGCGTAGCGCACCGTGTAGGGCCGCTCCCAGCCCTGGCCGAAGGCCCGGCTCCAGCTGGCCGGCGGCGCCTCGGCCCGGCCCGCCCCCCGCGGCCGCAGCATCGACTGGAGGGCGGAGAGGCCGAAACGCGCCATGGGGCAGACAACAGTGGGCCCAGCTTGTCAGAGCTGGCCCGCCTCGCCGCCCACCTCCTGGTCGATCAGGGCGTCGAGGGTCACGGCCGAGCGCACCAGGGCCTGGTAGCGCTGCACCACCCGCCGGTTGCGCTCGATCCAGATGCCCGGGTCGCCGGGCGGTGGGGCGCCGGCGTCGCCGTCGAGCAGCTCCAGATCGCCCTGCTGGGCCAGCAGGGCCAGCACCAGCTCGTGGATCCGCTGGCGGCGGTGGCTCATGGCGGCGGGCTCGTTCACGGCAGAGGGCTCAGTCTGGGTGTCGACAGGCGGCCCGGGGGGATGGGCCCGGCATCATGGCGGCAGCGGTGAGCACACCCTGGGCAGCACGCAGCAGGCACCTCACGAACCCGTGGTGACGGTGATCGGTACCGACGCCTCCGGCCTGGCTGGCCTGCCGGCGCCCTCGCTGGCGCTGGTGCGGGCCGCCGCCGTGCTGCTGGCTCCCCGGCGCCTGCTGGCGGAGCTGGAGCCGTGGTGGCGGCAGGAGCAGGCTGCCGGGCGCATCCCGGCGCCACAGCCCTGCCCCCAGCTGCTGGCCAGCGACCGGCCTGAGCAGATCTTCGCCCCGTTGGAGCAGGCCCTGGCGGCGGGTCGCTCGGCGGTGTTGCTGGCCAGCGGCGATCCGCTCTGGTTCGGCATCGGCCGGCTGCTGCTGCTGCAGTTCGGGCCGGAGCGGCTGCGCTTCCATCCCGCGCCCAGCTCCCTGCAGCTGGCCTTCGCCCGCATCGGCCGCCCCTGGCAGGACGCCAGCTGGATCAGCCTGCACGGCCGTGAGCCGGAGCCCCTGGCGGCCCGGTTGCAGCAGCGCCCCGCCGCCCTGGCCGTGCTCACCGATCCCAGCCGCGGCGGCGCGGCGGCGGTGCGCACCATCCTGGCGGCCTCCGGGCTGGAGGCGGCCTATGCCCTCTGGCTGTGCGAGCGCCTGGGCCATCCCGCCGAGCGGGTGCAGCGGCTGGCGCCCCAGGCCCCCCTGCCCGCCGATCTTGATCCCCTGCACCTGGTGCTGCTGATCGCCGAGCCGCCGCCAGCGCCCGCCGACCCCGCCGCCTTGCCCCTGTTCGGCCTGGCCGATGGCCTCTATCTCCAGCAGCCCGACCGCCCCGGCCTGATGACCAAGCGCGAGGTGCGCATCCAGCTGCTGGCCGATCTCGAGCTGCCCGAGGCTGGGGTGCTCTGGGACATCGGTGCCGGTGTGGGCTCGATCGGCCTGGAGGCGCTGCGGCTGCGGCCCGCTCTGCACCTCTGGGCCCTGGAGGCCCGGGGCGGCTCGGCCGCCCTGATCGCCGCGAATGCCGAGCGGCTGGGGGTGCGGCCGGCCGGCGTGCTGGAGGGCCGGGCACCTGAGGCCCTGGCGGCCCTGCCCGATCCCGATCGGGTGCTGCTCGGCGGCGGCGGCCGCGAGCGGGCGGCCGTGCTGGCGGTGGTGCTGGAGCGCCTGCGGCCCGGTGGCCTGGTGGTGATCCCCCTGGCCACCGTGGAGGCCCTCGCTGAGCTGCGGCCCCTGCTGGAGCGGGCCGGCTGTGCCGTGGCCGTGGCTCAGCACCAGGCCTGGCGCGGCGCCCCCCTGGCCGATGGCACCCGCCTGGCGCCGCTCAATCCGGTGCTGGTGCTGCAGGGGCGGCTGCCAGCCGCTGCAGGTTGATCAACCGCTGCCACAGCGCCGCCCTTGGGGCTTTGATCGCCAGCACCTGACGGCAGCGCTCCAGCCAGCCTTCACGCAGCTGCAGCCGCTCCACGGCCTTGGCCAGATCGGTGCGGACTGCATCGCCATAGGCCTCTTCCGCCTTGGCCAGAGCCCGACCCCAGCTGGCTGGGGTCAGGGGTAGGTGGGCCAGATCGATCAGATCGCGGTTGAAGATTCCGTCGTCGTTCCAGCGGTCGGAATTGGCCAGCAGCTTGCTGCAGATGAGGTCGTTCAGCGTGAGGGAGGCAATGCCGCAGATCGCGTCTTCCTCATTGGGCCTCTCCAGGCTGATCCGGCCCTCCAGCACGATCTCCAGCTTGATCGCCACGCCCGCCACGATCACCCCGGCGCGGATGCCGTACTGGTCGGTGAGCGGCTCGCGGTTCTCCTCGAGGGGATGTTGGGGATCCTTCCAAAGTGCCCTCAGGCTGTTGTCGCGCCGGATCAGCTGCCGCAACTCCCGGTAGCCCTGCCGGTCTGATACGAGCAGATCGACATCCACCGATTGACGGAACTCCCCATAGCGCAGGGCAATCGCCGTGCCCCCGCCAAACAGGCAGTGGTGCCTCAGCAGCAGCTCCGGCTTCAGCTCGCCCAGCAGGGTGGCGATCCGGCGGTGGTGCTCAAGCCGGAACATCAGCTTCCGGGATGGTGTGATTCAGCGCGGCGATCAGCTGGCGCTCGTGCGGGTGCAGCGGCTCCAGATCCAGCCGCCTGCGCTGGCGTGCGTAGAGCCCGCCCGCTTCCGCTGGGCTGAGGGTGCCCGTGCCCTGGACATGCCAGGCCAGTTGCTGCAGCAGAGGATAGGCAGCCAGCTCGATCGTCTCTGCTCTGGTTGCTGTTGGTGCTCCAGCGTCGGCATCCTCCGGACCCTCCAGCTGGCCTAAGGGAAGATCGAGGGCATCCAGCACATTCATCAGGGCCCCCACCGTCACCGAAGCTGCGCCCGTCTCGATGCGGTGCAGCGTCACCCTGGACATCCCCGCTGCTGCCGCAGTGGCCATCGCACTGATCCCCAGCTGGACCCGGCGTTCGCGGATGCGCCTGCCGATGGCCTGCAGGCGCTGAGGGCAACGGCCCTGGGGGTTTGGCGCAGCAGCTGGCACAGGATGACCGGCTTGAATGTTTCCCATTCTGGCCATCCGGTTGTCGATCGCTGCTGCTCAGGGTGCGGCTTGTGCCCCAACCGGCTCAATCCGCACCGGGCTGCCCACCGTGATCCCCAGGGCTTCGGCCTGGCCGGCCGCCAGTTCCAGC
The DNA here is from genome assembly GCA_044347105.1 of Prochlorococcaceae cyanobacterium. Taxonomy (GTDB): domain Bacteria; phylum Cyanobacteriota; class Cyanobacteriia; order PCC-6307; family Cyanobiaceae; genus NIES-981. The sequence continues at coordinate 3,695 of JBIIXY010000011.1, forward strand.
ACGCCATCCACGGCCTGGTCGGGGCCGTAGCTGCGGCAGGGCAGCCGCATGCAGGGCTGGGCATGGGCTTCGATCGCCACCACCCGCCCGTCGCGGATGAACAGCATGTCGAGGGGGGCCGGCGTGCGGTGCATCCAGAAGCGCGCCGGCGTGGGCATGGCGTAGGGAAACCACATGCCCCGCAGCGGCGGCAGCGGCGGGCGCAGCTGCAGGCCCATCGCCTGCTGACGCGGCGTTGCCGCCACCTCCAGGCCGATGCAGCGCTCCGCCTCCAGGCACCAGCGGGCGGCGACCGGCAGCCGCTGCGGTGGCTCGAGCTGGTCGGCTGGGGCTGGAGCCGGGCCCAGGGCAAGGGCCACACCGAGCGCAAAGCCCCAGGGGCGGCCTGACCTGCGGCCCAGCAGAGAGCCTGCCATCAGCCCTTGCCCCCCAGGGGCGGCAGCCGCTCGCTCAGGCAGTAGCCCTGGCCGCGGACGGTGTGGATCAGGCGGCGTTCGCCGCCCTCCTCCAGCTTCTGGCGCAGGTAGCGCACGTACACCTCGATCACGTTGCTGGAGGTGCCCTGGTCGTCGTTCCACACCCGGCGCAGGATCAGCTCCCGGCTCACCACCGTTCCCTGGCGCTCCAGCAGCAGCAGCAGCAGCTGGTATTCCCGGGCGGTGAGCGCCACCGGCCGCGGGCCCCGCTTCACGCTGCGGCTGAGGGGATCCAGGCTGAGGTCGCCCACCTGCAGCAGGGGCGTGGCCGGCGCGGGCTGCCGGCGCAGGTTGCAGTGCAGGCGCAGGCGCATCAACAGGTCGCTCGGGCCCAGCTGCGAGAGCCAGAAGTCGTCGGCGCCGGCGCTCAGGCAGCGCACCCGCGCCTCCACGGTGTCCTCGGCCACGTCCAGCAGGACCGGCACCGGCCCCAGCCGCTGGCGCAGCGCCGGGATCTGATCGGCCGCCTCGGCGGCCAGCACCAGCACATCCACCTCCCCATCCCCCAGGCCGCCGCTGCCCAGCACCACCACGTAGCCGGAGGCCTCCAGACGGGCGGCCAGGGCCTCGGCCCGCTCCCCCAGCAGCAGCACCCGGCCGGCTGGCGTCATGGCTGGCCGCCGTTGCCCGGTTTGGCCACATGGGGCAGCCCCCAGCCCAGCTTGTTGCGCAGCACCTGGAAGAATTCGTGATCGGCCAGGCGCACAAAGCGCACCGGCTGGTCGCTGCGGCGGATCAGCACCCGGTCCTCCGGCCAGATGTAGCAACCGGCGCTGCCATCCACCACCATCATCAGCCGCTCCGGTGTGGCGGGAAACACCGTCACCGGTTCACGGTCGCTGAACACCAGGGCCCGCGAGGCCAGCGAGTGGGCGGCGATCGGTGTGAGCTGCAGCACCGGACAGTCGGGCGTGATCACCGGCCCGCCCGCCGACAGCGAATAGGCGGTGGAGCCTGTGGGGGTGGAGAGGATCACACCATCTGCGGCGATGTCCACCGGGGCGTGGCGGCCGATGGCGATCTCGAAATGGCACATCGAGGTGAGCGGCTCGCGGTGCAGGGCCATCTCGTTGAGGCAGAGCACCTCCCAGCGCCGCTGCTCGCCACGCATCACGCTCACCACCAGCATGGTGCGCTCCTCCACCGTCCAGTCGCCGGCGATCACCTGCTCCAGGGCCCCATCGAGCTGCTGCAGGTAAGCCTCGGCCAGGAAGCCCAGGTGGCCGGTGTTGATCGTGAGGATCGGCACCCCCACCGGCGCCGTCTGCCGCGCCGCCGAGAGCACGGTGCCGTCGCCACCCAGCACGATCGCCAGCTCCAGCTCCTCGCTGAAGCCGGGGGGCACGCAGGCGCCGTAGCCGCGGGTGCGCAGGTGCTGGTCGGGGTTGGCGAAGCCCACCATGCCGCCGGAGCTGCTCACCCGCAGCACCTCGTAGCCGTGGTCGGCCAGCCGGCTCTGGATGGCGTCGGCCGTGCTCACCGCCAGGTCCTTGCCGTCGTTCACGATCAGTCCGACGCGGGGCACCGATCGCGGCACAGGGGACCGCTGGAGTTTATTGACCGGACCGCTGCGGCGCCTCAGAACTGCTCGAGGAAGCGCAGATCACTGGTGTAGAGGCGGCGGATGTCGTCGATGCCGTGGCGCACCATGCAGAAGCGCTCCACCCCCAGGCCGGCGGCGAAGCCGCTCCAGCGCTCCGGATCCAGGCCCATGCCGGTGAGCACCGCCGGATCCACCATGCCACAGCCCATCACCTCCAGCCAGCGGCCCCGCCACTGCACATCCACCTCGGCACTGGGCTCGGTGAAGGGGAAGTAGCTGGCGCGGAAGCGCACCGGCAGATCGCCGAAGAACTGCTGCAGGAAGGCGGTCACCGTGCCGCGCAGGTGGGTGAAGTCGAGCCCCTCATCGATTGCCAGCACCTCCACCTGGTGGAACACCGGCGAGTGGGTGGCATCCACGGCATCGCGGCGGAACACGCGCCCGGGGGCGATCACCCGCACCGGCGGCGGGTTGTTCTCCAGGTAGCGGATCTGCACCGGTGAGGTGTGGGTGCGCAGCAGGCGGCCATCCTGCAGATAGAAGGTGTCCTGCATGTCCCGGGCGGGATGGTGCTCCGGGATGTTCAGGGCGGTGAAGTTGTAGTAGTCGGTTTCAATCTCCGGCCCTTCCGACACCCGGTAGCCCAGGCCGCTGAAGATGTCCACGATCTCCTCGATCGTGCTGATCAGCGGGTGGCGGTGGCCCGGCGGAACGTAGCTGCTGGGGGCGGTGACGTCGAGGGTTTCGCGGGTGATCCGCTCGGCCAGCGCCGCCGCCTTCAAGGCATGCATGCGCTCGGTCAGCAGCCCGCTCAGCTGATCCTTGAGCACGTTGGCCCGCTGGCCGATCAGCGGCCGGTCCTCGCCGGGCAGCCTGCCCATGGCGCCGAGCACCGCCGAAAGCTTGCCCTTCTTGCCCAGCAGCCCCACCCGCAGCGCCTCCAGGGCGCCGGCGTCGGCCGCGGCAGCGATCGCCTGGGCCGCCTCGGCCTCCAGCTGCTCGAGCTGGGCGGTGAGATCCTCCAGCGACACGGTGACGCCCACGACAACCCCAGAGCGAGTGGCAAGAGGGAGACTGTACGGAGCAATCTCCTCACCGATGCGGCCCCTGAAGATCCTGGTGAGCAACGACGACGGGGTGTTCGCCGCCGGCATCCGCACCCTGGCCAACGCCGCCAACGCCCGCGGCCACCAGGTCACCGTGGTGTGCCCCGACCAGGAGCGCTCGGCCACCGGCCACGGCCTCACCCTGCAGACGCCCATCCGCGCCGAGCGGGCCGATGAGCTGTTCGACGACGGCATCCAGGCCTGGGCCTGCAGCGGCACCCCCAGCGACTGCGTCAAGCTGGCCCTGTTCTCCCTGCTGGAGGAGTGGCCCGACCTGGTGCTCTCCGGCATCAACCACGGCCCCAACCTGGGCACCGATGTGCTCTATTCCGGCACGGTGAGCGCGGCGATGGAGGGCACGATCGAGGGGCTGCCGGCCCTGGCGGTGAGCAGCGCCGATTTCCAGTGGCGCCAGTTCGAGCCCGCCGCCCGCATCGCCATCGATGTGGCCGAACAGATGCTGGAAGCCGGCTGGCCGCCGGCGATGCTGCTCAATCTCAACGTGCCGCCCCGGCCGGCGGAGAGCATCGGCCCGCTGCGCTGGTGCCGCACGGCGGTGCGCCGTTACACCGATCAGTTCGACAGGCGGGTGGATCCCCGCGGCCGCATCTATTACTGGCTGGCGGGCGAGGTGGTGAACGATCTCGACGCCGAGGTGGCCGGCCCCGGCGACTGGCCCACCGATGTGGCCCACGTGAACCAGGGCGGAGTGGCGCTCACGCCGCTGCAGCCCGAGCTGTTCTGGATGGGCGATACCGCCAGCCTGCCGGCGCTCGGTTGAACACGCTCAGCGGGCGGGCCGGTTCACCCGCTGCAGCAGCCAGAGGCTGATCAGCAGGCCCAGCAGATGGGCAAACAGCACCTGGGTGTTGCCCAGCACCGAGAACATCTCGATCGAGGTGATCGGCAGACCCACCACCCGGCTGCCGGCGCCAGGGGCGCCCTGGATCTGGGCACCGAAGAAGCCCGGCACCTGCTGGGAGGCCTGCACGAACAGGCTGCCGGCCAGCGACTGGTAGCCGATCGCGGCCAGGGTGAGGCCGAGCAGGTCGGCCAGCAGTCCGCGCTTGATCAGCCGGCCGGTCTCCCCCTTGCTGGGCTTCACCGGGCTGGCCAGGGCGCGGCCGCAGCGCACCACCAGCCAGCTGTGCCACAGGCACCAGAGCAGCACCAGAAAGGCCAGGGTGGTGAGGGTGATGCCGGGGCCCAGCCCCAGAGCCCTCTGGGAGTTGGCCACCAGCCGGCCGCCGATGTTGTTGAACACCAGCACGCCCACCACCACCACGCCCAGCACCAGCTGGATCCAGAACCGCAGCCAGCCCATGCGGCGCAAGCTAGAGCCGATGTGTTGCAGTTCGATCGCGTCGGCCATGGTGGCGCCTTGCTGATGGCGGAGTTGCGCCCCCAAGGTGCCATGGGAAGATCCATCCGGCACGCCAAGGCTTCGGGAACTGTCGCGATCGATTCCCCTGCGGACCCCCGCTGACGCCCAGCGGCCCACCGCCATCGCCCTCGGCAGCTTCGACGGGCTCCATCCCGGCCACCGGCGGGTGATCGCTGCCGTGACCACCGCCGGTGCGGGGGTGCCCACGGTGGTGAGCTTCTGGCCCCACCCCCGCGAGGTGCTCCACGGCGACACCCGCCTGCGCCTCGATCTGCCCAGCGAGAAGCTGGAGCTGCTCGGCCCCCTGGGGATCGAGCAGCTGGTGCTGGTGCCCTTCGACCAGTCCCTGGCGGCCCTCGCACCGGAGGCCTTCGTGGACGAGGTGCTGGTGGGGCAGCTGCAGGCCCGGCGCATCGCCGTGGGCAGCAACTTCCGCTTCGGTGCTCGCCGCCAGGGTGATGCCGCCGACCTGGCCCGGATCGGCGAGCAGCGCGGCATCGCCGTCACCGTGGTGCCGATGCTGCGCGACGGCGCGGAGCGGGTGAGCAGCAGCCGCATCCGCCGCGCCCTGGCCGAGGGCCGGATCGACGAGGCCAGCCGTTTGCTGCAGCGCCCCTACCGCTTCAGCGGCCGGGTGGTGAGCGGCCGGGGCCTGGGGCGCCAGCTGGGCTGGCCCACCGCCAATCTGGAGGTGGATGGCCGCAAGTTCCTGCCCCTGGAGGGCGTGTATGCCGCCCGGGTGCAGCTGCTGGGGCCACCCACCGGCGATCCGGCCTTGGAGGCGCCGGCTGCGTTGGTGGCGCCGGCAGGGGCGGGGCCGGGGGGCTGGCTGGCGGCGGTGATGAACCTGGGCCCCCAGCCCACGGTGGATCCGGTCGCCCCCTCGGCGGTGGAGGTGCACCTGCTCGACCGCCAGCTCGAGCTCGGCGGCCGCTGGTTGCGGGTGGAGCCGCTGCGGCTGCTGCGCCGCCAGCAGCGGTTCGATGGCCTCGACGCCCTCCGGGCCCAGATCGCCCGCGACGCCGACCAGGCCCGGGGGCTAGCCGGGGTAGGCGTGGGTGAGGCCCCAGCCGATGAAGGTGGCGATGCCGCCGAGCAGCAGGATGCCTGACACCAACGTGAGCATCGGGTTGTCGCCCCCCCCGCCTGGATTGCCCTGGTCTGCCATGGCGCCCGTCCCGAATGGTGGTCCGTGATCCCGCCAACCTAAGCAGAGAGCACCAGCCCGCCATGGTTCTGCCCGCTACTGAGAACGCCCCCAGCAGTCAGAGATCGCCGAGCAGCGTGCTGCGCCTGCTCGACGCCAACCTCGACCGCGCCCGCGAGGGCCTGCGGGTTCTGGAGGATTGGGCCCGTTTCGGTCTCGACCGTGCCGATCTGGTGGCCCGCACCAAGGACATGCGCCAACGGCTCGGCCGTCTGCACCGCAGCCGCTACAAGCAGGCGCGCCATGCCGCCAGCGATCCGGCCATCGGCATGGCCCATCCCGCCCAGGCGGAGCGCCAGCGGCCGGAGGCCGTGGTGGCCGCCAACGCCGCCCGGGTGCAGGAGGCGCTGCGGGTGCTGGAGGAATTCGGCCGCCAGGCCGACCCCGAGCTGGCGGTGGAGGCGGCGGCGATCCGCTACGCCCTCTACGACCTCGAACGGGAGCTGCTCCAGGCCGATGGGCTGCGCGCCGAGCGGCGGGCCCGCCTGCTCGATTGCCACCTCTACCTGGTGATCGGGCCGCTGCCGGATCTGGAGGCCCGGGTGGAGGCGGCGCTGGCCGGCGGCGTGCGGCTGGTGCAGTACCGGGCCAAGGAGGGCAGCCTCGATCCCCAAGGCCAGCCCCTCACCGATCTGGGCCGCCTGGAGCAGGCCCGGGCCCTGCGCGCCCTCTGCGCCCGCCATGGCGCCCTGTTTCTGGTCAACGACCGCATCGATCTGGCCCTGGCGGTGGATGCCGACGGGGTGCATCTCGGTCAGGGCGACCTGCCGCCGGCCGTGGCCCGCCGCCTGCTGGGCCCGGAGCGGCTGCTCGGGCGCAGCACCCACGCCATCGGCCAGCTGCGCCAGGCGGTGCAGGACGGCTGCGACTACGTGGGCGTGGGGCCCGTGAATGCCACCCCGACCAAACCGGGGCGGGAGCCGGTGGGTCTGGAGTATGTGCGCCAGGCCTGTGCCGAGAGCCCCATCCCATGCTTCGCCATCGGTGGCATCACGGCTGAAGAGATCCAGGCCGTGCGCCAGGCCGGCGCCAGCCGGGTGGCGGTGGTGCGCGCCATCAGCGCCGCCGCCGATCCCGCCGCTGCCAGCCGCCTGCTGCTGGCGGCCCTCGGCAGGGAGCACTGAGTGGGCAGCATGGGGGTTCCAGCCTCCGGCCCCCTGCGCCGGCCCCCTGCGATGGACCCCAGCCCTGAGTCGGCCACTCCCCATGCCACGGTTGCCCAGCTGGCGATTCAGCTGAACGGCGAGCCCCGCACCTGCCCGGCGGGACTCAACCTTGAGCAGGCCCTGGCAGCGCTCGGTTTTCAGCCCCGGCTGGTGGTCGTGGAGCTGAACGGCACGATCCTCCCCCGCCAGCACTGGCCGCAGCAGCCAGTGCTGGAATCCGACTCCCTGGAGGTGGTCACCATCGTGGGGGGGGGTTCCTAGATTTCCCGGTACGACCTGGACTCCCCCTCACGGGTCTCCGCACCGATCCGAATGCGCCGTTCTCCCTCCCTGCCTCCGCCGCTGCGCCGGACCCTGGTGGGGCTGGCCCTGCCGATGCTGGTGCTGAGCCTGCTGGTCTGGCAGCCCCAACCCTCCTGGGCCGCCAGTGGCGGACGCATCGGTGGCGGCAGCTTCCGCTCCGCCCCAGCCCCGCGCAGCTACGGCGGTGGCGGTGGTGGCGGCAGCTACCGGGGCGGCTACGGGGGCTACAGCGGCGGCTATCGCGGCGGCTACTACGGGGGCGGCGGCTATTACGGGGGTGGCGGCATCGGCTTCCCCTTCATCGTGCCCTTCTTCGGCTTCGGTGGCGGTGGCCTGTTCGGCTTCCTGGTGCTGATGGCCGTGGTGGGTCTGGTGCTCAATGCCCTGCGCGGTGCCGGTGGCAGCAGCAGCGACGACGGCGGCCTGGTGCGCAGCGAGCCGCCCGTTTCGGTGGTGCAGCTGCAGGTGGGCCTGCTCGCCTCCGCCCGCCAGCTGCAGAATGACCTGCGCGCCCTGGCCGCCCGCTCCGACACCTCCAGCAGCGGCGGTCTGCAGCTGGTGCTGCAGGAAACCACCCTGGCCCTGCTGCGCCATCCCGACCTCTGGGTGTATGCCAACGCCGAGAACGGCCAGGTGCCCTTCGCCACCGCTGAGGCCACCTTCAACCGCCTGTCGATGGCCGAGCGCAGCAAGCTCTCCCGCGAGCTCACCACCAACGTGGCCGGGCAGCGCGGCCAGCACCTGCCCGTGCCGGCCGGCGACAGCGACGCCAGCAGCGACTTCATCGTGGTGACCCTGCTGGTGGCCACCCGCCAGCGCCTGGCCCTCAAGGGTGCCGCCAGCGCCGAGCAGCTGCGCGCCTCGCTGCAGGCCCTCGGTGGGCTCTCCTCCAGCGATCTGCTGGCCCTGGAGGTGATCTGGCAGCCCGATGGTGCCGGCGAAGCCCTCTCCACCGAAGACCTGCTCACCGGCTATCCGGATCTGCAGCACCTCTGAAGAATGCGCAGGGCCGCCATGGCGGCGCCGTAGCCATTGTCGATGTTCACCACACTCAGCCCCGGCGCGCAGCTGGCCAGCATTCCCTGCAGGGCCGCCTTGCCGCCGGCGCTCACGCCGTAGCCCACGCTCACCGGCACGCCGATCACCGGCTGGGGCATCAGGCCCGCCAGCACCGTGGGCAGGGCGCCTTCCATGCCCGCGCAGGCGATCAGCACATGCGCCTGCTCCAGGTGTTCCAGCTGGCCCAGCAGCCGGTGCAGGCCGGCCACGCCCACGTCCAGCAACAGCCGGCAGCTGATCCCATGCCAGTGCAGCGCCAGCTGGGCCTCGCTGGCCACCGGCAGGTCGCTGGTGCCGCCGCTCAGCACCACCACCTCGCCCAGCTGCGGTTGGGCGGCGGCCGGTGGGCCCAGGCTCAGGCAGCGGGCTTCCGCGTGAAACTGCAGCTGCTCCATCAGGGCTGCCGCCGCCGGCTCAGCCTCAAGACGCTGCCGCACCGCCTCGGCCTTGCTGGCATCCACCCGGGTGGCCAGGGCCAGTTCGCCGGCCTCGCGCAGCCGCAGCAGGATCGCCGCGATCTGCTCAGCCGTTTTGTGCTCGCCCCAGATCGCCTCCACCATGCCGATGCGGCTGCGGCGCTGCAGATCGAGGCGCGCCGTTTCGCTCATGCCGCCGGCTGCAGCTCGCCTTCGAACACCAGCGGAAAGGGGTTGCCCTGACGGACGCCCGTGGCCTGGCGGGCCAGCTTTTCAAAACGCTCCTGCACGGCCTCTACCTCCGCCAGCGGAATCGCCTTCCACTGCTCGCGGCTGGCCCAGCGGATCAGCAGGGTGCCTTCCTCGCGCTCGGCATCCCAGAGCAGGTCGCGGCCGAGGAAGCCCGGCTGCTGGGCCAGCCAGGGTTCCCAGCTGCCCCGCTCCGCCTGCAGCCAGGCCTGGCGGGCCTCGGCCGGCACCTTCACCCGCAGATGCTCCACCACGGCCACCTCGAAGGGGCCGCCGGCCTGCTGCTGCGCGGCGATCACCAGATCCGGATGGCCGGCCAGCAGCATCAGCAGGCAGAGCGCACAGGAGCAGACCCTAGCCAGGCTGCGGGCGAAAGCCTGGGCAGCGGCGCAGCCTTGATTCATCCCCTGCACAGCAGGGCCACCGCCTGGCAGGAGATCCCCTCCTCGCGTCCCTCCGGGCCCAGCCGTTCGTTGGTGGTGGCCTTCACCCCCACCTGCTCCGGCGCCACCCCGATGCGGGTGGCGATGGCGGCGCGCATCGCCTCAATGTGCGCTTTGAGTTTGGGGCGCTCGGCGATCACCACAGAATCCACATTGAGCACGCTCCAGCCCCGCTCCGCCACTAGGGCCACCACCTGCTCCAGCAGCACCAGGCTGTCGGCCCCCTTCCACTGGGGGTCGTCGGGCGGGAAGTACTTGCCGATGTCCCCCAGGGACAGGGCGCCGAGCAGGGCATCCATGATGGCGTGCACCAGCACATCGGCGTCGCTGTGGCCATCGAGCCCCAGGCCGTCCGGGTGCTCCAGCCGCTGGCCCCCCAGGATCAGCGGCCGGCCCGGCACCAGCCGGTGGATGTCGTAGCCGTTGCCGATGCGCAGCTGCATGGATCACGCCGGAGGTGCGGGCCGGCCAGCCAGGGGAACCGCCCGCATCCTGTAATGGTGCCCCATTCAAGGCCTGTCCCGTGGCACGGCGCGGTGCATCCCCAGCCCTGATCGCCGTGCCTGGCGGGCGGCCCTGGGTCGATGCTCTCTAGGGCGCTGGCGCTGGCTGGCCTGGCCGCCCTGGCGGTGCTGATCAACCTGCACGCGCCCACGGTGTTCTTCGACATGCACCTGATGCTGGGCAGCGGCGTGGCCGTGCTGGCCCTGCTGCTGTTCGGCTGGAGCAGCCTGCTGGTGGGGGCAGCCGCCCTGGGCGTCACGGTGGTGCGCTGGGGGCACCCCTTCGAGCTGCTGATCGGCATGGGGCTGCTGATCTGGCTGCGCTGGTTTCTCCTCCGCTTCAACGGCGGCCCCAGCCAGCAGACCAATGGCCGCATCGTGCTGGCGGCGATCGGCTACTGGCTGCTGATCGGCCTGCCGGCCGAATTCGTGTTGTTCAGCCTGCGTCTCGGTGTCGAGCCGGTGAAGGCCCTCGGCCTGGGGCTCAAGGAGGCCGTGGTGTCGGTGCTCAGCGTGGCGCTGGGCCTCACCAGCACCCTGCTCTGGCGGGGCTGGCGCCAGCGGGGGAGCAGCGGTCAGCTCTCCGCCCGCGGGATCACCTTTGCCGCCGTGCTGCTGGCGGTGAGCCTGCCGGCGGTGCTGGTGGCCCTGATCCTCTCGAACCAGCTCAAGGCCACGGCCATCGAGGCCCAGTTCCAGCAGATGACCCGCCTGGCCGACAAGGTCGAGCTGCTGGGTGCGCTACCCGCCAACAGCCAGGTGCCTGGCGCGGCTGCGCTCTGGCGCTCCCCGGGGGGCACGGAGCGCAGCTCGGATCCGGCCCTGTTCGCGCGTCTGGCCCGGCACTACCAACTGGACAGCTCCAGCCGGATCAACCGGCCGGGGCTGGAACTGCTGGTGCCCAACCGCCAGGCTCCGGTGCTGGTGAGCGACCAGCAGGCGTACTGGCGGGTGCGTGCCGCAGCGGTGACGCTGGTGCAACCCGCCGCGCCCCTGATCCACCGGCTCGACTACGAGCTGCTGTTGCCCTCCTTCAGCCTGATGGCACTGCTGCTCGTGCTGGCCGCCGCGCTGGCCGAGGCCCTGGCCACCGCCGTGGAGCGCCAGTTTCAGGGCGTGATTCGGCCGCTCCAGAGCCAGCCCAATGCCGAGAAGTTGCCGGATCTGGGGGGCTCGGCGATCCGCGAGCTGCAGCTGCTGGTGGAGCTGGTGAACCGCCGCACCCATCGCACCCGCGAACTGAGCAGTTCGCTGCAGGAGGCCCGCGATGAACTGGCCCAGACGGCCCTGGCGATCACCGAGGCCATCCCGGTGGGCACCTACACGATGGTGTTGCGCCCAGGGGCGGAGCTGGCCCGGTTTTCCTTCATGAGCGAGCGGTTCCTGCAGATCTGCGGTCTGGAGCGCGAGGCGGCGGAGGCCAACCCCCTCAACGCCTTTGCCTGTGTGCATCCGGACGACTACGACGGCTGGCTGGCACTCATTGCCCTCACCTTCGAGCAGAAACTGCGGTTCAAGGGGCAGTGCCGCGTGGTGGTGAATGGCCAGGTGCGCTGGATTCTCGCCGAGTCGGTGCCGCGCGATCTGGCCGACGGCTCCACCGTGTGGGAGGGGGTGATCTCCGACATCACTGAGCAGGTGGAGGCCGAGCAGGAGCTGCGCCGCCTTCTCAATGTGCTGCCTCTACCGGTGGGTTGCAATCGGGTGGACGAGCAGCAGGAGGTCTTGTTTGTCAATCAATGCTTTCACGACACATTCGGCTACACCCTGGAGGATGTGCCCACCCTCGCCGCCTGGGCGAAGCGGGCGTATCCCGACCCGGTTTACCGCCAGCAGGTGATGGACTCCTGGGATCGCGAGGTGCAGCGCTGCCTCGCCTCAGGGGGAACCCTGGCGCCGATGGACCTGGAGATCGTGTGCAAGGACGGCAGCCGCCGTTCCGTGATCCTTTTTGCCACCCTGCGCGAAGACCGGATGGTGGGCGCCTTTCTCGATGTGACGGAGCGCAAGCGGGCCGAGGCGGCCCTGCAGCAGGCCTTCCGCCGCGAGGCCGAGCTCAAGGAGCGTCAGCGCCTGGAGCTGGAGGCCAAGCTGCGCACCAGCCTCACGGCTGCCGCGGTGGCCCATGAGATCAAGCAGCCCCTCAGCGCCGTGCTGCTCAACGCCCGGCTGCTCCAGGCCAGGCTGGAACAGCTGCCGGATGGCCCGGCGCGCAGCCTGTTTGAGCCCCTGTTAGCGCAGCAGGTGAGCGAGAGCCAGCGCATCGTGACCACGATCGAGAAGATGGGCATGCTGCTGCGCAATGTGCAGACCGACCAGCAGCCCATCGATCTCTGCGACGTGGTGGCCAACACCCGGCTCTATCTCCGCCCGTTGCTGGCACCCCATCGGGTGCGCATCGAGAGCCGTGGTCTCGATCAGCCCCAGTGGCTGCAGGGCGATGCCAGCCAGTTGCAGATGGCGCTGGCCAACCTGATCCGGAATGCACTCGAGTCGCTCAGCCTGGCAGGGGTTGGTGAGCCCAGGATCCGTCTCACCCTGGAGCGGCACCTCGATTCCCAAGGTTCCTCCTGGCTGGAGTTGCGGCTGGCCGATAACGGCCCCGGCTTCGCCGATCTCCAGCTGGAGCAGCTGCTGCTGGCCAGCACCAAGCCTCAGGGCAGTGGCCTGGGCTTGTTTGTGGTGAATGCCGCCATGCAGATTCACGGCGGCTCGGTTCAGCTGGGTGCCAGTGCCGAACTCGGTGGAGCCGAGGTGCTGCTGCGTCTGCCCGCCCTGGCCTGAGTGCAACGGTTGGCTGGCAGCCAGTCCCAGGCGTCAGTTCCAGTGTTCCGGGGCTGGCAGCACCTGCAGCTGGGTCCCCTCGCGGCCCAGCACGGTCACCGCCCTGCCGGGGGGCAGGGCCTGCCCCTCGTCCAGGTTGATGGCGGCCCAGCTCTGGCCCTGCCAGCGCACCCGACCCTCGCTGCCACCCTGAACGCTGCCGTCAAAGCCGCTGATCACGGTGGCGCGCTCGCCGCCGCTGGCTGGCGGCAGGCCCCGCCCCCGGCGTCGCCCCCAGCGGTGCAGGGCCAGCAGCAGCAGGGCCGTGAGCAGCACGAAGGCCGCCATCTGCAGCAGGGGCGCCAGGGGCAGGGCCGCGTTCAGCACCGACACCAGCAGGGCGGCGACAGCACCGGCCAGCAGGCCGTCGAACTCCAGCCCCAGCAGTTCCAGCAGCAACAGGCTGAGGCCCAGCAGCAGCCAGATCAGGGCGGCGGGCATGGCGGGCCGGGGCATGGTTCCAGACCCCCATGCTGCCTAGCCTGCAGCCGGAACGCTCTGCCACCGCCGCACTCCCGCCCATGGAACCGCTGCTGGGCCTGCCGGCCCTGTTTGTGATGGCCGTGCTCGGCCTGAACACCGTGAAGATCACCAGCGGCGGTCAGTCACGGCTGGTGGAGCGCCTGGGCAAGTACGACCGCCAGCTGCAGCCCGGCCTCTCGTTTGTGCTGCCGGTGGTGGAGAAGGTGGTGAGCCACGAATCGCTCAAGGAGCGGGTGCTGGATATCCCGCCTCAGCAGTGCATCACCCGCGACAACGTGGCGATCGAGGTGGATGCGGTGGTGTACTGGCAGCTGCTGGAGCACGCCCGGGCCTACTACGCCGTCGACAACCTGCAGGCGGCGATGGTGAACCTGGTGCTCACTCAGATTCGCGCCGAGATGGGCAAGCTCGACCTCGACCAGACCTTCACCACACGCAATGAGGTGAATGAGGTGCTGCTCAAGGAGCTCGATCAGGCCACCGACCCCTGGGGCGTGAAGGTGACCCGGGTGGAGCTGCGCGACATCCATCCCTCCCCGGGCGTGCAGCAGGCGATGGAGCAGCAGATGACCGCCGAGCGCGAGAAGCGGGCGGCGATCCTGCGTTCCGAGGGTGAGAAGGAATCCCAGCTCAATGCGGCGCGCGGCCGGGCCGAGGCGCTGGTGCTCGATGCCCGGGCCAAGCAGGAGGCGCTGGTGCTGGAGGCCCAGGCCCAGGCCCAGCAGCAGGCCCTGCTGGCCCAGGCCCGCGCCGATGCCGCCATCCGCCTGGCCCAGGCGATGCAGGCCAACCCGGAGGCCAGCGAAGCGATCCGGTTGCTGCTCGCCGGCGACTGGATGGCGATGGGTGAGGCGATGGCCCAGGCCCCCGGCGGCAGCGTGCTGATGGTGGACCCCCAGAGCCCGGCGGCCCTGCTCACGGCGTTGCGGGGTCTGCAGAAGCCGCAGGGCTGACCCGCGGCAGCTCGATCACCACCTCGGCGCCGCCCAGGCCGGCGCTGCGGCCGATGCGCAGCTGGCCGTGGTGATTGGTGGCGGCGGTCTGGGCCAGGAACAGTCCTAGCCCCATGCCGGTGGTCTTGGTGCTTCTGAGCAGTTCCCAGCTGCTGTCGTTGCGGTACCCAGGGGGGAACCCCGGGCCACTGTCGGCCACCACGATGCTCAGCCGTTCCGGGTGGCGCTGGAGCTGGAGCAGCAGTCGACGGCCGCCCTTGGGCACCTGGTCCATCGCCCGGGCAACTGGCCCGCAGGGCCACGGAACAGAAGCTGTCTCTGGTGGAGAACGGCAGGCGCGATCCGCACCGCACCGTCAGCCACCAGCCTGACGCATTAGGGCGCCTGGGCTACTGCTGGGCCTGCTGTTGCTCAGCCTGCCAACGGGCGTAGAGGTCGGGACGGCGCTCCTGGGTGCGCTGCTGCTGCTGCGCGAAGCGCCAGCGGGCGATGGCGCCGTGGTCGCCGCTTCGCAGCACCGCCGGCACCTCCATGCCGCGGAAGCTGGCTGGCCGGGTGTAGTGGGGGTGCTCGAGCAGCAGGGTGCTGTGGCTCTCCTCCTCCAGGCAGGCCTCGGTGCCCACGGTGCCCGGCAGCAGCCGCACCACGCCGTTGATGATCACCGCAGCCGGCAATTCGCCGCCGGTGAGCACAAAATCCCCCAGCGACACCTCCTCGTCGGCCAGGGCGCGGATGCGCTCGTCGAAGCCCTCGTAGTGCCCGCAGATGAGCACCAGCTGGTCGTGGTCGCTGGCCCAGCGGCGCAGTTCGGCCTGCCGCAGCGGGTTGCCCTGAGGACTCATCAGCAGCACCCGCCGCCGCGGCAGCACCGGGATCGCCTCCACCGCCGCGTACACCGGTTCGGGCTTGAGCACCATGCCGGCGCCGCCGCCATAGGGGTCGTCGTCGACCTTGCGGTACTTGTCGGTGGCGAAGTCGCGCGGATTGTGGGTGTGGAGCGTGGCGATGCCGGCCGCGAAGGCCCGGCCGATCACCCCCAGATCGAGCAGGGGGTTAAAGGCCTCCGGCGCCAGGCTCACCACATCGAGGCGCATCGGCTCAGCTGGCAGGCCGGCTCACCCGGCGGATCTCCGAACTGAAGCTGGCCCGGCCCGGGCTGCCGTCGGCAGCGGTCTCCACGGTGGTGCGCAGGCGCAGGTTGGGCTTGGTGAACCAGATCCGCTCGCGCACCGTGCCGCCAGCGGCGCCGCCGAGGGTGAGTTCCAGGCTGCCATCGGGCCAGAGCTGCCAGCTGCCCTGCAGCTCGCCCTGGGGGGTATCCACCGTGAAGCGGCCATCGCCGGCAAACGCCAGCCGCCGGGGCGGCTCTCCCTTCGCGCCGAGGCTCAGGCCACCGGGAGAGCCGGGGCTGCCGGGCTCCAGGTAGGCCACCACCAGCTCGCCGCGCTCACTGGCGTGCCACTCGGCGCCGTCGTCGTCCTCCAGGGTGGCATCGAGGGCAAAGCGGCTGCGCAGCCCCATCCACTCGCCGGCGCAGAAGCGCAGGAAGGCGCCGATCTCCTGGGGTGGGAAGGGGGTGGATTCGCTGCAGGTGTCAGTCATCGGGCGATTCTCTCAGCCGCTTGATGGGCTCAGGCCTCACTCGCCCCGATAGCCCAGTTCGGCCAGGCGGGCGGCGCTGCGGCGCCAGTCCGGCACCACCTTCACGAACAGCTCCAGATACACCGGCCCGCTGAACACCTTCTCCATCTGCAGCCGGGCCCCCTGGCCGATCGTTTTGAGCATGCGGCCCCCCTTGCCGATCAGGATCCCCTTCTGGCTGGCGCGCTCCACCAGCACGGTCGCCAGCACGGCGGTGCGCGGGCCGTCGTCCACCACCCGGTCGATGCTCACGGCCACCGAATGGGGCACCTCCTCGCGGGTGTGGCTGAGCACCTGCTCGCGGATCAGCTCGGCCATCAGCAGCTGTTCGGGCTGGTCGCTCACCGCGTTGGCCGGGTAGAGCTGGGGCCCCTCAGGCAGGTCGGCGCAGAGAGCGGCCACCAGGGCCTCGGTGCCCGCGCCGGTGAGGGCGCTCACCGGGTGCAGGGGCCAGGCGAGTGGTGGCCGCGGGTCCTGGCCGGCAGCTGTGGGGCTGGCGAAATCCCCCCGACCCGCCAACATCTCGCGGTAGCTGGCGGCCAGTGCTTCAGCCTGGGCCGGATCCACCAGATCGAGCTTGTTGAGCGCCACGTGCACCGGCGCTCGGCTGTGGCGCAGCAGCTCCATGATGAAGCTGTCGCCGCGCCCGGCCGGTGCGCTGCCGTCCACCAGCAGCAGCACCACATCCACATCGCCGATGGCAGTTTTCGCCGTCTTCACCAGGCGCTCCCCCAGCAGGTGGTGGGGCTTGTGAATCCCGGGGGTGTCCAGCAGCACCAGCTGGGCCCCGGCAGTGGTGAGGATCGCGCGCAGCCGGTTGCGGGTGGTCTGGGCCACCGGTGAGGTGATCGCCACCTTTTCGCCCACCAGCTGGTTGAGCAGGGTGCTCTTGCCCACATTGGGCCGGCCGATCAGGGCCACGAAGCCGGAGCGGAACCCCTCGCTGGCCGCGGCCTGGGTGCCGGCGCCGAGCAGGCGGGCCGATTCGGCGGGGTCGGGGATCGGCAGCAGCTGGCCCTCACCACCTGGGGGCGAGGGCTCGTCAGCTGATGGAAGGTCGTCGCGCATCACCCAACAGTGGCAGCCCGGCGGTTGGGGTTGCCACTGCCGGTGCCCGCGGTCACGGCATTCCATAGGCTCAGAGGCTCACCGCGCCGCCTTGAGCATGAGCGAACCCCTGCGTGAGCCGTCCTTTCAGCAGGCGATGGAGATCACGGCCCAGTGGCTGGTGCTGTGGGAAAACGGCGAGCTCAGCGATGAGGTGCTCGCCGACCGGGTGGGCGAGCTAGTGGCCAGCCGCGATGGTGCCCGCGGCTTCTTCGTGGTGAGCCTCGCCGGCGACTGCCCCCTGATGGATCGCCTGCCCGAGCCGCTGGTGCTGCAGCTGAGGGCCGCGGGCGAGGGCGTGGTGGATCTGAGTGCGCGCAATCTGGCGATGAGCACCGCCATGGCTCTGCAGCACGGGCGCAATGGCGATGGCGGCCAGCAGGCGGCCTCGGAGCGGGTGCAGGCCCGCTGCAGGGAGCTGCTGCGCCTGCTGGAACCAGCTGCCGTGAAGCAACGCCTGGATACCCTGCTGCAGGCAGCCGGCCAGGGTGCCGGTGACGATGTGGCCTTCCTCGATCGATGGGGCTACGACGCCGAGCAGCGCCGGGCGATCGCCACAGCTGTGGAGGCGGTGGCCGACTGAGCCGGCCCATTCCCGTTGCCCGGCCACAACAAAGCCCACCGCTGTGGTGGGCTGGGAATCATCCGGGCATGCTGCTCCGATCGACAGGTTGGCCAGGGGTTCAGTCGCGGCGGCCGCCGCCCTGGAGGGCAATGATCAGACGCAGGATGAAGATGAACAGGTTGATGTAGGTGAGGTACATCCCCAGGGCACCGGCCAGATATTGATCGTCCCGGTAGGTGCGGGGCATCGTGTAGAAGTCCACGAAGGCGGCTCCCACAAACAGCACGGTGCCGAAGCCCGCGATCAGCAGCTCGAAGCCGGTGCCGCCGAATACGCCGGGGGCAAAGAAGCTGCCCACGATCTGTACCAGCATGGCGATGATCAGGCCGAGCACCCCTAGGCCCACCACGCCGCTGAGGGCCTGGCCCACGTTGTCACTCATGCGCCGGCCCATCACCGAAGCGGCCACGAAGGTGATGCCGGTGGCCAGGGTGGCCGTGCCGATGGCGCCCACACCGGCCACGCTCAGGGCATAGGCCACGATGCCGCTGAGGGTGAAGCCTGTGATCAGGCTGTAGGCGGCCAGCAACGGCAGAGCCGTGCTGTTGTTGCCCTTCATGGCGATGTTCTGCGCCACGAAGAAGAGGATGAAATTGCCGATCAGGGCTACCCAGAACAGGGGCATGAAGCCTGCAGGGTTGCTGGCCATCAAGGCCAGGCCGCCCATCACCCCACCGGCGGTGAGCACCATCCCCCCACCCACGAAGGGCAGGGCCTTGTTCACCACATTGGGCCCCACGAGGGCGCTGGATTGCGCCTCGCGAATGGCTTCTTGAAAATTGCTGCTGGCCGGCATGGCGCACCAGAAAGGGAAACTTCATCCATCCTGCCAGCGGTTGCCAGTGAGCGGGAGGTGCAACAGCCAGCCAGGGGTGCGGATGTCCCTATGGCAGCTGGTCATGATGTTTTTCGGCCATCGAACCGTCTCTGGCTGCCGGTTTCCAGCCTCCTGGCATCGCGGTTGGCATAGGCCGTCACCAGCCGTTGCACCAGCGGGTGGCGCACCACATCGGCGGCGGAAAGATGGCAGATGGCAACCCCTTCCACCCCCTCCAGCACCTGCGCCGCCTCGGTCAGGCCGCTCAGCATTCCTGGGGGCAGGTCCACCTGGGTGGGGTCGCCGGTGACGACCATGCGCGAGTTCTCGCCCAGGCGGGTGAGAACCATGCGCATCTGGGCGGTGGTGGTGTTCTGGGCTTCATCCAGAATCACGAAGGCATCGGCCAGGGTGCGGCCGCGCATGTAGGCCAGCGGGGCCACCTCGATCACCCCCTTCTCCAGCAGGACCGCCGTGCGTTCCGTGCCCAGCAGGGTGTGCAGGGCGTCGTAGAGGGGGCGGAGGTAGGGGTCGACCTTCTGCTGCAGGTCGCCGGGCAGGAAGCCGAGGCGCTCTCCCGCCTCCACAGCCGGGCGGGTGAGGACCAGCCGCTCCACCTTGCGCTCGGTGAGCATGCGCACGGCCAGCACCGTGGCCAGGAAGGTCTTGCCGGTGCCGGCCGGCCCCAGGGCCACGGTGAGGTCGTGACGTTCCATCGCCTGCACATAGGCCTTCTGGCGCAGGGTGCGGGGCCGCAGCAGCCTGCCGCTCTGGCTGCGGGCCAGCACCTGCTCGGCAAGAGCGCGATGGTCGTCGCCGCGGCCGCTGTCGAGCGCTTGCAGGGCGGTGTTCAGATCCACCTGGCTGAGCTGCTGGCCTTCCTGCCAGAGGGGCCGGAGCAACTCGATCAGGGCGGTGGTGCGCTCCAGCTGGCTGGGTCTGGCCCGCAAGCAGAGATCCAAACCCCGCAACACAATGGAGGCTCCGGTGAGGGCCTCCAGGCGTCGCAGGGTGGATTCGGCCTCCCCTGCCAAGGCGAGTGCCGCGGCTGGAGTAGGCAGGGACAGGGTGGCAGTGGCGAGGCCGTGGGTTTCGGCCGCGGTGCCGTCGCTCAAGCCTCGGCGCTCTCGGCGGCGGGCTCTGCGGCAGCAGCTGCTTCAGCTGCAGCTGCCTCCTCGGCTGCTTCAGCTGCAGCTGCCTCCTCGGCAGCCTTGGCTTCCTCGGCTTCAGCGGCTTCCTTGGCGGCCTGCTTGGCAGCGGCTTCGCGGGCAGCTGCTTGCTTCTTCTGGCCGATCACCACCGACGGGCGCACGCTCTTCTCAAGTAGACCGCCGCGCTCAAGCAGGCTCACCACGGTGTCGGTGGGCTGGGCACCCTGCTCGAGGCGGGCCCGGATGGCCTCGGTGTCGAGCCGGGTTTCCTTGGTGCGAGGGTTGTAGAAGCCCAGCTCTTCGAGCGGACGACCGTCGCGGCGGGAAGTGCTGTTGACGGCCACGAGGCGGAAACTCGCTTCCCGCTTCTTGCCAAACCGCTTCAGGCGGAGCTTGATCATCGTGGCCTAGCCGCTAGGTGTGCAAACAACCAGTGTAGCTCGTGGGGTGTGGCCTCCCATCAGAGCTCGCCGAAGCCCTTGCGTTTCTTGGCTGGTTTGGAGGGTCTGGGCCGGCCGCCGCCAGCGGCGCGACCGCCTGGCACTCCGCCCATGCCTGGCATGCCGCCGCCGCCCATGCCCGGGAACCCTCCCATGCCAGGGAAGCCGCCGCCCATGCCCGGCATCCCCGGCATGCCGCCGCCGCGGGTCATCTGCTGCATGAAGCCGCGCATCTGCTGGAAGTTCTGCAGCACCTTGTCCACATCCGCGGGGGTGTGGCCGCTGCCACTGGCGATGCGGCGCCGGCGGGAGGGGTTGGCGGCCAGCAGGTCGGGATCGCGGCGCTCGGCTTCGGTCATCGAGCCGATCATCGCCTCGATCTTCTTGAGCTGCTCCTCGCCCTGCTTGAGCATGCCGGAGTCGATCTTGTTCATGCCCGGGATCAGCTTCATCAGGCCCCCCAGGGAGCCCATGCGCTTGATCAGGCGCATCTGCTGCACGAAGTCCGAGAAGTCGAAGGTGGCTTCCTGGAGCTTCTGCTGCATCTTGGCCACATCGGCCAGCTCCACCTCCTTCTGTGCCTTCTCCACCAGGGTGAGCACATCGCCCATGCCCAGGATGCGGCTGGCCATCCGCTCGGGGTGGAACGGCTGCAGCGCCTCCACCTTCTCGCCGGTACCGATGAACTTGATCGGCGCGCCGCTCACCTTGCGGATCGAGAGCGCCGCACCGCCGCGCGAATCGCCATCGAGCTTGGTGAGCACGGCGCCGGTGATGCCCACCTGCTCGTGGAAGGCGCGGGTGAGCTCGGCGGCCTCCTGGCCGATCATCGAATCCACCACCAGCAGCACCTCATCGGGCTGGCAGGCCTCGCGGATTCGCACCATCTCCTCCATCATCGACTGATCGATCTGGAGACGGCCGGCGGTGTCCACCAGCACCGTGTCGAAGCCTTCGGCCTTCGCTTTCTCGATGCCGGCGGCGGCGATGGCCTCGGGTTTGGCCTCGGTGCCGAGGCTGAACACCTCCACGCCGATCTGGCCCCCGAGCGTTTTCAGCTGCTCGATGGCGGCCGGGCGGTACACGTCGGCGCCCACCAGCAGCGCCCTGCGCCCCTGCTCCTTGAGGTGCAGGCCGAGCTTGGCGGTGGCCGTGGTCTTGCCGGCGCCCTGCAGGCCTGCCATCAGCACCACCGAGGGCTCGCCGGCCTTGCCGCCCGCCGCCAGGGGAGCGTTCTCGCCGCCCATGGTGTCCACGAGCTGCTCGTGCACCACCTGGATGAACTTCTGGTCCGGGCTGATGCCGCGCACCACCTCGGCGCCGAGCGCTTTCTTGCGGACTTCGTCCACGAAGTCCTTCACCACCGGCAGGCTCACATCGGCCTCCAGAAGGGCCCGGCGCACCTCCTTCAGGGCGCCGTCGATGTTCGATTCGCTGATCGCGCCCAGGCCCCGCAGGTTTTTGACCGCGTCTTCAAACCGCTGGGAAAGCTCGTCGAACATCGGAGAATCTCATGGGTGGGCGCCCCAGGGAGCCGTGGGGAAGCGGACCAGGGGCTTGCCGGCCTGGTGCGGGCTAATGGTCCGCAATGGGGTGATCGTAAAAACTGGAGGAGAGCCCGGTGATCCGGGCCGGCTCATTCGGCCCGCTGGAAGCTCACCAGTCGCCAGGTGCCCTGGTCGCGCCCGAACACGTAGCGGTTGCGCAGGGCGGTGAAACGGGTGGGCTGGCCCACTGGCTGACCGGCGGCATCGAGGCGCTGGTCGGTGTAATCGATGGTGGCCAGGGCCGCGATCCGGTTGGCGCTGCTCTCTTCGATCCGGAAGCCCACCACCTTGGCTGTGATGCGCTGCGTCTGGTTGAGAGCTTTGTCCTGCCGCTCTTCGGCGGCCAGCCGCTGCAGCTGCGCGTCACGGGCCAGTCGATCGAGGGGAACGGCCGGCTGCTGGCCAGCCAGCACGGCCGACTTGGCGCTCAGCCAGCCCTCCAGCAGCCCCCGCACCTGCTCCGTTGAAGGCTGTTCCGTGAGCAGGGGCAGCTGGTCCTGGGTAGCCCCAGGGGCTGGCACGGCAGGTTGCGGTGCAGCAGGGGTTAACGGCTTGGGTACGGCCGCTGCGTCCTTGCTGCCGTCCGGTGCTCCACCCCTGGCGTCCTGTTTGGGCTCCACGGGGATGGGTGTGGGCCGGGGGCGCAGCAGGGCGATTCCCCCCGCCAGCACCAGGATCAGGGCCGCGGCGCTGGCGGCGATCCGGGCCAGGCGGGGTCCGTTGCTTCCTTGGAACCAGTCCGGCAGGGCCAGGCCCGTGGGCTCCAGGTCACCGTCGTCCAGATCGTTGCGCGGGGCCAGGGAATCCTCACCGTTGCCACCGTCGCCGGCAAAACCGCCCAGGCCAAGCAGGGCCTGGGCAGCGGGCAAGGCTGAGCCGGCGAATCCGAAGCCCGGGGCGGGGGGCGGCGCTGGGGCCTCGTCCAGTTCATCGAGGTAGGCCTGCACGTCCCGGTCGGCGAAATAGGCCTCGAGGTCGGCGTCGGCATCCAGGTCGCGGTAGCCGGGCAGCACGTCCCGTGCCAACCAGTCGCGGCAATAGGCGCACAACTGGGCGAGGGGATTCTCGCCGGCCCGCTGGGCCCAGCTGCGGATCTCCGGACTGGAGCCCTGGGCAAAGGCGGCCTCCGCCTCATCCACCTGACCCAGTAAGAGGTGCAGGCAGGCCAGCAGGGGCTGGATGTCGGCCTGGCCGCTGGCCAGGAGCCGGGTTCTGGCCGTGGCGATCCGCTCTGGCTTGCGCTGGGCGAATCCCGAGGCGGTGAGGGCGCTGGTGGCTAGAAAATCGGCACTGCCGCCCCGCTGGCCCGGAGCACTGGACCAGCGGCTGAACAGGTCGATCTGTTCCTGCACCGTGAGATAGGCACGGATCTGGCGGAAAAAGGCCTGGAACTCCTCGGTTCCCATGGAGGGATCGCGCTGACCCTCGAGTCCGCCCCGTTCGTCCACCAGCTCCTCGAGCAGCTGCAGCCCCTCGCTGCGGGCTTCCACGGCTCCCAGGTCGCGGCTGAGCAGATCGAGCACCCGGTAGGGCCTCAGGGAATGGAGGGCCTCACTGATGGCCAGGCGCTGCTGGGGTTGCTGGCCCATGCGCTGCAGCAGCTGCTGTCCCTCGCCCAGCAGCAGGGCAGCACGCTCGAAACGGCGGTTGCGGCGCAGATCCTCGGCCCCTGCCAGGCAGGACAGGGCGCCCAGAAGGCAGAGGTCGGCCTCCCGGCCACTGCCCAGGGCCGGGGCCTGCGGGGGCTGAAGGGCGCGCTGCACCAGCTCGAACACCTCCAGATGCTGGCCCGCCTCATGCAGCAGCAGCAGGCCACCCAGTTCCTGGTTGCTGCCCAGCTCGAGGGCCGCCTGCAGGGGCTGGCCGCTCTGGCTGAGAGCGGTGAGCTGGGATTCGTAGGCGCTGCGCCGTTCCTGATCGCTGAGCAGGTCGGCGCTCTGGCGCAACAACGTATTGCGCGCCTCCAGAGTGTCGAGGGTGAAGCCCTGATCGGGGACGCGATCGATGCGTTGTTGCAGGGTGCGAAGCACGGTCTGCGCATCCGTGGTCGGACTGACGCCGAGCAACCGGAAATGATCGATCGGCAGTTCCAACCCTGACGTTCAACTGGTGGCTGACTCTAGTCAGGGCGGCTGATCGCGCCACGCACAGAAGCTTTGGGCCAGACCCCGTACAGTCAGCAATCAGGATCAGCCTCCGCTGCGTAGCGCCGCTTCTTGCCATGACCCAGGCCGATATGAGTCGTGAACTGGCCTCCGCTTCGGGAGCCCCGGCCTGTTCCGCCGATTCCACCCACGTGGCGGGGCCCCACGCCGAGCGCCTCGAGAACCTCTATCCGTCCGCGCCGGCCACTGTGACGCGCGAAGAGGGCCTGATGCTCTATCGCGACATGGTGCTCGGCCGTCGCTTCGAGGACAAGTGTGCGGAGATGTACTACCGCGGCAAGATGTTCGGTTTTGTGCACCTCTACAACGGCCAGGAGGCCGTGAGCACCGGGGTGATCAAGGCGATGAAGATGCAGCACGACTGGTTCTGCAGCACCTATCGCGATCACGTGCACGCCCTCAGCTGCGGCGTGCCGGCCCGTGAGGTGATGAGTGAGCTGTTCGGCAAGGAAACCGGCTGCAGCAAGGGCCGCGGCGGTTCGATGCACCTGTTTTCCAAGGAGCACCATCTGCTCGGCGGTTACGCCTTCATCGGCGAGGGCATCCCCGTGGCCCTCGGCGCCGCCTTCACCAGTCGCTACAAGCGCGATGCCCTTGGCGATGCCAGCAGCGACGCGGTGACCGCAGCCTTTTTCGGCGATGGCACCTGCAACATCGGCCAGTTCTATGAGTGCCTGAACATGGCGGCGCTGTGGAAGCTGCCGATCCTGTTCGTGGTGGAGAACAACAAATGGGCCATCGGCATGGACCACAACCGCGCCACCAGCGACCCGGAGATCTGGCGCAAGGCTGCCGCCTTCGGCATGGCCGGTGAGGAGGTTGATGGCATGGATGTGCTGGCCGTCCGGGCCGCAGCCCAGCGGGCGATCGAGCGGGCCCGCGCCGGCGAGGGGCCGACCCTGCTGGAGTGCCTCACCTATCGCTACCGCGGCCATTCCCTGGCCGATCCGGACGAACTGCGCGCCCAGGCCGAAAAGGAGTTCTGGGCCCAGCGTGATCCCATCAAGCGGCTGGCAGCCCATCTCACCAGCGAGAACCTGGCCAGCAGTGAGGAGCTGAAGGCGATCGATCAGGAGATCGACGCCGAAGTGGCCGACTGCGTGGCGTTCGCACTGCAGGCACCTGAACCCAGCCCCGAGGAGCTCACCCGCTACATCTGGGCTGAGGACTGAGGCCTCAGAGCTCGTTCGGCAGACGGCGGGTGAGATTGCGCAACTTGC
The DNA here is from genome assembly GCA_044347105.1 of Prochlorococcaceae cyanobacterium. Taxonomy (GTDB): domain Bacteria; phylum Cyanobacteriota; class Cyanobacteriia; order PCC-6307; family Cyanobiaceae; genus NIES-981. Next base: position 28,522 of record JBIIXY010000011.1, read on the forward strand.
GCAGGGCCTTCAGCTCCACCTGCCTCACCCGCTCTCTGGAGACATCCAGACGGCGGCCGATTTCCGCCAGGGTCTGGCGTTCCTCACCCTCCAGCCCGAAGCGCAGTTGCAGCACCTGGCGCTCCTGCTCGCTGAGATGGCTCAGCCAGCGGTCGAGCTGCTCCTGGTGGATGCCGCGCTCCACCCGGTCGAGGGGCTCCTCGTCATCGCCATCGGCGATCAGATCGCCGAGGAAGCTGCGTCCTTCGTCGCCGTTCACCGGGGCATCCAGGCTGGAGGTGGTGAGCGCCTGACGCAGCAGGCCATCGAGCTCGTCGAGGGGCATGCCCAGGGCTTCGGAGATCTCCTGGCGGCTGGGCATGGCGCCGAGCTTGTGGGCCAGATCCAGGCTCACCTTGCGGATGGCTGTGAGCCGCTCGGAGAGGTGCACCGGCAGACGGATGGTGCGCGACTGGCAGGCGATCGCCCGGGTCATGCTCTGGCGGATCCACCAGAAGGCATAGGTGGAAAACTTGTAGCCGCGGGTGGGATCGAATTTCTCAACGGCCCGCTCCAGGCCGAGCGAGCCCTCCTGGATCAGGTCGAGCAGTTCCATCCCCTTGCCCTGATATTTCTTGGCAACACTCACCACCAGGCGCAGATTGGCCTTCATCATGCGCTGCTTGGCCCGCTGGCCCACCCGCATGATTTTCTGTTCCTGGGTGCTGTAGTCGTCGCGGCCTTCTTCTAACAGCCTCATCAGTGCCTGCACCTGATTGCCCAGCTCAATCTCTTCGGCCGCAGTGAGCAATGGTTCCCGGCCGATCGTGGCCAGATACCAGCTCACGGGGTCTGAGGTGCGGCGACGATGCCCCTCGCTGGTCCTGAGACTGGTGGTGGACATCGCAACTGTTGAACAGAATGACAACTATCCGGCCAAATCAATGGCAACGGGTGTGTTTTCAGTAACCCTTTAGGTTTTGCTTGCAAAACAACACGCAATTCATGACGAATGTGTTGTGATTGCGGCCAGCGTGCTGGCCACGGCTGTGGGGCTGGCGCAGCCCGGCCCCCTGTGGGCCAGCTGCTCGCCGGCGCTGGCATGGGCCAGGGCGGCGAGCGCCAGCACCCTGGACGGTGCCTTCTGGCCTGAGGCCATGGCCATGGCGGCCAGCCCCCCCGCGTAGCCGGCCAGCACATCCCCCTGGCCGGCGCGGGCCGCCGCTGCGGCTGCGCTGCTCAGCTGCATGGGGGCGCTGCCGGGGCCGCTCACCACGGTGCGGGCGCCCTTGAGCAGCACGGTTGCGCCTGTGGCCTCGGCTGCCCAGCTGGCGGCCTGCAGTGGTGGCTCGGCTGCCCAGCGGGGGAAGAGGCGGGCGAATTCCCCGGGGTGAGGGGTGAGCCAGGTGGGTCCCCGGCGCTGACCCAGCCAGCGGAGGGCACCGTCGCCCCGGCTGGCCAGCCGGTTCAGGCCGTCCGCATCCAGCAGCAGCAGGCCTGGAAACTGCTGCAGCCACTCCCAGGCCTCGCCATCGCTCCCCGCCGCCTGCCCGTCGCTGCCGTTGGCGTCTGCTCCATGGCCAAGGCCCGGGCCCAGCACCAGCGCATCCAGGCGGCTGCCCTCCTCGCCCGCCAGGGGAGCCAGCTGCAGATGGCCCGCCGCGTCACAGGGCAGGGCGCGGCGCACCACCACCTGGGGCGCCTGGCTCCACAGGCCGGTGGCCACCCGTTCAGGCAGGGCGGCCTGGAGAGAGCCACAGCCGCTGGCATCGGCACCGGCCAGGGCCAGCCATGCGGCCCCGGGGAAGCGGTGGCTGCCGGCCACCAGCAGCAGCCGTCCGCGCCCGTACTTGGCCGCCGCTGGATCGGGGCTGGGCCAGGGGCCCCCTTCCAGATCGCCGGGGCCCAGGGCCAGGGGCTGGCAGGCCGGCAGGGTGGCCAGCAGGGCCGGCGGCAGCCCCAGGTCGATCCGCTCCAGCCGGCCCACCCAGTTCAGGGCCGGGTCCTGGATCAGCCCTGTCTTGAGCAGACCCAGGCAATAGGTGGTGCGGGCTCGGGCGGCCGTGTGGCTGAGGCAGTGGCCCCGGTCGGCGCACAGGCCGGTGGGCACGTCGATCGCCACCAGTCCCCCCGGCCGCTGGCGCTCCCGGGCGGCCAGCAGCTCCTGCAGCTGGGCCGAGGGCGGGCGGTTCTGGCCGATGCCGAACAGGGCGTCGATCCACAGGGCCCGGCCTGCGGGATCCGGGGGCTCGCTCAGCCGGGGGATGCCCAGCCAGGCGGCATGGCCCAGGTGGCTGGCCGTGAGCGTTTTGTGGTTCTCAAAGGGGCTCCAGATCGCCACGGCCAGGCCGCGCAACGCCAGCTCCCGTGCCACCACCAGGCCATCGCCGCCGTTGTGCCCCGGGCCCACCAGCACCACCGCCCCGTGGCGTTCCAGCTCGGCCCCGTGCTGCTCCAGCAGCCGCCCGGCCAACGCCAGAGCCGCCTTCTCCATCAGGGCCTCCACCGGCAGGCCGCTGCTGAACAGCTGCTGCTCCAGGGCAGCCATCTGCTCACCGCTCACCAGCAGATGGCGGGCATCGCGGCCGGGCCAGTCGGACGGGGGAACGGCTTGCACGGGCAGGCTCCACAGCGGACAGGGGCGCAGTTTCATGATGGAACGGTCTGCCCCCCGATCCGTCCGGTTGTTCCGTCTTGTCCGCCGACTCCACCGCAATCTCCACGCCCGCGCCCGTCTCTGAGCCGGCAGCCGGTGCTCCGGTCGGCATGCCTGCCACGGCCACGCCGGCCGGTGCCAGGGCCCTGGCGCGGTTGCGGGCCTGGCCGGGGGAGAAGAGGGTGGCGGTGGGGCTCTCCGGCGGGGTGGACAGCTCGCTCACCGCAGCCTTGCTGGTGGAGGCCGGCTGGCAGGTGGAGGGACTCACCCTCTGGCTGATGAGCGGCAAGGGGGCCTGCTGCGCTGAGGGACTGGTGGATGCGGCCGGGATCTGCGAGCAGCTGGGGGTGCCCCATCACGTGGTGGACTTCCGCGAGCATTTCCGCGAACAGATCGTGGATTTTCTGGTGCAGGGCTATGGCGCCGGTGTGACGCCCCTGCCCTGCTCCCGCTGCAACCGGGAGGTGAAGTTCGGGCCGATGCTGGCCTGGGCAGAAGCCGAGCGGGGGATCGGCCGGATCGCCACCGGCCACTACGCCCGGGTGCGCCATGCCGCCGCCGACCCCCTGCCGGTGCCGGCGGATGGGGCGGGCCGTCACCAGCTGCTGCGCGGGCTCGACAGCCACAAGGACCAGAGCTACTTCCTTTACGACCTGCCCCAGGCTGCCCTGGGTCGGCTGGTGTTTCCGCTCGGTGAACTCACCAAGGGCGACACGCGCCTGGAGGCGGCTCGCCACGGGCTGCGAACGGCCCAGAAGCCAGAGAGTCAGGACCTCTGCCTGGCCGATCACCACGGTTCGATGAAAGCCTTCCTCGACGCCTACCTGCCCCCCCGCGAGGGGCAGATCGTGCTGGCTGACGGCACCGTGGTGGGCGGCCATGACGGCATCGAGCACTTCACCATCGGCCAGCGCAAGGGGCTTGGGGTGGCCTGGCCCGAGCCGTTGTATGTGGTGCGGCTCGATGGGGCCATGAACCGGGTGGTGGTGGCCCCCCGCGCTGAAGCCGCCTGTGGCCAGGCCCTGGTGGGGGCGGTGAACTGGGTGTCGATCGCACCCCCTCGGCAGCCTCTTTCGGTGGAGGTGCAGGTGCGCTACCGCAGTGCGCCAGTGCCCGCCCTGCTCACCCCTGTGCCCTCCAGCGAAGCCGATCGGGCCGCCGATCGCCCCCACCGCTGCCGGTTGCAGTTCGCCGAGGAGCAGTTCTCGATCACCCCCGGCCAGGCCGCCGTGTTCTACGCCGGCGAGGTGTTGCTGGGCGGCGGCATCATCCAGTCCGGCGCTTAACCAGGTCGGCACCTACCAATAGGGATCGCTGGCCAGCGCCACCGTGAGTTCGTCGCTGCGGCTCGGGGGCACGCTGGCAATGCAGGCCCGCACCACACGCCCGTTCACCTCGATCTCACAGGCCCCGCAGCTGCCCCCCAGGCAGCCGGTGGGGATGCTGAAGCCCGCCGCCTGGGCGGCCCCCAACCAGCTGCTGCCGGGTTGGGCGCTGCTGCTGCGGCCGTTGGGCCAGTGGATGGTGACGGGGCCTGGGGGCATCGGCGACTGGTGGGAATGGGTTTGGCTGTGGCTCCAGCCCTGCTTCAGGGGGCCAGCAGGGGCTCAAGGTTCACGTGGTGCGCAAAGGCATCGGCCAGGCGGTCGAGCAGGGCCTCACGCTGGCGGCTGTGCTGGGGCTGGGCCTCGCTCAGGGCTGGGAGCTGGCGGCGGCGGCGCAGCTGATTGAGCCAGCGCCGCCGCCAGGGCCCGTTCTCAAACACTCCATGCAGGTAGGTACCGGCCACCAGGCCGCCCCGCTCGCCGTAAGCCATCACCCAGCCCAGCCCTGGATCCGCGCACAGGGTCTGGCAGGGCTCCAGGGCCGTGCTCAGGCCCCGATGCAGCTCGAAGCCCTCCAGCTCGAGGGGCTGCTCCAGCTCGGGGCCGCCGCCGCCGCTGTGGGGCCAGAGGGCCGGACTGCGGCGCTGGCGCAGGGCCTTGGCCTGGCCGAACACGGTGCGCAACGGCAGCAGATTCAGCCCGGCCCGGCTGCCCGCGGCCCCCTCCAGTCCCTCTGGGTCGCTCAGCTCCCGGCCCAGCAGCTGCAGCCCGCCGCAGATGCCGAACACCTGGCCGCCATCCGCCACGTAAGTCCGCAGCGCCGTGCCCAGGCCGCTGGTTTCCAGGGCCGCCAGATCGCGCAGGCTCTGCTTGCTGCCGGGCACCACCACAGCATCCGGGGCCCCCAGCTCTTCACCGGGCTGCAGCCAGCGCAGCTGCACCGATGGTTCTGCCTCCAGGGGGTCGAGGTCGGAGAAGTTGCTCAGCGATGGCAGCCGCAGCACGGCGATCTCCATCTCGGCGCCGCGCTTGCGGCCGCGGCGCTCCAGCAGGTCGAGGGAATCCTCCGGTGGAAACAGCTCGTCGAGCCAGGGCATCACCCCCAGCACCGGGATGCCGGTGTGCTCCTGCAGCCAGCGGCGACCCTCATCGAACAGCTCGCGGCGGCCGCGGAAGCGATTGATCAGCAGGCCGCGGATCAGCGGCCGCTCCACTGGCCGTAGCAGGGCAAGGGTGCCCACCAGCTGGGCAAAGACTCCGCCCCGCTCGATATCGGCCACCAGGATGCAGCGGGCTCGCAGGTACTGGGCCAGGCGCAGGTTGGTGAGGTCGCGGGGCTGCAGGTTCACCTCCACCGGGCTGCCCGCCCCCTCCAGCACCAGCCGCCCACCGGGGTGGGCCGCCTGCAGCTCAGCCAGACCGGCGCGGATTGCCGCCCAGCCGGGCCGGAACCAGTCGCGGTAGTAGTGCTCGGCCCGGGCGCGGCCCACGCTGCGGCCCAGGTGGATCACCTCGCTGGTGGTGTCGCCCTGGGGCTTGAGCAGCACCGGGTTCATGGCGCAGCGGGGCTCCAGGCCCGCCGCCCAGGCCTGCAGGGCCTGGGAGTAGGCCATCTCGCCGCCGGCCTGGTCCACCCAGGCGTTGTTGCTCATGTTCTGCCCTTTGAAGGGCAGCGGGGTTTCACCCCGGCGGCGCAGCACCCGGCAAAGCGCCGCCGTCATCAGCGACTTGCCGGCGCCGCTGCTGGTGCCCAGCACCATCAGGGGCCTCACAGCCGCGGCCTGCTGCGGCGCAGCTGGTGGCTGATGCGTTCGGCCAGCGACGCCCGCGGGATCTCAGCGGGCCACTGCAGCAGCAGCTCACGCCCCATCGGCGTCAGCCGCACCCGCTCGGTGAGGCCCTGCCCGTCCACCTCACGGCGCAGCACCCCCAGACGGATCAGCCAGATGAAGTGGGCCTCCACCCGCTCGGGACCCATTCGCCCCCAGCAGAGGTCGGCGGAATCCGGCAGGCGGCAGAACTCCTGGCTGCCCACGGGCTGCCCACTCACGCGGGTGTAGAAGCTGCGCCGGAAGGGCAGGCAGCGCATGGCCTGGCCTGCGCGGGCCCAGGAGCGGCCGTCGTACGCGGGGTTGCAGGGGTGGGTGGGCTGGGCGATTTCGCTCCGCTGGTCTTGCATGGGTCCATTGTCGCCATGCAGCCGCAGCCATGTTGGTGCTCGCGTCCGCCTCCCCCGCCCGTCGGCGCCTGCTGGAGCAGGCGGGCATTCCCCACCGGGTGCGGGTGAGCGGAGTGGATGAAGCGGCCCTGCACGATCCGGATCCGTTGAAGCTGGTCCAGCGCCTTGCTGCGGCCAAGGCCGAAGCGGTGGCCGCAGCCCGCGGGGCTGGGGTGGAGCAGGAGCCCGTGCTGGGCTGCGACTCCGTGCTGGTGGTGGATGGGGAGGTGTACGGCAAACCCCTCAACCGTGCGCAGGCCATCGCCCGCTGGCTGCGGATGGCCGGGGGCCGCGGGGTGCTGCACACCGGCCACTGTCTGTTGCCAGGGTCGGTGCAGGGGGGGCACGAGCGCCGTCTGGCCGTTGTCAGCACAGAGCTGGTGTTCGCTGCCGTTGAGCGACCGGAAATCGAGGCCTACGTCGATAGCGGTGAACCGCTGCAGTGCGCCGGTGGCTTTGCCCTCGAGGGCCGGGGTGGGCTGCTCGTGGAGCGGATCGAGGGCTGTTTCAGCAATGTGATCGGCCTAAGCCTGCCGCTGCTGCGGCGCTGGCTCAGTTGCGACCGCCCGAGAACAGATCGTTGATCACATCGTTGCTGTTACGGGGTTGGGGCTGCTGGGGGTTGAGCAGGTTGTTCTGACGGGTGGCCACCAGCTTGATATCGCTCCAGCGGAACACACCCGTGTAGCCATGGTTGATGAACTGAACCGGCCAGGTGCCGGTGGCATCCTCGAGCTGGAAGGTGGACCCGATTCGTTTGAAAATGTACTTGCGTCCATCGTTGGTGGTCACCGAATAGCGACTGATGTCACCGGGTTCCCTGCTCACGAGGCGGAGTTCGCAGCCGCCGTCGTAGATGGAACGGCCCCTTTGGGTGACGCTGCACAGACCCGAGGTCTTGGTTACGTTGCTCTGCAGGGCAGGGCTGTTGGGATACAGCTCGCGGGTGACCATTTCATGGACACGATCGCGCCTGTTGCTGGTCCAGCACAAGGACTGGGCCACACTGCAGACGGTGCCGTTGCTCAGGGTGAATTCGCTGGGTAGCGGTCTGCCACTGAGGTTCGCCGTGAGACGAAGGGCCGCACCGCTGCCCAGGTACTGACTGGTTAGGCCGATCGAGGGGCCCTGGCGGTCAAAACAGATCGCTGAGGCTCTGTCACAGATCACTCCGGGGGCTACACGGCCGATCGTGCTTGACCACTGCGCGCGGGCGGCCATGGGCTGGAGCAGTGGCGCGGTTCCGATCAGCGCGGCTGCCGTGGCGAGGGTGAACTTGGCCAACCGGCCACCAAGCTGAACAGACGTCATCTGGACTTCATCATGTGCGCCAAACCTAGAAGGTTGATCGATCACTGTCATCACCAGCACTACGGCAATGCCGGAGATAAAAAAAGCCCCCGCCGAAGCGAGGGCTAAAGGGATTGAAGATCCAGAGCCTGCCTTGATCAGTCGAGATCCGGCATGGCCAGGGTGGGCTCGGCCTGACGGTCGATGCCCTTCTCAAAACCGGCAGCGGCGGCGCGTGCGCGGCCGGCATGCCAGAGGTGCCCCACCAGGAAGAAGAAGGCGAGCACGAACTGCGTAGATGCCAGCCACTGGCGGATGTTTACGAAGTTCACCGAGTTGGGCTCAGTGATGATGCCGCCCACGGAATTCAACGAGGCGTTGGGGGCGTGGGTCATGTACTCAGCTGCGCGGCGCACTTGCCAGGGCTGAATGTCGTTCTGGAGCTTGTCGAGGCTGAGGCCATTGGGGCCGCGCAGGGGCTCCAGCCAGGGGCCGCGGAAGTCCCAGAAGCGCATGGTTTCACCACCGAAGATGATCTCGCCGGTGGGCGAGCGCATCAGGTACTTACCCAGACCGGTCGGGCCCATGGCCGAACCGATGTTGGCGCCGAGGCGCTGGTCACGCACCAGGAAGGTGAAGCTCTGGGCCTGGGAGGCTTCGGCGTTGGTGGGGCCGTAGAACTCCGAGGGATAGGCAGTGTTGTTGAACCAGATGTAGGCCGAGGCGATGAAGCTCATCAGGCTCAGCGCGCCGAGGCTGTAGCTCAGGTAGGCCTCACCGTTCCAGATGAAGGCGCGGCGCACCCAGCCGAAGGGCTTGGTGATCACGTGCCAGATACCACCGAAGATGCAGGTGAGACCGATCCAGATGTGACCGCCGATGATGTCTTCCATCGAGTTCACACCGATGATCCAGCCCTCACCGCCGAAGGGAGCTCGGAACAGGTAGCCCCAGATCACCCCGGGGTTGAGAGTGGGGTTGGTGATCAGACGCACGTCGCCACCACCGGGGGCCCAAGTGTCATAGACACCGCCGAAGAACATGGCCTTGAACACCAGCAGCAGGGCGCCGACGCCGAGGAGAATCAGGTGATAACCAATGATGTTGGTCATCTGATTCTTGTCCCGCCAGTCCTGGGAGAAGAACGAGGAGTAGTTCTCCAGGATTTCAGGCCCGCGCAGGGCGTGATACAGACCACCCAGGCCGAGCACGGCCGAGCTGATCAGGTGGAGCACACCCACCACGAAGAAGGGGTAGAGGTTCACCACCTCACCGCCGGGCCCCACGCCGTAGCCAAGGGTGGCCACATGGGGCATGCAGATCAGGCCCTGCTCGTACATGGGCTTGTCGAAGGTGAAGTGGCTCACCTCGAACAGCATCATGGCGCCGGCCCAGAACACCATCAGACCGGCGTGGGCGACATGGGCGCCGAGCAGGCGACCGGAAAGATTGATCAGGCGGGCGTTGCCGGCCCACCAGGCGTAACCGGTGGAGTCGAGGTCCTTGCCCCCGACACTCACCAGCCCGGAATTAAAGGGCGTTTCCACGGGGCAGTACCTCTTCAGGGAAGACGAAGTTTTCGTGCGGCTGGTCAGCCGGTGCCATCCAGGCACGCAGACCTTCATTCAGCAGAATGTT
>JBIIXY010000165.1:0-3737 GCA_044347105.1 Prochlorococcaceae cyanobacterium
TTCGCCCCGGTAGATCAGGCCCTGCTCATGCAGGCGGTTGAAGGCCTCGATCACCGCGGCGCTGCAGCCCTGATCCAGGGTGAAGCGCTCGCGCTGCCAGTCCACCGAGTAGCCCAGGCGGCGCAGCTGGCCCACGATCGTGCCGCCGCTCTCGGCCTTCCAGGCCCAGGCCTTCTCCAGGAACGCCTCGCGGCCCAGATCCTCCTTGCGCTGGCCGTCTGCCTTGAGCTGCTTCTCCAGGATCGTCTGCACGGCGATCGAGGCGTGGTCGGTGCCGGGCAAACACAACACGTTTTTGCCCCGCAGGCGCTGGAAGCGCACGATCGTGTCGATCAGGGCCGTGTTGAAGGCGTGGCCCATGTGCAGGCTGCCGGTCACGTTCGGCGGCGGGATCACCACGCTGAACGGCTCGCCCGGGGCAGCGGGATCCGGATGAAAGGCGCCGCTGCGTTCCCAGGCCTGCTGCCAACGGCTTTCCGTGCCCGCCGGGTCGTAGGTCTTGGGCAGATTGGCCTCAGGCACGGGAATGGGGCTGGCAGGGCCCCATCGTCTCAAAAGGTGGGCGCAACAAGGGCCTGGGGGTTGACCCAGGCCCTGGAGCGAACGGCGGTCTCCGTTGGCCTCAGTTGGCGGAGCTGCCCTGCATGGCCACCGGGATCCGGGGCACGGGGAAGCCCGCCTTACCGAGCACGTCCACAATCATCCGGTTGGTGTCGAAGTACACCTGCCAGTAGTTGGCGGTGTGGGTGTAGGGACGAACAGCCAGGCGCGGGCCGCGCTCGCTGAACTCCAGCACCTCCACATCGGCCTCCTTGCCCTCCACCTGGTTGGGCACCCGCTTGACACCCTCCTTGAGCAGGCTGATGGCCTTGGCCACATCGGCGCTGTTGTCGAGCTGGGCCACCAGCTCAACGCGACGGAAGGGGTTGGCGGAGTAATTCTTGATCGTGTCGCCGAACAGCTTGGCGTTGCCCACAAAGTGGAGAACGTTGTCGGGCGAGGTGATCGAGGTCACAAACATGCCCACCTCATCCACCGTGCCTTCAACGCCACCGCCTTCGATGTAGTCCCCCGGATTGATCGGCCGGAAAATCTGCAGGAACACGCCGGCGGCAAAGTTGCCGAGCATGCCGCTCCAGGCGGCCCCGATCGCCACGCCGGCACCGGCCAGCAGGGCAGCGAAGCTGGCGGTTTCGATGCCGAAGAAGCCCAGGATGGCCACCACCAGCACCACCCGCAACAAGGCGCCGAGGATGTTCAGCAGGTAGCTGATCAGGGTGGGATCGAGGGTGCCCTGGTTGAGCATGCGCCGCAGGAGACGCAGGGCGAAGTTGATCAGCCAGCCGCCCACTATCCAGAGGGCAATGGCGCCGAGCAGCTTGAACAGGAAGGGAACGATCACCGCCGCGAGATCGGCAGCAGGCACAAGAGCAAGAATTCCTGGCAGCATCCCAGGGAGGGACATTACAGTGAAAAGAACATTGGGCATCCGCAGTTAACAGTGCATGCCCTGGCAATGGTCGCGGCCGTGTTGAATTCAACACCAATTGCAACAGCGCGACAGCACTGATTGCTAGGTCCAGATCAACAGTCGGGGCACCAATGATTGGAATACCCGCAAAAAGCGAAAGCCGTGCTTGCTCGCACTGGGCTGGCGATGCTCAGCCCGCCAGCCGCCGCAGATAACCCTCCAGGGTGCCGGCATTGATCCAGCCGGTGGCGATGGTTTTGCTGTGCTCCTGGCTCACCCTGCCGCGGTGGATGTGCGACACCCCGGCCGGGAAGATCAGCAGCTTGCCCCGCTCCGCCTCCTCGTGGTGCCCCTGCCAGTGGAACTCGGTGCCGCCCTCGGGCAGGGTGTTGCAGTAGAGGATCCAGGCCAGTGCCCGCGCCTGGGGTTCGGTGGCCTCGTCGCTGAGGGTCCAGTCGCAGTGCCAGCGCTTGAAGCCCTCCCCCGGCGCGTAGCGCTGCAGGTTGAAGATCGGGTTCACGAACAGGCTCTGCTCCGGGCAGCAGTCGCGCAGCAGCGGCCGTTCCCTGAGGTACTGCCCCAGGGCGGCGTTCACCCCGCGCAGGATCACCTCGGCCAGGGCGAAGGCCTCCGGATCGCTGCGGTCGATCGCCACCAGGCTGATGTCGGTGGACACCTTGGCCGGCTCGGCAGCGGGATCAGCCGCACCCTCAGGCCCGAAGGCCACCCCCGGGCGCTGCAGGTCGGGGCGGCGGTCGAAGAAGGCCATCACCCCATCGGCGAGGGCCTCGAAACCAGCGTTGCGGTAGGCGGCGATCAGGGTCATGGCTGGGGCCGCCAGGGAATCGCCACGGCCCCCTCCAGCCTGCCCCAGCGCTCCTGATCGAGCACCAACCGCGGCGCCAGATCCACCTGCTCCACGGCCTGCACAATCCGCCCGGCGCTGAGGGCGGCTGCATCCGGGCCCAGCGGCAGCACCAGCACCTGGGCTTCAGCGGGATCGGCCAGCACCTGCAGATCCAGGTGCTCCAGCTCGCGCTGGAAGTAGAGCCGCCGCAGACGGGCCCCCAGGGCCGGGCCCAGAGCCTCGGCAAAGCGCTGCAGGTCGGCCTCGGCGCCGCTGCAACCGCAGTTGAGGGCCAGCCAGATCAGCAGTTTGGCCCAGCTGTCGGCCGTCCACAGGGGCTGGAAGCTGGTGCGGTGCTGGCGCACCAGCTCCGCCAGGGCGAAGTCCACCAGCGTGGCCTGCAGGCGGGTCGCCTCCGGCGCGGGATCGGCCATGGCAGCGGGAAGGTTGCAACGGAACACAGCCCACCATCCTCGCCAGTGGCCCGGCTGCTGGTCCCAGAGCCTCACCAGTGGGCAAACTGCAGAGGCAACGTCCCTGGAGACGCCCATGGCCCTGGATCTGAACGACCCGGAGCTCGAATTCGCCGATCTGGTCACCGCCTACCAGAGCTGGGTGATGGCCGTGATCAACGACGAAAAGCTGGGCGGCGATCCCCTGCTCAACGAGGAGATCGTCGATGACGCCCTCAACGCCATGCGCTTCCTGCCCGATGTGGTGACCAGCGCCATCGAAACCACCCTGGCGCGGGTTTACGACGTGGACGCCGAGGAGCTGGCCGGCCTGCTCTATCCGGAGGAGTGAGCTCGCGGGGGCCCCGGCGCTTCGCCCCGCCCCGGGCCATGCTGCCTGCCCTGCTGGCAGGACTCACGGCCTTGGCGGGCTGGATGGCCCTGCGGCTGGTGCAGACCCAGGACAGCAGCAGCTCACGGCTGTGGGGCACCGTGTACATGGTGGTGGGCATCAACAGCGACGATCAGCTGGACAGCGGCCTGCGCCAGCGGGCCGCGGAATCCCTGGATCGCTTCAGCAAGGATTTCCGCGAACTCCACCCCGGGGTGGAGATCCAGCTGATGACCTTCCCCGAGGATCAGCTGGTGCGGCAGCTGCGCTTCCGCCAGCAGGGCGGCCTGGGGCCGGATCTGCTGCTGGTGAATTCGCGCACGGCCATGGAACTGCACAGCAAGCAGCTGGTGCAGGGCGTGCGCTTCCCGCCGGAGCTGCTGCTGCAGATCGATCCCAACATGCTCCAGCGGGTGCGGCTGGGCGACGGCTCCCTGGCGGGGCTGCCGGTGTTGCAGCTGCCCCAGATCGCCTGCTTCAACCGCGAGCGCCTGCCCACGGGCAGCCCGGACAGCCTCGATGGCCTGCTGCAGCTCAGCAGCCGCGGCCTGCGGGTGGGCCTGAGCACCAACCCGA
>JBIIXY010000075.1:0-11963 GCA_044347105.1 Prochlorococcaceae cyanobacterium
GCGCCTCGATCCGCTCCACCTTCTCCAGCAGCTTCTCGCGGCTCTTGGCCTGGGTGGAGCGGGTGGCGCTGGCGCGGAAGCGGTCGATGTAGGCCTGCTGGGCGCTGAGCTCCTTCTGCTGGCGCTCAAACGCCGCCTGGGAGGCCTCGCGCTCGAGGGCCTTCTGCTCCAGGTGCTGGCTGTAGTTGCCCAGGTAGGTGCGCGAGACGCCCCGCTCGGTCTCCACGATCTGGGTGCACACCCGATCGAGGAAGGTGCGGTCGTGGCTGATCACCACGATCGCGGCGCTCTGCTCGATCAGGTAGCCCTCCAGCCACTGGATCGTTTCCACGTCCAGGTGGTTGGTGGGCTCATCCAGCAGCAGCAGGTCGGGATCCTGGAGCAGGATCTTCCCCAGGGCGATGCGCATCTGCCAGCCGCCCGAAAAATCGGCCACGAGCTGCTCGGCCCCCTCGGGGGTGAAGCCGATCGTGGGCAGCAGCTTGTCGATCCGGGCGTCGAGCTCGTAGCCGTGCAGGGCCTCGAAGCGCTCGTGCAGGTGGCCCAGCTCGTGGATCAGTTCCTCGAGGTGGTCGGGATCGCTGGCGGCCTTGTCGCTGGCCATCTCGTGCTCCACCGCGTGTTTGCGGTTGAGCACCACCGCCGCCTCGCCGAAGGCCTGGAACAGCTCCTCGCGCACCGTGCGCTGCGGATCCACATCGAATTCCTGTTGCAGGTAGGCGATGCGCGGGCTGCCCTGCTTCACCACGCTGCCGCTGCTGGGCTCCTCCAGGCCGGCGATGATCCGCAGCTGGGTGGATTTGCCGGCGCCGTTGACGCCCACCAGGCCGATGCGATCGCCTGCCTTCACCTCCCAGGTGACGTCGCGCAGCACCTCCCCGGTGGGGTAAATCTTGCCGATGCGTTCGAGACGGAGCACGGGGGAGGGCTGGGGCTGCAGGACGACCGCAGCGCGGCCGCACTCATCATCCCTGCCGGCCGTGCGCTCCGGCAGACTCCGGACAGTGAGAGCCGGCCTCGCATGATCAAGCGCCTGGAGCAGGTGGCTGCCCTGGTGGTGGCGGCGGGTCTGGCGATCGTGAGCTACTGGCTGTTCTTCAGTTGGGCCGGTGGCGGTGGCGCTGATCAGCGCCAGCGACGTAGCCTTGTCCCCCCCAGCAGTCCGGCGTCAGAGGCCGCCGCGGGCCTTGAGCAGCCACTGCTTGCTGGCCGGATCGTCGAGGGAGGCCACATGGGCCCTCACCTGCTCCCGGTCCACGGGCAGGTTCAGCTCCTGGCCCAGGGCCACGATCCGGTCGAGGGCGCCTGAAGGATCCTGCAGGGCCTGGCGGAACAGGGCCTGGGTGAGCTCGGCGTCGGCGCTGATACGGGAGTAGAGCGCGGCGGCGTTGTCCGCTGCCGCCTGGTTGGCCGGGGCGTTCATCGGCTGGCGGGGGTGGTCGTTGGGGCTGTTCTGACCCTATGGGCCAGGCCCCCTCCCGGCCACGGACCGGACACATTTGGAGTGAATTGGCTCTGGGGGCGGGCAGCGCAGCCGTCAGGCGGCTTTGGGCGAGTCACTCACCGGATTGCCGCAGGCCGAGGCGTCTTCCATGCTGCGGGCATCCAGACAGAGCACCTTGCGCAGCTGGGCGTAATTGGCGGCCAGCGCCGTGCGTCCTTCCTGCTGGGCTCCGTATTCGGCCCGCTGCAGCACGTGGTGAAGGTGGGTGAGCAGATAGGTGCTGATCACCGCCGACACCAACACGTCGCTGCGTTCAGCGGTGCTGCGCTCGCGTCTTCTGGGCATGGTCTGGCCTCCGACCTCAAGGGCTGAACGGATGGCATGCCACAAGCTTAGTCGTGGATACTATCCGTAAGCATCACCGTACACTGGTGTCCACGAAAGAGCATCTCTGACAGCGGCTGTCAGCTGTTGTCAGGCGGATCCTCCGGGTTCCCGTCTCTGCTCGACCCCCGTCTCGCTCCCTGTCGCCGTGGCCACCCGCCAAACCTCCTCCAGCGGCAGGCCCAAGTCCCCCCGGATTCAGGTGGTGCTGCCTGAGGAGTTGTGCGACCGACTGGCCCTGCTGGCCGATGCCGAGGCCCGCACGGTGAGCAACATGGCCCGCGTGCTGATTCAGCAGGGTGTGGAGCGGCTGGAGCGCCAGCACCGTCAGCAGGCGGAGCAGGAGGCCCCTCCCCTGGGTGGCTCCGATCGCTTCCGCCGGCAGCTGGAACGGCAGGAGAGCCAGGCGCCCCGTCGGCTGCGCGGCGTCCCCCGGCGGGTGCGGCTGCAACGGCCCGACTGAGGCCGTCTGTGTTGCTCGGCCTCAGCCCCGGCGGGCCGCTGGCTCGACCAGCACCCCCAGGCGGCAGGGACTCGGAGCCCCTGTGACGCTGGGTGCATTGCCAGGGTGCCCCTGCGCGTGCCACCAGGCCAGCAGCGCGAAGGCCAGGGCCTCCCGCTGGTTGTCGGCAATGCCCAGCTCGGCCAGGGGGCGCACGGTCGTGCCGCGGCAGCGGCGGCCCAGTTCGGCCATCAAGGTGCGGTTGCGGCAGCCTCCGCCCGCCACCAGCAACTCCACCGGTCGAGCCGGCAGCAGGCTGAGGTCCTGGGCCACCACGGCGGCGCTGAGGGCGGTGAGGCTGGCCAGGGCGTCGGCGGGCTCCAGGCTCTGGCCCCGACGCTGGGCGGCCTGCTCCAGCTGGGCCAGTCGCCGATCGAGGTCGTCGCCGCCGAACACTTCCCGGCCGGTGGATTTGGGCGGGGGTTGGCGAAAGTAGGGCTCCTGCAGCCAGGCACCGATTAGCTGCTGGTCGGGCTGGCCCTGGGCCGCCCAGGCGCCATCGGCATCGAAGCGCACCCGCCCCTGGCTGAAGCGCTCCGCTGCCAGATCCAGCAGGGTGTTGGCGGGCCCGCAGTCCCAGCCCCGCACGCTCTGGTGGCGCTCCGGCCCGCTGGCCGGGGGCAGCAGGGTGAGGTTGGCGATGCCACCCAGGTTGAGCAGGGCCCGCCAGCCCGCCACCCGGCCGAGCAGGGCCTCATCGGCCGGCGGCACCAGCGGAGCACCCTGCCCCCCCAGGGCCAGATCAGCGGCCCGGAAATCGAAGATCACGGGCCGCTGCAGCAACTGGGCCAGCAGGGGGGCCTGCAGCAGCTGCCAGCTGGCGCCGCGCCGTGCTCCCTGGGGCGGCCGGTGCCAGACCGTCTGGCCATGGCAGCCCACCAGCCCAGCCAGGCCACGGGGATCGCACTGGCGGGCCGCGGCGGCGTTGTGTTCGCTGAGCTCCTCGGCCAGGTCGAGCCAGGACGCGCTGCTGGTGGGCTGCCCCTGGCCGGCGGCGATCAGCCGCTGGCGCAGGGCATCCGGATAGGCCAGGAAGCTGCTGTTCAAGATCCGCCAGTGGGGGCGATCCGGTTTCCCCTGGAACCAGGCCAGCACGGCATCCACCCCATCGGCACTGGTGCCGCTCATCAGGCCAAGAACGGCCATGCCGGTGCGCCAGCGGCTGCTGCTTGCTGTCATGGCACTCGCAATCAAAAACCCCCGGCTGGGGGGCCGGGGGCATGTTCGCTCAGCGGCCGGAACGACTCAAACGACTCACTTGTTGGGCTGGGGCGTCATGCGCAGGTAGGGCTTGATTTCGGTCACGCCCTTGGGGAACTTGCTGCGGGCCTCGTCGGTGGGGATCGAGGGCACCACCACGCAGTCGTCGCCGTCCTTCCAGTTCACGGGGGTGGCCACCTGGTGGTAGTCGGTGAGTTGCAGCGAGTCGATCACCCGCAGGATCTCGTCAAAGTTGCGGCCGGTGCTGGCGGGGTAGGTGATCTGCAGCCGCAGTTTCTTGCTGGGGTCGATGATGAACACCGAGCGCACCGTGAGGTTGTTGAGCGATTTGGGGTGGATCATCCCGTAGAGGTCGCTCACCTTCTTGTCTTCGTCGGCCAGGATCGGGTAGTCGACCATGGTGTTCTGGGTTTCGTTGATGTCACCGATCCAGCCCTTGTGGCTGGTGGCTGAATCCACGCTGAGAGCAATGGTCTTGACATTGCGCTTTTCCCATTCGGGGCGCAGGCGCGACACCTCACCGAGCTCGGTGGTGCACACGGGGGTGTAGTCGGCCGGGTGGGAGAACAGCACCACCCAGCTGTCGCCGGCGAAGTCGTAGAAGTTGATCGGACCCAGCTGGGAATCCTGGGTGAAGTCAGGAACGGTGTCGCCGAGTTGCAGGCTCATGGCAGGGGGAGTGGGGAGAAAAACAGGGAAAGGTCGGCCCGCAGCGTCGCTGGCGGAGGACCGGTTGGTGCGGCCCCCTGAGGGGGCAGCAGACACCTCAACAGCCGGAGACCCGGCCCCAGGACAATGCCTAGAGGTTGAAGTGTCGGCAGATCAGCAGGGGCACCACCACCGTCATGGTGAGCGTAAGAGGCAAGCCATAGCGCGTGATATCCAGAAACCGGTACCGACCCGGCCCGAACACCATCAGATTGGTCTGGTGGCCGACCGGACTGAGGAAGCTCTGGCTGGCGCCGAACAGCACTGCAGACACGAAGGCCAGGGCCACAGTGGCGGCATTGCTCATCATCTCCGTGAGCATGGTGGTGAACAGGAAAACCACCAGCAGGGCCGCATACAACGGCCAGGCCGGTCTTTTCAAGGGCCACGCTGAAACAGGCCAGGGACCCAAGCAGCAGGATCACGTCGAGACGGATGGCCCGCTGCAGCTCAACGGGGCGCAGGCAGCCTGAAGCCACCATGGCCACGGTGCCCAGCAGCACGGCGGCCACCAGGGGCAGCCACTCCGGTGCGGCCAGCAGCGCCACCAGCACACTGATGGCGATCGCCATGCCCTTGCGGCTCACGGTGGGCAGGTCCTTCTCCAGTTGCTCCAGCTCCACCAGGGTGATCTGGGCGCCGGGTTGGAGCAGGACCTGGGCGAGTTCGTGCATGGCCGGCGACGCTGACCCAAGACCATAGAACACTTCTGCGCTAGGAAATCTGATGGGATGCGAAGGTTTTTGCGGCCTATGGTTTCGGGTGGCTTGTCGGCTTTTGGGCGGGATTCTCCTGCAGTTTGCCGGGTTATCCGCCGCCTCCCGGCGGCGGCCATGTCCGCAGGGCCCGCCGCAGGCCCTGCAGGCCGAGCCCGGCGGTGGCCGACACAAACAGGGCATCCGGCTCCAGGTCGCTGGCCCGCTCCATCTCGGCGGCATCGCAGCGGTCGATCTGGTTGGCCACCAGGCGCCGAGGGGTGTGGCAGTCGAGCGAATCGAGGATGGCGTGCACGGTGCGCCGCTGTTCCGGCCAGCTGGGATTGCTCAGGTCCACCACCAGCAGCAGCCCATCCGCTGAGAGGGTCTCCTCCAGGGTGGAGCGGAAGGCCTCGATCAGCGCTGGTGGCAGTTCGCGGATGAAGCCCACCGTGTCGGTGAGCAGCAGGGTCTCGCGGCTGGGGTCCCCGGGCACAGCCAGATCGATGCGGCGGGTGGTGGGATCGAGCGTGGCGAACAGCTTGTTTTCCGCCAGCACGGCCGTGCGCCCCTCGCCCTTGCCCAGGGCGTTCAGCAGCGAACTCTTGCCGGCGTTGGTGTAGCCCACCAGCGCCAGACGACGCTGGCCGCTGCGGCCCTGGCGCAGCCGTTCCCGGTGGGCGGCCAGCTGCTGGCCATCCCGCTGCAGGCGTTCAATTCGCCGGGCGATGGCCCGGCGATCCTTTTCAAGCTGGGTTTCACCAGGCCCCCGGGTGCCGATGCCGCCGCCCTGGCGGGAGAGGCTGCGGCCCCGGCCCAGCAGCCGGGGCAAGCGGTAGCGCAACTGGGCCAGTTCCACCTGCAGCCGCCCAGCGGCGCTGGCGGCCCGCTGGGCAAAGATGTCCAGGATCAGCTCGCTGCGGTCGCTCACCGGCAGGTCCAGCAGGCGCTCCAGGTTGCGGCCCTGTACCGGCGTGAGCTCCCGGTCGGTCACCACCAGGGTGGCGCCCACCCGGCGGGCCTCCAGGGCGGCTTCGGCCAGCTTGCCTTCCCCCCAGATCGTATGGGGCGCTGGCTGGCTGCGGCGCTGTTCCACCACCCCCACCGGGGTGGCTCCGGCACTGCGCACCAGCCCTTCCAGCTCAGCGATCCGGCGCTGTGCTTCGGCCCGATCGGCGGGGGAGAGGGCCAGCAGCAGCACCCGCTCCCCTCCAGCACCGGCTGCCGGTGCCGGCGCTGGTTCCACCGCGTCGGCCAGGGGTGGTTGGTCACACAGCTGGCTGAGGTCGCCCTGCTCAGTCGTCAGCCAGGCGGGCTGGCCCTCCGCCGCCGGGGCATGGCGGCAAGGGGCGAGCAGCTGGGCGGGCCAGGCGCCGCTGCTCGCGGGCCGATCGCCGAAACGGAGCCAGAGGCAGGGATGCAGATCCAGGCCCACCACCCCCTCCAGCAGCGGAGGGTCCAGGTGTTTGCTGCGGCCGCAGCAGGTGATCAGCCGCAGCCCGCTGCCCTGCCGGCGTGGTGAACCCGGCAGGGCGTCCAGTAACCGTCCGGACTGCTCCAGTGGCCCCACCCACAGCAGCCGGCACAGGCCGCGGCCATCCACCACCAGGGTGAGGGGCAGCTCCAGCTCCCGGCTCAGTTCGGCCAGCCGTTGCAGGGAGAGCCATTCGGCCACGGCGCTTTCCGGATGGCGGCGGTGGCAGAGCCGCTCCAACCGTCGCCGCTGGGCCGGCCGCAGGCCATCCGTGCGACCGGAGAGCACCCCCTGTTTCAACGGCGTCGCACCTGGATACAGGGCAGACCGGCGGCGGTGGCGCCGGCCACGTCTTCAGCGCTGTCGCCGACATGCCACACCTGGCCCGCCTCGAGCTGCAGCTGCGCGAGGGCGAGCTGGAACGGAGCAGGGTCGGGCTTGGCGGCGCCGGCGCTGCTGGACACCACCACTGCGCTCAACCAGCGGGCCAGGCCCAGCTGCTCCAGCAGGCCCGGCAGCCGGCTGTCGAAGTTGCTCACCACCGCCAGCTTCAGGCCCCGCTGCCACCAGCGGGGCAGTTGGCTGGCCACATCGCTGTACACACGCCATGCAGAGGCCTCGGCGTAGTGGTTGAACAGGGCGGCGCCCAGGGGCTCAGGCAGTGCCGCAGCGCCGGCGGCGGCCAGGCTGCTGCGGATGCGCGCGCTCCACCAGGCCATCTCCGCCTGGCGGAGCTCCGCGCCAGCGAGCCCTGGGAAGGCCAGCGGCGGGGCCTGGCGGTAGGCCTGCCGGAACCCCTGCTCAACCAGCTGGGGATCGAGCCTGAGCCCGTGGTCTTCAGCCAGACGGGCATAGGTGCGGCCCACCGGTTCCCGCAGGCCGATCAGGGTGCCCATGGCATCGAGCAGCAGTCCCTGGGGCGCTGGCAGGCTGGGAACCATCACCAGTCGGCCAGCCAGCCTGCCGCCACCCGCAGCTGGTGGGAGCGGCCCGGCAGGCGGGTGAGGTAGGCCAGGCGCCGCAGCTGGAAGGCGGCGGCACCGGCGAGGGTGAGTCCACTGCCCACCAACGTGGCCTCGCCGCGGCCGAGACTGAGCATCTCGCCCAGATCGTTGAAGCGGAAGGGCTGCAAGGGGCTACGGCGGCGGGCCTGGATCAGGTTGGTGGCCAGGCAGGTGGCCTGTTGGAAGGCCACCTGGGCGGTGGCGGGCCAGGGGGAGGGGGCCTCCGCCGCAGCTCCGCCGTCGCTTGTGCTGCTGCCATGCAGGGCGGCGATGTCGCCCAAGGCGAAGATCCGGGGCTGGCCGATCAGCTGCAGGTGTTCATTCACCGCCAGCCGGCCGCGGGCGTCCTGCAGGGGGGGCGGCTGGATCGCCGGGGGTGCGAAGGCCAGGCCCGCTGTCCACACCACCCCCGCCACCGTGAGTCGCTCCTCGCCGGCTCCGCCCTGCAGGCGGATCTGCTCGCTGCCCACCTCCAGCACCCGGCAGTTGCAGCGCAGGCGCACATCGCGCCGCTGCAGGGCATGGCTGGCCTGTTCGCGGTTGAAGGCCCGGGCCTGGGGCAGGGCCAGCGGGCCCTGTTCGATCAGCTCCACCACCGCTGCCCCCGCCAGCATGTCGGCCAGCTTGCAGGCCAGTTCCACGCCGCTGGGGCCGGCTCCCACGATCGCCAGGCGTTGCAGGGGCTGGCGGCGCTGGCGCAGCTGGGCCACCAGGGCCTGCAGCCTCTCCACATCCGCCAGGCTGCGGAAGCCGATGGCATGTTCGGCGACTCCGGGGATGCCGAAGCTCTGCAGGCGCGCTCCGGTGGCCAGCACCAGCTGGCTGTAGGGGATCCGGCGCCCGGTGGCGGTGTGCAGGAGGCGCTGGTGACTGTCGATCTCCACCACCGAATCCCGCAGCCAGGCGATGCCGCGGCCGGCCAGCAGGGTGTCGTAGCGGGGGGCGATCTCCCAACGGCGCAGTTCGCCGCTCAGCAGCTCGTAGAGCAGGGGCAGGAACAGAAATTCCGCGTGGGGCTCGATCAGCAGCAGGGGCGGGTGCTGACGCTGCTCGGCCAGGGCCAGGGCGGTGTAGAGCCCGCCGAATCCGCCACCCACGATGGCGATCGGAGCACCCACCTGGCTGCTGCTCTCCGGGCCGGATGGAGCGCTGCTCATGGCCGGGGCGTGCCCATTCACCAACCCGACCCTAACCAGTGATCGGCATGGGAGGCGATGATGGCCTGATGGTGAGTGCTCCAGCCCAGCCGCTGCCTGCCGATGCCTCGGGCAGGCCCCTGGATCCGGTCCAGGCTCGCGCCCTGCTCGG
The DNA here is from genome assembly GCA_044347105.1 of Prochlorococcaceae cyanobacterium. Lineage (GTDB taxonomy): Bacteria > Cyanobacteriota > Cyanobacteriia > PCC-6307 > Cyanobiaceae > NIES-981. Next base: position 8,741 of record JBIIXY010000075.1, read on the forward strand.
CTCGATGGGAGCCGCCGATCGCTTGCGCTGGGCCTTGGACACCTTCGGCGACGGGCTGGTGATCACCACCAGCTTCGGCATTCAGTCGGCCGTGCTCCTCCATCTGGTGAGTCAGCTGATGGCGGCACGGGGCTGCACCATCCCGGTGGTGTGGGTGGACACCGGCTATCTCCCCCCCGAGACCTACCGCTACGCCCAACAGCTCAGCCAGCGGCTGGGGCTGGCCCCTCATGTGGCCCAGGCTGAGCTCAGCCCGGCCCGGATGGAGGCCCTGCATGGTCGCCTCTGGGAAACCGGCGATGTGGAAGACCTTGAGCGCTATCACCGCCTGCGCAAGGTGGAGCCCCTCGACCGGGCCCTCACGAGCCTGGCCGCCAGCTGCTGGGCCAGCGGCGTGCGCGGCAACCAGACCGACCATCGCCGCTCGATGACGGTGCTCGATACGGTGCGCCAGCGCTGGTCGCTGCGCCCCCTGCTCACCTGGAGCAACCGCGACGTGTATTACTACATGCAGGAGCACGATCTGCCCCAGCATCCCCTGTTCGAGCAGGGCTACTCCACCGTTGGCGACTGGCACTCCAGCGCCCCTGACGACGGCTCGGTGTCGGGGCGGGCCACCCGCTTCGGGGGGCTCAAGCAGGAGTGCGGCATCCACCTGCCCGGGTTGATGGGTGAGGGAATCTGACGCCGCCGTCGCTCAGGATCCCTGCTGGTTGCTGATCGGCAACAGCCGCTGGCACTGGGCCAGCGGCCGGGCCGGCGAACTCAGCTGCTGGAGTGCGGCCCCCGCCGGCTCCCCGGCCGGGAGCAGCCTGCGCGCCTGGGCTGCCGTGGGGCCGGTGCCTGCCGCTGCCGGTCTGGATCCAGGCAAGCGGCTGGGGCTGGAGCGCATCCCCCTGCTCCAGGCCCCGCCCTGGCTGGGGGTCGACCGGGCCCTGGTGGGCTGGCGGGCCTGGCGGCTGAGTGATGCGCCGGTGCTGGTGGCCGACGCCGGCACGGCCCTCAGCCTCACGCTGGTGGATGGCGCCGGCGCCTTCGCGGGGGGGCGGATTCAAGCCGGCAGGGCGCTGCAGCTGCGAGCCCTGGCCCGTCACACCGAGCGGCTGCCGCTGCCGCCCGGGGTCCAGTCGCCGCCCGCGTCCTCAGCGGTGGCTGAATTGAAATCCTGGCCTAGGCAGACTGCTCAAGCCATGGAGCGGGGTGTGCGGGCGGGCATGGTGGCCGCCGTGGCCGAGGCGTGGCGGGAGCTGCGCCTGTCGGAGCCCAGCGTGCGGCTGTGGATCACCGGTGGCGACGGGCCCTGGCTGGCCGCTGAGCTGGAGCAGCCCTGCCACCCCAACCTGGCCCTGGAGGCCCTGGCTGAGCTGGGCGCGGCCTTCAGGCCGGACGCGGCAATTTGAGGTCGGCCAGGATCGTGTCGGCCATGGTTTCCGCCTTCACCTTGGTGTAGATCAGCTCGAGATTGCCTTCGGCATCCACCACGAAGGTGTGGCGCATCATCCCCATGTACTCGCGTCCCATGAACGTCTTGAGGCCGTAGCTCTCGTAGGCCGCGGCCACCGGGCAGGGCTCGGCATCGGTGAGCAGGGTGAAGGGCAGGCTGTATTTGGCGATGAACTTGTTGTGGCTGGCGCCGCTGTCCTTGCTGATGCCCAGCACCTGGATGCCGTGCTGCTCGAACGCCGCCCACTGGTCGCGGAAGTTGCAGGCCTCTTTGGTGCAGCCTGGCGTGTCGTCCTTCGGGTAGAAATAAATCACCACCCGCTGCCCCCGCAGCGCCGCCAGGTTCACGGCGTTGCCGTCCTGATCCGGGAGGGTGAAGTCGGGGGCAGGTGAACCGATCTCCAGAGCCATTGCCGCAGCGCGCAGAAGGGGCTGAAGCCTATCCCGATCAGCCCGGCGGCGCTGTGCGCAAGCCAGCCCGGGTGCTGCTCTGGCTGGGCCAGCTGGATCCAGCCCAACCCCTGCCCCAGCCGGAGGAGATCTCGGCTGATGAATGGAGCTGGAGCCGGAACCTGGCCCCGGCCCGGCGCCGTTCCTACTGCTGCAGCCGGGCCCGCCTGCGGGCCTGGCTGGCGGACCTGTGGACCTGCGCGCCGCTGGCGGTGCCGCTGCACAGCCCCCCAGGTGAGCCGCCACGACTCAGGGGCGACCAGGCTTTCCTCAGCCTCAGCCACAGTGGCGATGGCCTGCTGCTGGGACTTTCCGCCGAGCCGATCGGCGTGGATCTGGAGGCTTCCGCCCGACCGCTGGGGGCCGATGCCCTGATGCGGCGCTTCTTTCCGCCCGCGGAGGTGCGCCAGCTGCAGCGCCTGGAGGTGGCGTCGCGGCGCCAGGCGGTGCTCACCAGCTGGCTGCTCAAGGAGGCGGCGATCAAGTGGCGCCGCAGCAGCCTGGCCGCCGAGCTGGGCGAGTGGCAGCTCGACCATGGCACCGGCCAGTTGCGCCAGTTGCGCCTGGGCCTGGAGCCTGAGGGTCGCAGCGGCCGGCTGGGCACCTGGGGCTGGGCGGCTGTGGGGGCCGGCGTGGCCGGGGCGCAGTGGAAGCTATGGACTGGTGCCGGCTGAGAGGGCCGTGATCAGAGCCGGGCGATCAGCCGGGTGTGCTCGATCTCCTGCGGCAGGGCCAGCCCTTGCGCCTGCCGCAGCAAGGCCGTCAGGTGCTCCAGCTGGGAGGGCTCCAGCCCGCGCAGCTGGGCCCGGTAGGCGCTGCCCGGCGCCAGCCAGCGCTCCAGCACCGCGGGGGTGATCTCCAGGCTGAGGGATTCGCTCCAGCAGTCGTCGCTGAAACGCCAGCCCTGGCCCTCGGCGGACTGCTGCCAGAGCAGGCGCTGCCGCTGGGGTTCGCCCAGGCTGGTTGCTTCTGCCCGGGCCGCGGCCTCCAGCGCAGGGGCCGTGCCCGTTCGGCCCAGGCGCAGCAGTCCCCCGGCGGGGCCCAGCCGCGGAGTGCTGAACAGCAGCCGGCACTGGCCACCGGGGGCGAGCAGCGCACCCAGGCAGGCCCAGGTGCGCTCCAGCACCGCGGCTGGTTGCTGGTTCCAGGGTTGGCGGGCGGCGATCCATTCAAACTGCTCGTCGCCGCAGGCCTGGAGCAGTTGCTCGGGCTGGCCGGGGTCGACCACCACGATCCGGGGACGGCGCAGGCTGTCCAGCACCTGCAGCTGGGCCTCCAGCCGCTCGGCGCTGGGGTTGTCGGCCACGGCGATCACCACGCCGCCCTCGGG
>JBIIXY010000166.1:0-3714 GCA_044347105.1 Prochlorococcaceae cyanobacterium
CAGCGTGCGCGTGCCGGGCGACAAGTCGATCTCGCACCGGGCCCTGCTGTTCGGCGCCATCGCCGAGGGCACAACCCGCATCGAGGGCCTGCTACCGGCGGAGGACCCGCTCAGCACCGCCGCCTGCTTGCGTGCCATGGGGGTGGAGGTGTCGGCGATCCGCGCCGGCGAACCGGTGACCGTGAACGGCGTGGGGCTCGACGGCTTCCAGGAGCCGGGCGACGTGCTCGACTGCGGCAACTCCGGCACCACCATGCGGCTGATGCTCGGCCTGCTGGCCGGCCGGACGGGCCGCCACTTCGTGCTCACCGGCGACAGCTCACTGCGGGGCCGGCCGATGCGGCGGGTGGGGGCGCCCCTGGCCCAGATGGGCGCCGTGATCCATGGCCGCAAGGACGGCAACTTCGCCCCCCTGGCCGTGCTCGGCCAGAGCCTGCGGGGCGCCACGATCCACACCCCGGTGGCCTCGGCCCAGGTGAAGAGCGCCATCCTGCTGGCGGCCCTCACCGCCGAGGGGCCCACCACCGTGATCGAACCGGTGCAGAGCCGCGACCACAGCGAGCGCATGCTGCGGGCTTTCGGGGCCCGGCTGGAGGTGGGCGGTCCAGGGCTCACCGAAGTCACCCTCACCCCTGGCGCCAGCCTGAGCGGCCAGACCGTGGTGGTGCCCGGCGACATCAGCTCCGCCGCCTTCTGGCTGGTGGCCGGCGCCATCACCCCCGGCGCTGCGCTCACGGTGGAGAACGTGGGCCTCAACCCCAGCCGCACCGGCATCCTGGAGGTGCTCGAGCAGATGGGCGCGCGCATCACCGTGCGCAACCAGCGCGACGTGGCCGGCGAACCGGTGGGCGACCTGCAGGTGAGCCACGGGCCGCTGCAGCCGTTTGAAATCGGCGCCGAGCTGATCCCCCGCCTGGTGGATGAGATCCCGGTGCTGGCGGTGGCCGCCTGCTGCGCCGAGGGGGTGAGCCGCGTCAGCGGGGCCGAGGAGCTGCGCGTCAAGGAAACCGACCGGCTGGCCGTGATGGCCCGCCAGCTCGGCGCCATGGGAGCCCGCATCGAGGAGTTCGACGACGGCATGGCGATCAGCGGCGTCACCGCGCTGAAGGGCGCCTCGGTCGACAGCGAGACCGACCACCGGGTGGCCATGAGCCTGGCGGTGGCCTCCCTGGTGGCCAGCGGCACCACCACCCTGCAGCGGGCCGAGGCCGCCGCTGTGTCGTATCCGGGCTTCTGGGATGACCTCCAGCGCCTGCGCGGCTGAGGAGCTGCGGCCCCAGCAGGGGGCCGACGGCAGCTTCAGCCTGTTCAGCGCCCGCTTCAGCGAGGGCTTCCATGGCCCGATCGGCGCCCTGCGCGAAGCCCAATCCAAATTCGTGCGGCCGGCCCAGCTGGAGCGGTTCGTCAGCGGCAGCCGGCTGGTGGTGGTGGATGTGGGCTTCGGGCTGGGCACCAACAGCGCTGCCCTGCTGGAGGCTGCCGAAAGCCACGGTGTGGAGCTGGCGATCTGGGGGCTGGAGAGCGACCGCCAGCCCCTGCGCCAGGCCCTCGCCACTCCCGCATTCCGGAACCAGTGGCATGCGCGCACCGTTCGTTGGCTGGAAGCGCTGCTGGCCCAGGAGCACCCTGGTGAGAGCGATGGCGGGGTGCTCTGGGGCGATGCCCGCCGGCGACTGCCGGAGCTGCATGGCAGGTTCCAACTGGCCGCCAGCTGTGATCTGGTGATGCTGGATGCCTTTTCGCCCCAGCGCTGCCCGGAACTCTGGAGTGTGGAGTTTCTCTGCCGACTCGCCCAGCTGCTGAAGCCCGAGGGACGGCTGCTCACCTACTGCTGCGCCGCCGCCGTGCGCCAGGGACTGCGGCTGGCCGGGCTGGAGCTGGCCTCGATCCCCCCGCCGGCGGATCTGGCCCTCGGCGTGCGCACCTGGAGCTTCGGCACCGCCGCCAGCCCCTCCCCTCTGGAGGCAGCGCCCGGGGCTGGCCCGTTGCTGCCCCTTACACCGATGGAGCTGGAGCACCTGCTCACCCGCGCCGCCGAGCCCTACCGCGACCCCGACGGCCAGGCCAGCGCCGCGGCGATCCTGGCCGCCCGCCAGCGGGCCCAGGCCGCCAGCACCGCCCCCTCCACCAGCGCTTGGCGGCGCCGCTGGGGGCTGGAGGGCGCCACCTAGATTCCGCTCCAGCCGTTGCCTGGGTCCATGCTCGCCGTCGCCGTGTTGGCCGCTGGAAAGGGCACCCGCATGAAGAGTGCCCTGCCCAAGGTGCTCCAACCCCTGGCGGGCGCCACGCTGGTGGAGCGGGTGCTGGCCAGCTGCGATCGCCTCAGCCCCGAGCGGCGCCTGCTGATCGTCGGCCACCAGGCCGAGCGGGTGGAGCGCTCCCTGGCCCATCAGCCGGGCCTGGAGTTCGTGCTGCAGCGGCCGCAGAACGGCACGGGCCACGCCGTGCAGCAACTGCTCGGGCCCCTGCAAGGCTTTGACGGCGACCTGCTGGTGCTCAACGGCGATGTGCCCCTGCTGCGCCCGGAAACCCTCGAGCAGCTGCTGGAGCAGCACCGGGCCAGCGGTGCCGCCGTGACCCTGCTCACCGCCCGCCTCGATGACCCCACCGGCTATGGCCGGGTGTTCGCCACCGACCAGGGGCGGGTGGAGCGGATCGTGGAGCACCGCGACTGCAGCGGCGCGCAGCGCACCAACACCCTGATCAACGCCGGCATCTACTGCTTCAACTGGCCCCAGCTGGCCGCGGTGCTGCCCCAGCTCACCAGCGACAACGATCAGGGCGAGCTCTACCTCACCGACACGGTGGCCATGCTCAGCCCGGCCATGCACCTGGAGGTGGCCGACGCCGATGAGATCAACGGGATCAACGACCGCCTCCAGCTCGCCCAGTGCGAGGCGGTGCTGCAGCAGCGCCTGCGGGAGCACTGGATGCGGGAGGGGGTGACCTTCACCGATCCGGCCAGCTGCACCCTCAGCGATGGCACCCGTTTCGGCCGCGACGTGGTGGTGGAACCGCAGTGCCACTTCCGCGGCGCCGTGACCATCGGCGAAGGCTGCCGCATCGGCCCGGGCTGTCTGATCGAGCAGTCGCAGATCGGCGAGCGGGTGGAGATCGTGCAGTCGGTGGTGCGCGAGGCTGCGGTGGCGGCCGACTGTGCGATCGGTCCCTTCGCCCACCTGCGCCCCGGCGCCGAGCTGGCCCCAGGCTGCCGGGTGGGCAACTTCGTGGAGGTGAAGAAGAGCAGCCTGGCGGCGGGCTGCAAGGTGAACCACCTCAGCTACATCGGCGACGCCGACCTGGGCGAGAACGTGAACGTGGGCGCCGGCACGATCACCGCCAACTACGACGGCGTGAACAAGCACCGCACCGTGATCGGCGCCGGCAGCAAGACCGGCGCCAACTCGGTGCTGGTGGCACCGATCACCCTGGGGGCCAACGTCACCGTGGGGGCCGGCTCCACCCTCACCAAGGACGTGCCCAGCGGCGCCCTCGCCCTCGGCCGCGCCCGCCAGCTGGTGCGCGAGGACTGGCGCGGCCCCGCCTAGACCAACCCCTCCAGCAGGGGCAGCAGCCGCTCCAGGGCCACGCCGCGGCTGGCCTTGAGCAGCAGCACGTCGCCGGCCGCCAGCCATTCGGCCAGCGGAGCGGCGGCCTCCTCCGGGCTCGCCACCACCGCCAGCCGGGGCAGGCCGGCAGCCGCCTCCGCCATCA
>JBIIXY010000167.1:0-3669 GCA_044347105.1 Prochlorococcaceae cyanobacterium
CATCGCAGCGCAACCACCACCTCCTGCTGCCCGCGGCCTGGTGGCCATGTGGCCCCAGGCTCAGCCACTGGCCCGTGCGTTCAGCCTGCACCGCCACAGGGGCCACGGCTGCCTCCCCCTCTCGGCTCTGCAGGTGGCGGCGGAAGAACGCCAGGTGCTGCTGGTCGGCTCCCTCGCCCCAATTGAGGTGGCTCCAGGCACCGATGCGCAGCAGTGGCTCAGCGCCGGCCGCCCGGGCCTGGCGCCAGAGATCCAGTACGCCCTCAAGATGGGGATCGTGCCAGCCCCCAAGCAGCAGCAGCGGCCGCTGCCACAGGCCGGCGGCCGCTGGGTGGCAGATCCACTGCTCTGGCCTGGCCGGATCCTGGCGCAGCCAGCGCAGGGCCATGCCCTGGGGATCGTGGCGCTCCAGCAGCTCCAGCCCTTCCTCGATGAAGCCGCCGCTGCCCAGGCTCCGGCGGATCGTCTGCCAGCCCTCCCGATCCCCCCGGCGGCTGCAGCGCAGGGCGGCCAGCTGCAGGCCCCAGGCCAGGCCCAGGGCCCACCAGTGGGCGCCACCGCTGCTGGCCCAGTGCAGCCGCTCGTCCAGCCCGGCCATGGCGACCGCCAGGCAATCCGGCAGGCCATCACCAGCACCGCCGTCGCCCACCAGCTGGGTGAAGCCCTGATAGGAAAAGCCGTAGCTGCCCAGCCGGCCGTTGCAGCCGGGCAGCCGGCGTGCCCAGCGCACGCTGTCAGCCGTATCACTGGCCTCCTGGTCGAACCCGCCGAACTCCCCCTCTGATCCCCCCTGGCCGCGCACGTCCTGCACCACCACCAGAAAGCCCTGGTCCGCCCACCAGCCGGGATGGGCTAGCACGGGGGTGGAGGCAATCGCCCGGCCGTAGGGCTGGCGCATCAACAGCACCGGCCAGGGCCCTTCTCCCTCCGGTTGCCAGATGCGGCTCAGCAGGCGCGTACCGTCGCGGCAGCGCATCCAGCTGTCTCTGCCATGGGCTGAACCGCCCACTCAGCGCACGTCTGGGCAGTGCAGCCCCACCACATAGGTGGTGAGCACCTCCGCATCCATCAAGCTGAGGTTTTCCTGGCTGGCGATCTGGCGCAGGGCCTGTTTGCTGGTGTAGGAGATGCCCTGCTGGTTCAGCTGGCGCAGCTCCCGGCAGAGTCGCTTGGCTCGGGAGGGATCCCGGCGCACGCTCTCCAGCAGGTTGGACTGGGCGAGGGCTGCACGCGGATGAAGGGGAGCCCCTGGCAAGGTCGTGAGCGCTGTTGCTGCGCCCATCGCGGCCGCCACCAGCAGGGCACGGGCGCACGGGCGCCTGGAGGCGGGGTGGCGTTTCGCGCAGTCCATGGCCGCAGGATCGGCTGATCCCATTCCAGAACCCAAGGGCGATGGCCCGCTGCAGTCCGGGGTCAGTTTGTGCCCCGGCGAGCCCGGGCGATCCAGCGCTGCACCTGGGCCAGGGCGGGCGGCTGCACCGCCGTGCCGGTGAGGCGGCGCTGCAGCCGGCCGGTCTGGCGCCAGAGCTGGTGAGGATCGGCGGCGGCCAGGCTGGCCCGGTCGGGGATGCCGGCGTGGAGCAGCAGGGCCGCCTGGCCCGGATGAAGCTCCAGCTCCACCACCAGCCTGGCCTGGCCGCGCAGCCGCACCAGCGTGGGCAGGCTGGCTCCTGCTGCCAGCGCCAGATCCGCCAGATGCCGCTCCGTCATCCGGGCGAGCGCGGGCCAGTCGTGGCAGCCGGCCTGCTCCAGAGCCGCCCGCTCCCGTCGGGCGTGGGCGGGCAGGTGCTGGAACCCGTCCATGGCTCAGGGCTGCAGGCTGATCTCGCCACTCACCAGATCCCGGCGCACTTCGGCCAGGACCACCGGCCGGCTGAGGCCTGGAGCCACAGACTCCACGCGTCGCAGCCGCACCCGCACGATGGCATCGTCGCTCTGGCGCCCATTGCCCCGCAGGTTGCGGGCCACCTGCTCGGCGCTGGGGGCGGCGGCGGCAGCCGGCAGGTCGGCTGGTGCGGCGGCCACCACCAGCTCCGCGCCGTTGTCGAACACCACCGGCACGCTCACAGCCCCTTCCACCATCACCCGCGGCCGGTAGCTCACGGCGAAGGCCAGGCAGGACAGCGCCAGCAGGGCGGTGAAGCTGGTGATGCCCACCAGGCGGAAGCGCACCCCCCAGCGCAGCAGGTAGCCGGCGATCGTGATTATGGCCAGCACGCCGCTGGCCGCCCCCAGCCATTCCCCGGCCACCAGCAGGATCGGGTCGGTGCTCATGGGCTCTGGCTCGGCTGGAAAACGCCTTTTATATTGCGCCCCACGCGCCTGCCGCCTTCCCATTCGCCCCCGCACCCTGATCCCCTGGCTGCTGGCTGGCGGCTGCACAGCCGTTGCCGTGGCGGGGGTGCTGTCGTTCGATCAGCTGGCGCGGCGGGTTTATGGCCACGTCAAACCGCAGCTGGAGCGCCAGCTGGGGGCCGCGTTGGGGCACCCCCTGCAACTGGGGCCCTACCAGGGACTGGGCTGGTCCGGCCTGCAGCTGGGTCCCACGCGCCTGCTGCCCGATCCCAGGGATCCCTCCACGGTGCGGATTGCGTCCGTGGGGGTCAGCCTCGATCCCCTCAGCAGCCTGCGGCGCCGACTGCCGGTGGTCCATCTCAGTCTTGCCGGGGTGGCCGCGGACCTGCGCCCCAACGACGAGGGCCGGTACTGGCGGCTGGGGCGGGGTGATCCCAGCCAGCCTCCGCCACGCTTGGATCTGCGCTGGCGGCTGCGCCAGCCCGCTTCCGTGCGGGTGGAACCTGCCGGCCTGGCCTTGCGGGTGCTCAGCAGCGGTTCGCTGCAGCCCCACCGCCAACTGCTCAGCGGTCAGCTCCAGCTCGGGCTCGCTGGCGAGGGAGCGCTGCCTTTGCGACTGCGGGCTGGCGGCAACTGGAGCGAGGGCAACTGGCGCGGCGAGCTGATCAGCCGCAATCTCGACCTCAACCAGTGGACCCGCAACCTGCTTCCTCCAGGTCGCCTTCCGGGTCAGTTGCGGGGGCGCCTGGATGGGCGCCTGCGGCTGGCCTGGGCAGACGGTGCTGCCGATTGCCGGGGGGAGCTGCGCGGCCGCCAGCTGAGCTGGAGCCCTGGCGATCAGCCGCCACTGCAGGTGCCCCAGCTGCCCCTGCAGTGCCAGGGAACCCAGCTGCGGCTGCCCGCCACCGACTGGCGCTGGGCCAACCGCTCCGGCCAGCTCGCCCTGCTCACCTCCTGGAGCCCAAGCCAGTGGCAGGTGCAGGCCCTGGAGCTGCGCAGCGGCGGCTCCTGGCTGCGCGGCCGCGGCCGCCTCGGCAGTGATCTGGCCTTCAGCGGCGCCTGGCAGCTGCAGCCCAGCGATCTGCCCCTCGATCCCGGCACCTCCGGCGCCCTGCTGGGCTCTGCGATCCAGGGGGATCTGCAGCTGGCGGGTACCTGGCGGCGACCCCGTCTCAGCAGCAGCCTTTCCCAGGCCAGCAACCCCCTGCTCGATGGCTGGCGCGCCCAGCTGCGCTGGCAGGACAGTGTGCTGCTGCTGGATCAGCTCAGCAGCCGCCACCTGAGCGGCCGCGGCAGGTTGCCCCTGGCCCTTGGCGGCTCCGCTGGCGTGCGCCTGGGAGATCTGGCCGTGGAGGCCCAGCTGCAGCGCTACCC
>JBIIXY010000168.1:0-3615 GCA_044347105.1 Prochlorococcaceae cyanobacterium
GCTGTTCGGCGAAGCACTGGATGGCTGGACGGTGGCCGGCGCCGCCCTGGTGCTGGCCGCCACCCTGATCAGCCTCAGCCCGGGATCGGCAGGGGGTCGGTGATCCAGGCCTGGCTGCTGCCGTCCGGGCTGCCGCTGGGCCTGGCCAGCCGCCAGCTCTCGCCGCGGGCGCCCCGCTGCAGGTAGAGCTCGAACGGACTGTCCACCCGGATGCGGTCGCCCGGCAGGCGCCAGTCGAAGGCTCCCGCCAGCCGCCAGCCCGGAGCCTCGCCGATTCGGATCGCCTGCTGCTCCGCCACCCGCACCCGGCTCACCTCGGGCAACCCACCGGCCTCCAGCTCCAGGGCCTGGGCGATCGCCCCCTGGGTGAGCTGGATCTGCAGGGCCAGGGCCTGGAGCAGCACGCTGCGCGGCGGCTGGCCGCCATTGCCGCAGGCGCCCAGGGGCAGCACCAGCAGCACGGGCAGCAGCAGGGGCAGCAGCCGCCGGGCGAGGGCCCGCCCCAGGGTGAAGACGGAGGACGGCTGGGCAGGGGTCCGCGGGGCGGGCAGCATGGGGGCATTCGAGCTGCACCCATGATCGGCTGGCTGCAAGGGGAACTGGCCGATCCGTGGCAGCAGGACAAGCGCTGCGGCCTGCTGCTGGTGTGCCACGGCGTGGGCTACGAGGTGCAGGTGAGCCAGCGACAGTGGCAACGGCTGCCGGAACGGGGCAGCCTGCTGGCCCTGCACATCCATCAATCGGTGCGCGAGGACGGCTGGACCCTGTTCGGCTTCGCCCAGCGCCATGAGCGCGATCTCTTCCGGGAGCTGGTGGGGGTGAGCGGGGTGGGGCCGCAGATGGCCCTCGGCCTGCTGGGCTGCCTGGAGCCGGAGGAGCTGGTGCAGGCGATCGTGCAGGCCGACCTGCGCCGCCTGTGCAGCGCCCCTGGCGTGGGCAAGCGCACGGCGGAGCGGCTGGCGGTGGAGCTGCGCACGCGGCTGCAGCAGCGCTTCCTCGGCCAGCTGGTGGCCGCCGAACAGGCCGGCGAGCCCCTCGCCGGCCCCGACCTGGCCCACGGGCAGCGCGATGAGGTGCAGCTCACCCTCTCCGCCCTGGGCTACGAGGCGCTGGAGGTTCACCGGGCGCTGCGGGCCGTGGCGGCCGCCAGCGAACCGGCCGAGAGCTGGCAGGCGGACGACTGGATCCGCGAGTGCCTGCGCTGGCTCTCCCGCGGGGCGGCCTGACCACGCCGCGTTAAGGTGGTTGTTTGCTCCGCAGACAACCGGGCCGGTTGATTCCCGGCTGCGTTTCGTCCTCCCCCACCTCCATGCCGCTCACCACCACCCAGAAACAAGACCTGATCAACACCCACCAGACCCACGGCACGGATACCGGTTCGGTGGAGGTGCAGGTGGCGATGCTGAGTGAGCGCATCAGCCAGCTCACCGGCCACCTCCAGCAGAACAAGCACGACTTCTCCTCCCGCCAGGGCCTGCTGAAGATGATCGGCCGCCGCAAGCGCCTGCTCAGCTACCTCAAAGGCCTTAGCCAGGAGCGCTACAGCCAGCTGATCGCCAAGCTCGGCATCCGCGGCTGACGCCCAGGATCCCGCACATGGCCGCCAAGGGCAATCGGCCGAAGTCCGGCAAGACAACCTCCAACAAGACAAACAACACCACAAACAACAAGGCAAAGCCCGGCACAAGCCAGGCCGGAAAGACGCCTGGCAAGCTCCCGGCGCGTGAGCAGGTGATCCCGGAGGCCGTGGCCAACCGCATGGCCCGCCGCGTCGCCTTCGCCACCGGCATCCCCACCCTGCTGGGCATGGGGGTGTTCGTGGCCAGCTATCTGCTGGTCAGCCGCCAGATTGTGGACATCGCTCCCGGTCTCACCCTCACCGCCTCGGGGGCCTGTTTTCTGCTGGGTCTGCTGGGCCTGAGCTACGGGGTGCTCTCCGCCAGCTGGGAGCCCCAGCCCGGCAGCCTGCTGGGCACCGAGCAGCTGAAGCTGAATGTGGGCCGGATCAGGCAGTCGGTTGCCGCCATGCGGCAGCGCCGCGACGGCTGACACCCGACTGGCCTCGGGCTCAGGCCGCCAGCAGCGGTGAACTGAGCCGGGCCCGGAAGTCGGCGGAACTGAGGGTGGTGAGCGCGGCGGCCGGATCGGCCACGCAGAACTGGGGGCCGAGGCGCACGAAGCGGGCCTGATCCCCCTGGCGCACCAGGGCCACCACCGGCACCCGCGAGCCCACCTCATCCTGGGGCGGCCGGTGCCGCTGCAGGCACTCGCGCAGGCGGTGCTGCACGGCAATGTCGGCCGCCTGCTCGGCGGGGATCTCCACCATCAGCAGCTGCAGATCGTCGATCGAGCGGCAATCGTCCACGATCAACTGCACCCGCTCATCCCGGCGATCCACCGAGGCCCACACCAGCAGCCGCGCATCCACCATCAGGTGATCAGCCAGGCGGGCATAACTCTTGGGAAACACCACCGCCTCGCAGCTGCCGGTGAGGTCTTCCAGCTGCAGCACCGCCATGCGATCGCCCTTGCGGGTGGTCACCTGGCGCAGTTCCGGCACCATCACCACCGCACTCACCTTGGCCTTGTCGGCCAGTTCCTCCAGACTGCCGAGCGCCACCGGCGAAAGCAGCTTCACCTTCGGAGCCAGCTGCTTGAGCGGATGGTCGGAGAGGTAGAAGCCCACCAGCTCCTTTTCCAGCCGCAGCTTCTCGGTGGGGGGGTAGTCGGCCACCGGTGCCGCCTTCGGCGCTGTGCTCAGGGAGCCGATGCCGCCGCCCGCAGCGGCACCAGAGGCGCCGCCCAGTCCGCCCAGCAGATCGAGCAGGTTGCCCTGGCCGCTGGCCCGGTCCTTGGCGCGGGAGCTGGCCCAGTCCAGCACCAGATCCAGATCGGCCATCAGCTGGGCCCGGTTGGCCTTGGGCTCCAGGGCATCGAGGGCGCCGGAGTGGATCAACGCCTCCAGGGCGCGGCGGTTGAGCTGCTGGCCGGGGATGCGGTCGCAGAGATCGGCGAGGGAAGCGAAGGGGCCATCGCTCTGGCGCACCTCGATCAGCTGGCGAATGGCACCCTCACCGAGATTGCGCACCGCCGAGAGCCCGAACAGGATGCGGTCGCCCACCGGCGTGAAGTCGATGCCGGAGGCATTCACATCCGGCGGCATCACCTCGATGCCCATGGCATTGCAATTGGCGATGTAGCGCTGCACCTTGGCTGAATCACCGGCATTCACGGTGAGCAGCGCCGCCATGTAGGCCACCGGGTAGTGGGCCTTGAGGTAGGCGGTCTGATAAGTCACCGCGCCGTAGGCGGTGGAATGGCTCTTGTTGAAGCAGTATTCGGCGAACAGCACCATCTGCTCGAACAGTCCCTCGGCGAGCTTGGGATCCACGCCCCGCTCGGTGGCGCCCTTCACAAAGATGCTCTGGTGTTTCTCCATCTCGCTCTTCTTCTTCTTGCCCATCGCCCGCCGCAGCAGGTCGGCTTCCCCGAGCGAATAGCCGGCCAGATCCTGGGCGATCTTCATGATCTGCTCCTGATACACCATGATCCCGTAGGTCTCCTTGAGGATCGGCTGGAGCTTCTCGTGGGCGAAGTCGATCGGCTCGCGGCCGT
>JBIIXY010000169.1:0-3608 GCA_044347105.1 Prochlorococcaceae cyanobacterium
CGCAGGGCAGGATCCAGCGGGCCGTGAGGGGTGGGTGGCTGGGCAGCCAGGACGGTTTCCAGCGGTGTCCAGAGGGGATTGCTGCGGGCCTGGGACACCACGTCGGCCAGGCGGGCGCTGTGGGCGGGATCGGCCAGGGAGGCGGATGCAGCCGAGTGGGCGAAGGCGTTGCGCAGCTTGCGCAGCACCGCGAGGGCCTGGGCCACGGCTGGATCGATCAGGCCGAGCCGGCTGGCCAGGGCTGCCTTGGCACCCAGGGAACCGAGGGGCCGCTCGGGCAGAAACAGGCCATCACCTTTGGGAGGGGCCGGTCCCATCACCGCCTGCAGCAGGTGCTCCAGGGCGGTATCCACCCGGGCCACGCCCACCAGCACGGCGCCGCGACCCCGCTCTTCCAGCATCTGCAGGGCGATGGTGCGGGCGGCGGCAGCCGCCACGGGCTCGACCGCCCGCGAGGGCTGGGGGGAGGAGGGTGATGACGCCATCGCGTTCAGGCCTGCGGCAGCAGCTCCAGCAGCCGGGCCTTGAGGGCGGCGTGGCTGGCGGTGAGATCCACAGTGGCAAAACGAAGGCGGTGCCCCTGGATGGTCACCGACTCGTCCACATCCACGGCGATGGCGGGATGGAGCAGCAGGCCGCTGGCGGCATCCGCCCAAGGCGCCTCGGCATCACCGCGCCCTTCCTGGGAACGCAGGTAGGCATAGAGCTGGTACACATAGCCGCTTCTGAGCGTCTGTTCGCGGTGCCAGCCGCGCCCGTAGACGCCAGTGAACTTGGTGTCGATCACCAGCCGCTGGGGCGGATCGTGGCGGTCAATCACGATGTCGGTGCGCATCGAGGGGAATACGGCGGAGATGCCGCTGGTGGCGTCTTCCATCGACCACGTGAGGGGCTTGCTGGTTCGCACCCACCATTCGGCCGGATCGAGGTGGAAGCGATAGAAGCCACCGATCGCCTTTTCGTAGAGCCGCCTGAGCCAGTGCACGCAGCGCTGGGGATCGAGCAGGGCATGGGGGCCGGCCTCCTCTGTCGGCAGGGCCAGATCCATCGCCAGCCGGGCCGCCGCGAGCATCGCCTGATCGGCCTGGTCGTGCAGGCCAAAGCGTTCGGCGCTGATCTGCCGCCGGCTGGGGGCCTCCCCCACCACCCCCTGGCGGCGCAGGCCATGGGCCAGGCTGCGGCAGCGGTGGGCGAGCGCAGGCTTGTGCACCAGCCGGGCCACCGTTTCGAGGGCCGTTCGCACGTAGCGGTTGCGGGGACTGTCGACCGTGAGCTCCTCGAAGCGGCAGGCGATGCGGCCCTGGGCCAGCAGCTGGCGGCGGGCGGTGGCGAGGTGATCGATGCGGCCGCGCACGCGGCTGAGCACGGCCTCGCGCTGGCGGAAGGCGGTGGAGAGCTGGTGGCGCTGGCGCTGCTCCACCGCCCGGGCCAGGATCTCGGCCACCAGATCGGGGATCTCCTCGGGCAGATCCTCGGCAGCGAGCAGCGACGGCGCGGCCTCCTTGCCGAGATCGGAGGCGTAGAGCATCAGCCACCAGACGTTGCGGACGGGGATGCTCATGGAGCTTCAGGAGTCGTCATATATGGCGAGTAGAATGGCTGCAGGGTGTTGATTCGCCATCAGAGGCGAGTGACAAAGAGGCTTGGCGGCTCAAGGGTCGAGGAGGTTGAGCCGATGGGTCGACTGAATCGCGGCCTGCACCGGTTCGTCGACGCCCGCTTCCGAAGCAAAACGTGGCCAGTCAGCCACCGCAGCCAACACCTCAAGAGCGATGGCCCTGACTCTGCCCCGCACCAGCCGGGCCACACGGCCGATGGCCTCCAGGTCATCCCTGCGGAACTGATCGCGCTTGCCATTCACCGACATCTGATGGCTGGCTGTCCAGTCGCCCTGGGGGTTGAAACTCCAGGTGACATCAAACGCCGGTGCCAGCGACCATGTGCCGCTGCGATCCATCAGAAAGGCAATATTCTTGACGTGGTCATCCTGATTGCGCGCGGCGAGATTGAACACCATCCGCCTCACCTGCTCTTCGATGGCCTGCACGGGCAGATCCAGTTGGTGCATCACGAGCAACGCCTGCTCGTAGCTGGAGCTGCCGGGATCGTTGTAGTCGAGATGGGCCAAGGCCCCGAGCGATTGCATGTGGAGCTTCTGTCCGGTGGCATCACGATCGAAGCGCCGGGTCATAAAATGACGGCGACCATTCTCTTCCAGTAAGCGGCAGTCACTCATGGTGATGCCGGCCGCCAGGGCCATCTTGTGATACGCGTATTCGATCACGCCATAGCCCTGGGGATCCTCGAGTTCCTTGTCTTTGTTGCCGCTCACGCCATCAAACTTCAGCAGCCAGTGGCTGAACCCTGGTGGCGCCTCCAGGTGGCCAGAGCGCACTTCGGCGGTGTCGGGATTCCAAGCAATCAGGGCCTTGGCTCTTGCTCCACCCGCTGAGGTGCCAACCCGCAGGATGGTCTGCAGGGCCTTCTCCCGTTCTGGTGAGGAGAGGCTGGTCGTGAGGTCTTCGTGGCAGGAGAGGATGGCGGAGGCAAGGGCGACGAGTTCCGCGAGCTGGATGGCACCGCTGGCTTCCGCGCCGGGGCCCTGTGCGGGCAGAAATTCAAGGGCTCCCATGCCACGGCGACCGGTGTAACAGAGGCGCTCCACGGCATCGAAGCTCTCGGGGGAGCGTCCCTGGCGGGCCAGCCAGGCATTGATCAGGTTGTTGCCGAAGCGGTCGGGGAGGGAATCGGCGAGAAGGCCTGGCAGGCCGCGAAAGGTGCGGGGCGACAGCTCCGGGAAGCTGAAGATCCGATCCGAGAGCGGCATCATCAGCGGGGCAAGCTGGATACCGCTGGCCAGGAAGGCGGGGTCGTACTGAAACGACGCCACCCCGCTCGGTGCCGTGAGCGCCACGGCACCGATGCGTGTGCCCCAGAGCTCCACCGCCGCCACGGTCATGGCTGCCCCCAGCTCCAGGGAGCCTCTGGTTTGGACTGCGGCCGCCGACTGGCTCGCTTGCGCCGACCCTCCTGCCGTTCGAGCAGGGCGAAGGGGGAGGGCTGCGGTTCGGGCAGGAGCAGATCAAGGCGCTCCAGCAGGTCGAGCTGACGCAGCACGCGCAGAAAGAGCGAGAGCTGGGTGGCGGCGGCTCCGGCCTCCAGCCGCTCCAGAGTGCGCTTGGAAATGCCGGCCTGCTCGGCAAGCTGGGCCTGGGAGAGGTTGCGCTCCAGCCGCAGGCGGGCGATGCGCTGGCCCAGCTCCTGCAGCAGGGCCGCGTCGCTCATCAGGCGATGGATGGGCACGTTGGAGGCATTGCAACTCGCCGTTTCAGGCGCATTAGCCAACAATAGCCTCTTTTGTCGTCATGTATGACGGCCTGGTGATCAGTCACCGAGGAGCGGCGCCCATGGCAACAGCACCAACAGCCGGACCTTGACAGCTCCGATGTCGGGATGGAGCACCAGGCATGCGGCAACATCCGATGTTGCGCACGGGGATGCTCATGGCTGCCTTACAACGCCAGCCTGGCCGTGCCGGTCATCAGGTATCGAATCGCTTCCCGGCCTCGGCGCGGCAACGCTTCAACGGCACCGGCCTCGATCAACTG
>JBIIXY010000170.1:0-3605 GCA_044347105.1 Prochlorococcaceae cyanobacterium
TGATGCGCCGGGCCTGCTCCTGGGCCAACTGAGCCGGGCCACCTGAGCCTCTTTCCCCATGCATCTCCAGATCGACCGCCTCTGCAAGAGCTTCGGCTACGGCAACGACCGCAAAGAGGTGCTGCGCGAGGTGAGTATCGCCGTGCACTCCGGCGACTTCGTGGCGCTGGTGGGCAGCTCCGGATCGGGCAAATCCACCGTGATGCGCCTGATTGCCGGGCTGGATCAGCCGAGCGCGGGAGCCATCAGCATCGACGGCCGCCCGGTCACCGCCCCCGGTTCGGATCGGGGAATGGTGTTCCAGAAGTACAGCCTCTACCCCTGGCTCACGGCCGCCCAGAACGTGGCCTTCGGCATGGAACTGCAGGGGCGCAGCCGCCAGGAGATCCGCGAGCGCACGGCCTATTTCCTGGAGGTGGTGGGGCTGGCCGATGCGGCCCGGCGCCTGCCCCGCGAGCTCTCGGGGGGCATGCAGCAGCGCATCGCCATCGCCCGCGCCCTGGCGGCCGAACCCCAGGTGCTGCTGCTCGATGAACCCTTCGGGGCCCTCGACATCCAGATCCGCGAGTCGATGCAGGAATTCCTGCGCGACCTCTGGCAGCGCACCGGCCTGACGGCCCTGCTGATCACCCACGACCTGGAGGAGGCCCTGCTGCTGGCCGGCACGGTGCACATCATGGCCCCATCGCCCGGGCGAATCGTGCGCAGCGTGTCGGTGGACCTGGATCACCGTTCCATGGCCCACCTGCGCGTCTCCCCCTCCTTCCTCGCCCTGCGCGAGGAGCTGGCCCAGACCCTGCGCAGCCTCGAACCCGCCCTCCCCTGCTGACCTGCCGCCATGGCTGCCGCCGCCTTTCTCCCCCCCTGGGTGTACAGCTCGGCGGCGGTGGCCGAGCGGGAACGCTCCCGCTACAGCGCGCGCTGCTGGCATCCGGTGGCGGCCCGCTCCGGGCTGGAGGCTGGCCAGGCCCTGGCGGTGGAGCTGCTGGGCCTGCCGCTGCTGCTCACCCGGCCAGCCGCCAACTCGCTAACCAACCCGTCTGCCAACCAGCCAGCCCATTCGCCTGCCCGCGCCTTCCTCAACCGCTGCCCCCACCGGGGCGTGGCCCTGCTCGAGAACGGCGCACCGCCACGGAGCTGCCGGCGCCTGATCTGCCCGTATCACGGCTGGAGCTACGACCTCGACGGCCAACTGCTGGCGGCGGCGCGGGAGACGGAGTTTCTGGAGCCCTTCCACCGCGACGACTGGCCGTTGCAGGAGCTCGCCTGCCGCGAGCTGGGACCGCTGATCTGGGTGGCCTTGGGGCCCGATCCCCTCCCCCTGGAGCATCAGCTCGACCTCGTGCTCGACGAGGCGGGGGAGCTGTTCGCCGAACCGCGCCTGCTGCTGGCCCGGGAGCAGTGCACCCTGGCCTGCAACTGGAAGATCGCCCACGACAACACCCTGGACGATTACCACGTGGCAATCGCCCACCCCACCACCCTGCACCGGGAACAGGGGCCGGTGCGCCTCTACCGCCACGCCCTCAGCCCCCACGGCACCCTGCTGGCCACGCCGATTCCCCCTGGCGGCGAGGGCGATGCCAGCGGCACCTTCTTCACCTTCGGCCTGGCGCCCTGGACCCATCTGCTGCTCTGGCCCGACCGGCGCCTGGCCCTGATCAGCTTTCTGCCCGCCGCGGCGCTGGATCGCTGCACGATGGACGTCTGGCTGTTCGGGCCTCCAGAGCTGGCCGCCACGGCAGACAGCTGGATGGCCAGCATGCAGCTCTTTCTGGAGGAGGACCGCCACCTGGTGGAATCGGCCCAGCGGGGCTATCGCAGCGGCCTGACGCCGGGGCCGGCCCACCGCCTGGAGCAGCGCATCCTCCAGTGGCAGGCGCTCTATGCCCGCATGCTGGAGCTGGAGCAGTGGCAGCTCCCTGGGGAAGCCGCCCCAGGCCTCACCAGGGCACCTGGTGGCGCAGCCAGTGCGCCATCGCCGTGTTGAGTTCGAGCAGGTCGGCGACCGGCTGGCGGGTGAAGGGCAGCTGGGGCAGGTAGCCGTCGGGCCCGAACTCAGGGGTGATCGTGAAGGGTCCCTGGCTGGCGGCGGAGCGCTCCTGGGCAAACAGCTGCCAGCAGCGCCGATGGGCCTCCAGGGCTGCGTCCCATTCCGGCGCGAAGGGGTGGCCCACCGAGGGGCCCTGGGCATGGCCCACCCGGGCATGGATGTGGTCCACCCGGGCGGCCATGGCCTGCACGGGCGCCAGCTCCGGCGTCATCAGGCGCTCGGCCACGGCGCACCAGTGGCTGAGATCGGCGGTGAGGCGCAGGCTGGGGAAGGTCTCCAGGTAGGGCTGCAGCAGCCAGGGGCTGTAGAGACTGCGGGAGCGGTGGGTTTCGAAACTCACCGGCAGCGCGCAGGTGGCCGCCAGGGCGAGGGCCCGGCGCCAGAAGGCCTCCTGCACGGGCCACGGCCAGCTGTCGCTGCCGGTGAGCACGGTGATCCGCAGGGGCCGGAAGGCCGGCGCCAGGGCCAGCTGCGCCTCCAGCTCCTGCAGATGTTGCTGGGGCGTGCAGCCCAGATCGGGCACGTAGTCGCCACCGGTGAGCACTTCCAGCACCATGTGCTCACCGGCGGCGGCCAGGTGCTCGGCCACCGCCTCAGGGGCGTGGCCCTCCAGGGCCGGATGGCGCAGGTTCACCTCCAGGCCATTGAAGCCCTGGCGGGCAGCGATGGCGCTGGCGGCCTCCAGGTCCCCCTCGAAGCCCCAGAGGCTGAACAGCAGCAGGGGGCTGGGGACGGGCAAGGGTCAGCCGCCACCGGTGAAGGCGTCGGGCTGGATCCCCAGGTAAACAGCCTCCTTGAACAGGGCCTGCTTGGCGGCGGCGTCGCCGCGCGCTTCGGCGCTGCGGTAGCGGTGGCGCAGCGACTCCACCAGCGCCTGCCGGCGCGGGTCCGGGCTGGAGCTGGCGCCATCAGGGCTCTCAGCGCGGGAATCAGCTTGCGGTTCGCCAGGCACCATCAACGGCAGGCGCAGACCGCGGCAATCTAGGCAGCCTGCGGCGGTGCAGGTCCAGGCTGGGCGCGGCAGGGAGTCGAATCGCAGATCGTCGCATCGCCTACCGAAGCCGGGCCGGGGCAGCTGGTGGGATGGCCTCAGCTCATTGCAGCCCGTCTTGGACGCCCCTGCCGCCATCCCCACCGCCGCTCCGGCCCCAGCCGCAACGCGGAAGGCCCTGATCCCCCGCGCCGAGCTGGCGGCCCTCAACCAGCTGCGCGATGGGCCGGCCTGGATCCGTCTGATGAGCCACCTGCTCACCATCACGGCCGGTGGGCTGGCCTGGGGGCAGCAGGCCTGGCCCCTGGCCCTGCGCCTGGCGGGGCTGCTGCTGTGCGGGGTGGGGCTGGCCACCTGCTTCGCGGGGCTGCACGAATGCAGCCACCGCACCGCTTTCCGCAGCCGCGCCCTCAACGACGGGGCCGCCTGGCTGCTGGGGCTGCTCAGCTTCTACAACGCCACCGCCTACCGCCGCTATCACCAGTGGCACCACCGCTACACCCACCAGCCGGGGCTGGATCCGGAGCTCGACGACCCGGTGCCCACCACCGCGGCGGCCTA
>JBIIXY010000024.1:0-28087 GCA_044347105.1 Prochlorococcaceae cyanobacterium
ACCCACCTACCCCCGATTCTTTCCTTCCATGGCTCGCGAGAAGTTCGAGAGGAATAAGCCCCACGTCAACATCGGCACCATCGGCCACGTTGACCACGGCAAAACCACCCTCACGGCCGCCATCACCAACGTGCTGGCCAAGAAAGGTCAGGCCAAGGCCCAGGCCTACGACCAGATCGACGGTGCTCCCGAGGAGCGTGAGCGCGGCATCACCATCAACACCGCCCACGTCGAGTACGAGACCGACGGCCGTCACTACGCCCACGTGGACTGTCCCGGCCACGCGGACTACGTGAAGAACATGATCACCGGTGCCGCCCAGATGGACGGTGCCATTCTCGTGGTGGCCGCCACTGACGGCCCCATGGCCCAGACCAAGGAGCACATCCTGCTGGCCAAGCAGGTGGGCGTGCCCGCCCTGGTGGTGGCGCTCAACAAGTGCGACATGGTGGACGACGAGGAGATCCTCGAGCTGGTGGAACTGGAGGTGCGGGAACTGCTCTCCAGCTACGACTTCCCCGGGGATGACATCCCCGTGGTGAAGGTGTCTGGCCTGAAGGCCCTTGAGGGTGACGCCGAGTGGGAAGCCAAGATCGACGAGCTGATGACCGCCGTCGACACCGCCATCCCTGAGCCTGAGCGGGAGATCGACAAGCCCTTCCTGATGGCCGTGGAGGACGTGTTCTCCATCACCGGTCGCGGCACCGTGGCCACCGGCCGGATCGAGCGCGGCAAGGTGAAGGTGGGCGAGGAGATCGAGATTGTGGGCATCAAGGACACCCGCAAGACCACCGTCACCGGTGTGGAAATGTTCCGCAAGCTGCTCGACGAGGGCATGGCCGGCGACAACGTGGGCCTGCTGCTGCGCGGCATCCAGAAGGAGGACATCGAGCGCGGCATGGTGCTCGTGAAGCCCGGCTCCATCACCCCCCACACCAAATTCGAGGGTGAGGTGTACGTGCTGAAGAAGGAAGAGGGCGGCCGCCACACCCCCTTCTTCGCTGGCTATCGCCCGCAGTTCTACATCCGTACCACGGATGTGACCGGCCAGATCACCGCCTTCACCTCTGACGACGGTGCCAACGTGGAAATGGTGATGCCCGGCGACCGCATCAAGATGACCGGCGAGCTGATCTGCCCGGTGGCCATCGAGCAGGGCATGCGCTTCGCCATCCGCGAAGGCGGCCGCACCATCGGTGCCGGCGTGGTGTCCAAGATCCTGGCCTGATCTCCAGTCCGGTCTTGCCGCAGATCTAAGGTCACAGGGGTGGGCAGTTGTCCACCCCTCCCCCTTCTCTGCCGATCGCAGCCAGGGGACAGACCGATCCCGCATCTCGACAACCTCACAGCAAGCCGACCTCAACCCGAGGTCATGTCCCGGCTCCGGCCGGTTTCACCGCTCGCCGCAGCATTTCTCTGCAGCGTCACCAGGAACACCTTCCTCCCATGTCCACCGCCATCACCCAGCAGAAGATCCGCATCCGCCTGAAGGCGTTTGATCGCCGCATGCTGGATCTCTCCTGCGACAAAATCATTGAAACGGCCGATCACACCGCCGCCACGGCGATCGGACCGATCCCCCTGCCCACCAAGCGCAAGATCTACTGCGTGCTGCGCTCGCCCCACGTGGACAAGGACTCCCGTGAGCACTTCGAGACCCGCACCCACCGCCGGATCATCGACATCTACAGCCCCTCGGCCAAAACCATCGACGCCCTGATGAAGCTCGACCTGCCGAGCGGCGTGGATATCGAGGTGAAGCTCTGATCCCCGGCCGCGCCTGCATCGGGATGTTTCTAGGATTCATGGGCATCTCCTGCTGAAGCCATGGGTGAACTGGCCGTACGGGAGCTGCCCCTGTTTCCCCTGCCCGATGTGGTGCTCTTCCCCCAGGAAGTGCTGCCCCTCCATATCTTTGAGCCTCGCTACCGGATGCTGCTGCGCACGGTGATGGCCGAAGACCAGCGTTTCGGCGTGATCCGCTGGGATCCCCAGGAGCGGCGGATGGCGGATGTGGGCTGTTGCGCCGAGATCATCCACTGCCAGACCCAGGAGGATGACCGCAGCAACATCGTGACCATGGGCCAGCAGCGCTTCCGCGTGCTGGACATCGTGCGGGAGGCTCCGTTCCGCGTCGGCCTGGTGAGCTGGATCGAAGATGAGCTGGACAACGACAGCCAGGGGCTCTCCGGTCTGGCTGATCAGGTGCGCGAGGCCCTCAAGGATGTGGTGGAACTCACGGCCAAACTGATCGGCAAGCCCGCCCAGATGCCCGCAGATCTGCCCGATCTACCGCGCGAGCTCTCCTTCTGGATCGGCTCCCACCTCGGCGGCCCGGTGGCCGACCACCAGCAAAGCCTGCTGGAGATCACCAGCACCAGTGAACGGCTGCGCCAGGAATTCGACCTGCTCGACCACACCCGCCGCCAACTGGCCGCCCGCACCGTGCTCAAGGACACCTTCCAGCCCCAGTGACCGGCCTGCCCCTCGCCGTGGGCGCCGCGGCCGTGGGCGCCGCCGCCCTGTTCACCTGGCAGCAGCGCAACCGCCGCTACACCAGCAGCGCCAGCGTGGCCGAGGCCTACGACCGCTGGACGACTGATCAGCTGCTGGAACGCCTGTGGGGCGACCACATCCACCTCGGCCACTACGGCAACCCGCCGCAGCTCCCTGGGGGTGTGGACTTCCGTGAGGCCAAAGCACACTTTGTGCATGAGCTGGTGCGCTGGAGCGGTCTCGACCAGCTGCCCAGCGGCTCACGCGTGCTGGATGTGGGTTGCGGCATCGGTGGCAGCGCCCGGATCCTCGCCCGCGACTACGGACTGGATGTGCTGGGCATCAGCATCAGTCCTGCCCAGATCGCACGCGCCACGGCCCTGACCCCCGCCAGCCTGCCCCACTGCCGCTTCCAAGTGATGGATGCCCTGGATCTCAAGGCGGTGGATGGCAGCTTCGACGCTGTGTGGAGTGTGGAGGCCTGTCCCCACATGCCCGACAAGCAGCGTTATGTCGACGAGCTGCTGCGGGTGCTGCGGCCGGGCGGACGGCTGGCGGTGGCCGATTGGAACCGCCGCGATCCCGCCGACGGAGCCATGAATCGGCTGGAACGCTGGGTGATGCGCCAGCTGCTCGAACAGTGGGCCCACCCGGAATTCGCCAGCATCGCCTCCCTCCGCCGCAACCTGGAACAGAGCGCCTGGGGCGCGGGAATCAGCGTGACCACCGGCGACTGGACCGCCGCCACCCTGCCCTCCTGGATCGACTCGATCCTTGAGGGGCTGCGCCGCCCCGGAGCGGTGCTCGGCCTGGGGCCGGCGGCGGTGCTGCAGGGCCTGCGCGAAACGCCCACCATCCTGCTGATGCACTGGGCCTTCGCCACCGGCCTGATGCAGTTCGGGGTGTTCCGCGCAGAAAAACCCACTCAGACGAGGGTGGTGAGTGGATAGGTGCCGAACAGGGCCAGGTGCTCGCAGAGCGGCCTGAGCTCGGCCAGGGTTTCCTCCAGGCCACGTCCTCCGGCCTGCGGGACGTCTAGGTCCAGGTCCACAAAGAAGATGTATTCCCCCATCTCCCGCTTGGAGGGGCGCGATTCGATCCGGCTCATGTTCAGCCCCCGGCGGGCAAAGCAGCCCAAGGCCTCGAGGAGCGCTCCGGGCTGGTTGGAGTGGAGGGAAAAGGCCAGGCTGGCCACCGCACCGCTGGCCTGGCGCGCTTCGCGGCGCAGCAGCAGAAAGCGGGTGCAGTTGCCGGCCACGTCGTTGATCGGATAGGCCAGCTCCTGCAGACCATGCTCCAGGGCGGCCTGGCGGGAGGCCACCGCCGCCCGGAAGCGGCTGCCCGCCACCATGCGTGCCGCCTCAGCCGTGGAACTGGTGGGCAGCTGCAGCGCGTGGGGCAGATGCTCAGCCAGCCACTGGCTGCACTGCGCCAGAGCCTGGGGGTGGGAGAGCACCTCGCTCACACCCTCTAGCCCGCCGCTACCCAGCAGGGCGTGGCGGATCGGCAGCACCAGGGCGCGGGTGATCGCCAGCTCGGGGTGTTCCCAGAGAGCGTCCAGGCAGGCGGTCACGCCACCCTCCACCGAGTTCTCCACCGGCACCACCGCCGCATCGCAGCTGCCGCAGGCCAGGGCCTGCACCACGGCCCGGATGCCCAGCTGGGGCACGTACTCCACATTCTGCAGGCCCTCCAGCGCCACCAGTTGCTGAGCGGCCTGCTCGCCATAGGTGCCAACGGGTCCGAGAAAGGCAAGGCGCATCACAACGGGGGCGGAACGACTGGGGGCGGAACAGCTGTGGATGGAACGGCCTGCGTAGGAAGGCCGGAAGCGGAC
Source organism: Prochlorococcaceae cyanobacterium (assembly GCA_044347105.1). Lineage (GTDB taxonomy): Bacteria > Cyanobacteriota > Cyanobacteriia > PCC-6307 > Cyanobiaceae > NIES-981. The sequence goes on from JBIIXY010000024.1 coordinate 4,334, forward strand.
CGATAGGATCATGCCGCGCCGGCCAGCAGGCCATGCCCCTGGCCTTCAGTGCCAGTCAGCAACTGCAACTCACCGTGAACCACCAGCCGGAGCGGCTGGCTCACTACCTCACCCAGGACGATCGGGTGGTGAAAGCCCTGCTCAACCCGAGCCAGCTCGAAGCGCTCGGCCCTGGCCGCTACCGCTACGCCGTGACGCACCTGCAGGTGTTTCAGCTGCAGATTCACCCCGTTGTGCAGCTGCGCACCCACACCCTGCCGGGGCGGATCGAGCTGGAGGCGATTGACTGCCAGCTGGAAGGGCTGGGGCTGGTGGACGACTTTGATCTGACCCTGCACTCCTGGTTGGAGGCCACCGGCAGCGGACTCCATGGCGAGGCAAGGCTGGATGTGCGCGTGAGTCAGCCACCGCTGTTGCGCCTGATTCCGGCACGGGTGCTGGAGGCCACCGGCCGCTCCTTGCTGGCCGGCATCCTGGTGGGGATCAAGGGCCGGGTGGGCCAGCAGCTGCTGGCCGACTACGAGGGCTGGCTGCTCGAGGCCTGAGTCGCCAGCAGCTTGCGCAGAAAGCTGCGGCGGTGCAGGGCGGTGGGGCCGAGCCGGAGCAGGGCCTGACGGTGCTGGGCCGTGGCATAGCCCACATGACGCTCCAGGCCATAGCCGGGAAAGCGGGCGGCCAGGCTGTCGATCACCAGCCGGTCGCGGGCCTGCTTGGCAAGCACGCTGGCGGCGGCGATCGCCGGGCAGAGACGATCCCCCTGCACCAGGGTGCGCTGGGGGCCGCACCAGCCGCGCAGGGGCAAGACCCCGTCCACAATCACCAGGGACGGGCAGCGGGGCAGTTTCTGCAGGGCGCGCAGCATCGCCTGTTCGGTGGCAGCCCGGATGCCCAGGCGGTCGATTTCGGCAGCCGAGGCCTGGCCGAGGGCCCAAGCCGAGGCCTGGGCCGTGATCGCCGGCACCAGGGCAGCCCGGCGCCGGGCCGTGAGGGCCTTGCTGTCGGTGAGGCCCAGCGCCTGCAGCGAGACCGCCGCGCCGTCGCAGAGCACCACCGCCGAGGCGAACACCGGGCCGAACAGACAGCCCCGGCCCACCTCATCCACGCCGGCAGTGGTCATCCCGATGGCCCAGCCTCAGCCGGCGGCCGAGGAGCGGCGGCGGCGGCGGCGAGGCTGGTTGTCCTCCTCCGGTTCCGCGCCTACGGCGACCGGTTGGTCCTCAGGCTCAGCCGGAGGCCGGGTGGGCACCGACACCGTGACGATCGTTTCGGGCTCCAGCTGCGGTGGCAGGGGTGTGATCTCCACCGGAGCGGGCCGGCGCTGCTCGCGCTCATCGAACTCCCTGGAGTCAGGGTCTGCCGAAGGGGCGCTGCCATTGGCTGCCCCGTTGCCGGCAGCACCAGCGCCGCGTCCGGAACGGCCCCGCCTGCGGCGGCTGCCGCTGCTGGCCAGCTGCTGGCGGGCCTCTTCCAGCACCGCCTCGGCATCAGCATCGGGACGCACCACCCGCACCACCACGTTGTCGCTCGCGGGCGGCTCATCCAGCAGGAGAGTGGGATTGAGGCCGAGCCAGCCGTACACCGCTTCCTGCTCGGCATCCATCGGCACGGCCACCAACTCGGCTTCTGGCCGACGGCTGGCGGCCTGCTCCTCGGCTCCATTCAAGGCGGTGGGCCCACCGCCGAGGCCATCCTGGCCCTCCAGCAGCGGCGCAATCGGCATCAGCACCCCGGAATCGGCCAGATCCGTGCCCATCGGTCCGGGGGGCGCGGCAGTGCGACCACCCCGGCCACCGCGGCGACGGCGACCCGAACCCGTATCAGCCGGGGCACCGGGAGCGAGCACCTCGGCGCGTGCCGAGGCGGCGGAACGCACCAGGCCGGTGGCTGTCGCCAGCGGCTGCAGGCTGTCCTGACCGGGCAACACAGCCACATGGCCCAGACCACCACAGCTGGGGCAGGCCCGGCCGAACAGCTCATAGATGTTCTGACCCTGACGCTTGCGCGTGAGTTCCACCAGCCCCAGTTCGGTGAGCTGGGCGACCTGGGGGCGGGCCGCGTCGTCGCGCACGGCCTGGGTGAAGTGCTCCAGCAGCTGCAGCTGGTCGCGGCGGGACTCCATGTCGATGAAGTCGATGATCACCACGCCGCCGATGTTGCGTAGCTTGAGCTGGCGGGCAATCTCCACCGCCGCCTCGCAGTTGGTCCAGAGCACCGTTTCGCGCGCGTTGGCGGAGCGGGTGAAAGAGCCCGAGTTCACATCGATCACCGTGAGCGCCTCGGTGGGCTCGATGATCACGTAACCGCCGGAGGGCAGATCGACCCGCGGCTTGAGGGCATCGCGGATGGCGGCATTGACCTTGAAGGCCTCCAGGATGTCAGAGGGGTCGCGGTGGGCCTCCACCTGCACGTTGGCGTGATCGGCACCGAGGAAGGCATTGGCCCGGGCCACGGCAGCGGGGGTGTCCACCACCACCCGCAGCACCTCGGGGTTGTAAAGGTCGCGCAGCACGCGATGAATGAAATCCTCATCGCGGTTGAGCAGCACCGGCGGATTGGCCGTCTCGGCGGCGGTCTGAATCGCCTCCCACTGGCGCAACAACGCTTCCAGGTCGTCGATCAGCAGGTCTTCGCTCACGCCCTCCGCCTCGGTGCGGATCAGGAGCCCGGCGCCTGGCGGTTTGATCAGCACCCCCAGGGCCCGCAGGCGGTTGCGTTCGTGATCGCCATTGATGCGCCGGGAGATATTCACCCCCTGGCCATGGGGCTGAAGCACCAGAAAACGGCCCGGGAGGGTGAGGTTGCCCGTGAGCCGGGGCCCCTTGGTGCCCGTGGGCTCCTTCATCACCTGCACCAGCACCTTTTGCCGGGGCTCGAGCAGCTCCGTAATCCCAGCGGCTCCTTTCTTCAGCCGCAGAGGGCCGAGGTCGGTGACATGAATGAAACCATTTTTTTCACTCTCACCGATATTGACGAAGGCGGCATCGATACCAGGAAGAACATTTTCAATCGTACCCAGATAAACATCGCCGATCTGGTAACGGCCTTGGGCGACAACCAGTTGATCAACACACTCATCGTTGAGAACCGCGGCGATCCGCAGTTGCTCGGCAATGACGATCTGCTGTGGCATGGGTGAAGGGGTTGGGCCTGCTCGGGCCGATCCGGGGACTGAAATCACTGCGGCTATGGCACGGAGAGAACCGCGGCCTCATGCCACAGAACGAAGAAAAAACCTGAATGGGACCAACCTGGTCGCCATCTGAGACGGTGCGCCGTGAGGGGCTGGGGCGAACGGCCGGCTGGAGTCCGGCTCCGAAACGGTGAACCCTGAGGGGACGCCTGCGGAGAGGACAGCAGACCAGGCCTGAACTCTGGGAGGGCGCCTGGAGTGCCGGGTGGATCTGTGAATCGATCCAGCGACAAAGTGCTGATCGATGGAAAAGCTTTCGAGTTGGAAGCTCGGATGAAGCTCGCAGGCAGCCTGCCTGATCGCCTATCGCCAGGCTATCACGGCCGTTCTGCCGGCAGGAGCTCCCGCAACAGCAAGGCCGTACGGCACTGGGAGCCGAGAGCGAGTTCATGGCCGAGCTGCTCCGCCAACCACTGGGCCACCTGTGAAGGACGCAGACTGCGACCGGCGCCATCAATGGCCGCCTCCAGTTCGAACACGGGCGCATCCGGGGAGTTCTGCTCTGGACACGACGGCCCGGGGGCAACCCGACGCAGATCCACAAGCTCCGGCCTGCAGTCTCGCTGCCGGGGGCGCCCTCTTTTGTCGGTGTCATGCCAGCTGAGCTCCGTTGCCGCCAGCAGAGCAGCGATGGCCGCATCCCAGGCTTCTGGTTCCAGGGCAGGCGCAGCCTGGGCCCTGAGAGCAAAGCGCCAGTGGGCTGCCGCCAGCTCCTGGCTGAGGCTGGGGCCAAAGGTGGGCACCACCGCCGCCGACAGCAGCTGCAGCCCCGGCGGCAGCTCGGCCTGCAGGCGCACCCGCACAGCCGCCGGATCCACCGCCTCGGTGAACTCCAGATCGAGCCACTCCCCTTGACCCTCCACCCCCAGCGGCAGGGCCAGGGCCACCTGCAGGCGGGGCAAGGGGTGGAAGCCGCCGGTGAAACTCACCGGCAGCCCGCTGCGGCGCAGCGCCCGCTCCAGCAGCCGCAGCAGATCGAGGTGGCTGATCAGGGCCAGGGAGCCGGTCTTGGCGAAGCCGATGCGCAAGCGGCACACCCGCTCGCTGGCCGGGGCCCGCTGGGGCAACGCCGGCGGGATCGCTGGCGGCGGAATCACCACGTTGTGACCCAGCTCCGGACCGCACACACCGCAGCTGCTGCAGCCCTCAAAGGAGCAATCAGGAACCACCGCGGCGGCCAGGGCCCGCTGCAGGTCGTCGGCCAGCCAGCGCTTGTCGAGGCCGGAATCGATGTGGTCCCAGGGCAGGGGCTGGCGGCAGAAGGCAGCCAGGTCTTCGGCCTCCATCGCCTCAACCGCGCTCCAGGCCCCCAGCTCCAGCCGGCGGTAGCGACCGCCCAGACCGGCGTCCTCGATCGCGCCGGTCCAGGCGGCATGGCTGCGCTCGGCCGATTCAAACCAGGCATCCAGGCCCGCCCCGGCCCGCCAGGCGGCCTCGATCACCGGCGCCAGGCGGCGGTCGCCCCGGCCGATGAAGTCTTCGATCGCCGAGAGGCGCACATCGGTGAAATTGGTCTTGATGCCGCGCAGCTGGCGCAGGGCACCTCTGAGCAGCTCCTGGCGGCGGCGGAATTCGCCGGTGCTCACGCTGTGCCACTGGAAGGGCGTGTGCGGCTTGGGCGTGAAGTTGGAGATCGTGAGATTCAGCTCCAGCCGGCCGAGATCACGGCACTGCTGCTGAAGAGCGCGGCAGGTGTCGGCGATACCGAGCACATCGGCGTCGCTTTCCCCCGGCAGGCCGATCATGAAATACAGCTTCACCTTGCGGTAGCCGCTCTCCATGGCGGTGCGGATGCCGGAGAGCAGCTCGGCGTCGGTGAGCCCCTTGTTCACGATGTCGCGCAGGCGCTGGGTGCCGGCCTCGGGCGCGAAGGTAAGCCCGCCCTTTCTGGCCCCACCGATGATGTGGGCGATGTTTGTGTCGAAGCGGTCGACCCGCTGGCTGGGCAGGGTGAGGGTGGCGTTCTTGTCGGCCAGGCGGTTGCGCAGCTCCACCCCCACCGCCGGCAGGGCCAGATAGTCGGAGCAGCTCAGCGACAGCAGCGAGAAATCGCTGTAGCCGGTGCGGCGCATGCCCTCCTCCACCGCCTCCACCACCGCCTCAGGCTCCACGTCACGGGCGGGGCGGGTGAGCATGCCGGGCTGGCAGAAGCGGCAACCACGGGTGCAGCCGCGGCGGATCTCCACCGTGAGCCGGTCATGCACCGTTTCCACGTGGGGCACCAGCCCCATGGCGTAGTGGGGCATCGGCGTGGCCGTGCGCCGCTGCACCCGCGCTGGGATGCCGGGCTCCAGAGGCTCGATCGTGACCCCGTCGGCTCCAGGGCCATAGAGCGAGGGCACATACACCCCCGGCACCTGGGCCAGATCGCGCAGCAGCTGGCGGCGGCTGAGGCCGGCGGCCCGGGCCTCGGCCACCAGCAGGCCGATCTCGGGCAGCAACTCCTCGCCGTCGCCCAGGGCAATGAAGTCGAAAAAGGCAGCGAAGGGCTCCGGGTTGCTGGTGGCGGTGGGACCGCCGGCAAAGATCAGCGGCGGCGCCTGCGGGTGAGCCAGCGGCAGGTCGCCCCGATCGGCGGCCCGGATCGGGATGCCGGCCAGCTCCAGCATCTCCAGGATGTTGGTGCCCCCCAGCTCGTAGCTGAGCGAGAAGCCGAGGATGTCGAAGGCGGCCAGGGGCCGGCGGCTCTCCACCGCAAACAGAGGAGCGCTGCGCTCGCGCAGGCGGGCGGCCAGATCCGGCGCCGGCAGGTAGCTGCGGTCGCACAGCTGGCCAGGCACGGCATTCAGGATCGAATACAGAATGATGTGGCCGCTGTTGCTGGCGCCCACCTCGTACACCTCGGGGTAGGTGAGTGCCCAGCGCACGCCGGCCGAGCGCCAGTCGGCGTCCCAGTCGCGCGGCTGCACCCCCAGTTCGTTGCCCAGGTAGCGGGCCGGCTTGCTGATGCCCAGGTCGATCAGGGCGTCGAAATCAATGGGCCCATCCACTGGCGCAGCGGCGGGGTTGGCAACGATCACAGCGGCCGGCGGCTGAGCTGCCTTGATCGTATGCAGGCCCAGCGGCACCGCAATCAGCCGTGCAATTTGGTGCCTACACTGCAGAAATGCACGGTTATTTGCCGAGGCACGCCCACCTGGCGCTCACCAAAGCCCTGAGCCGGGCGCCGGCGGCCTTACTGCTGGGGCCCCGGCAATGTGGCAAATCCACCTTGGCCCGCCAACTGCTGGCCCAGCACGGTGATGCCGTGCTGCTCGACCTGCAGGACCGCAGCGATCGAGCCCAGCTCCAGGAGCCGGAGCTGTTCTTCGAGGCCCATCGGCATCACCTGGTGTGCCTGGATGAAATCCAGCTCATGCCCGACTTCTTCAGCCTGCTGCGCGCCGAGATCGACCGGGATCGCCGGCCCGGGCGGTTCCTGCTGCTCGGTTCGGCGTCCGGTCCGCTGTTGCGCCAGAGCCAGGAAAGCCTGGCCGGTCGCATCGCCCAGGTGGAACTCACACCGTTTCTGCTGGGCGAAGTGGCCCCGGCCATCCGCTGGCAGCAGCTCTGGCTGCGGGGCGGCTTCCCCGAAAGCCTGCTGAGCTCCGCAGAAGACGACAGCGTCGACTGGCGCGACGATTTCATCCGCACCTTCCTCGGCCGCGACATCGCCGCCCTGGAGCTCGGGCTGCCGCTGCCCTTGATGGAGCGGCTGTGGCGGTTGCTGGCCCATCTCCAGGGGCAGACCCTCAATGCCAGTCGGCTTGCGGGCCTGCTGGATCTCAGCAGCGTCCGGCTGCAGAAGCTTCTGGCGGCGCTGGAGCACACCTTCATGCTGCGGCGCCTGCCGCCGCTGGAGGCCAACCTCAGCAAGCGGCTGGTGCGCTCGCCCAAGCTCTACCTGCGTGACAGCGGCCTGCTGCACAATCTGCTCGGCATCGAGAGCTACGACGATCTCCTGGCCCACCCGCAGGCCGGTGAGAGCTGGGAGGGCTTCGTGATCGAGCAGCTGATCGCCGCCCATCCACGCTGGCGCCCCCATTTCCTGCGCACAAGCCACGGCGCCGAACTCGACCTGGTGCTGGAGCGGGGCCAACGCCAGCGGGTGTTCGAGATCAAGCTCTCCAAGGCTCCGAAGCTCTCCCGTGGCTTCCATGAGCTGGTGGAGCAGCTCCAACCGGAACAAGCCGAACTGATCGCCCCGGTGGACGCGAGCTTCGAGATCCGCCCAGGGATCTGGGTGCGATCGCCGCTGGAGGCCAGCAGCCCCGCCATCAGAGCTGGCGCACCGCCGGCGTGAGCGACAACTCACCGGCCCTGCGCAGCAGATGCAGGGCATCGGCGAAATCCAGGCCCTGGCCATAGGCCTCAAGGGCCTGCAGCACCTGCTCCTCCTGCTCGAGATGCAGATGGCGAATGGCGATCAGGCCGCGCAAGGCGTGGGTGATCGCCTCGCGGGACAGCTGATAGGCACCACGCAGCACCCATTCCAGCTCCAGCACCACGGTGAACGGCACAAAACAGGCCGCACTGGTATCGATGAGATCGGCCACCTGGCGGGCCTGGGCAGGGTCGTCGTTGGTGAGCAGCCGCACCAGCAGGTTGGTATCGAGCGCGATCGGCAGGCTCATGGCTCGCCCTTGGAGGCGTACAGCGCCGGATCCATGCGCTCGAGCGGCACCGGCTCACCCGCGTAGTGCGCCGCACCGATCAGGGCGTGGGCGCTGGCGGCCTTTGCGGCCCCCTGGGGCACCAGATGCAGGCCATCGGGCTCCAGACTCAGGGCCAGCCGATCGCCAGCACGCAGCCCGAGCAGCTGCCAGAGGCGGGCCGGAATCACCAGCTGCCCCTAGGAGGAGAGGGTGAGGATCGCGTCCATCAGGCGCGGTCAGTGCTACTTACCACGGTAAGCCACACCTCCGCATAGGACAATCGCGCGAACGTTCAACGGGCCCGGCGGCGGCCCACCCCGCAATGGCCAAGGTCAACGGCAACTACCTCAAGCTCAAGGCCGGCTACCTGTTTCCCGAGATCGCCCGCCGGGTGAAGGCCTTCAGTGAGGCCAACCCCAGCGCCCCGATCATCCGCCTGGGCATCGGCGACGTGACCGAACCGCTGCCCGAGGCCTGCCTCACCGCCATGAAGGCGGCCATCGATGAGATGGGCACCCGCGAGGGCTTCCATGGCTATGGCCCCGAGCAGGGCTACCTGTGGCTGCGCGAAGCGATCGCCGCCACCGATTTCCAGGCCCGCGGCTGCCAGATCTCTGCCGAGGAGATCTTTGTCTCCGACGGCTCCAAGTGCGACAGCGCCAACATCCTCGACATCCTGGGCGAAGGCAACCGCATCGCCGTGACCGACCCGGTGTACCCGGTGTATGTGGACAGCAACGTGATGGCAGGCCGCACCGGCGAGGCCGATGACGCCGGCCAGTACGGCGGGCTCACCTACCTGCCGATCAACGCCGCCAACGGCTTCACTGCCCAGATCCCGAGCGAGAAGGTGGACCTGATCTACCTCTGCTTCCCCAACAACCCCACCGGCGCCGTCGCCACCAAAGAGCAGCTGCAGGCCTGGGTCGATTACGCCCGCGCCAACGGCGCCCTGATCCTGTTTGATGCCGCCTACGAGGCCTTCATCCAGGACCCCGCCCTGCCCCACTCGATCTACGAGATCGACGGCGCCCGCGAGTGCGCGATTGAATTCCGCTCCTTCTCCAAGAACGCCGGCTTCACCGGCACCCGCTGCGCCCTCACCGTGGTGCCCCGCGGCCTGATGGGCACCGCCGCCAATGGCGAGCAGGTGGAGCTGTGGGGCCTGTGGAACCGCCGCCAGTGCACCAAGTTCAACGGCGTGAGCTACATCGTGCAGCGCGGCGCCGAAGCCGTGTATTCACCCGAGGGCCAGGCCCAGGTGAAGGCGCTGATCGCCTTCTACATGGAGAACGCCGCGATCATCCGCCGCGAGCTGAGCGCCGCCGGCCTGGAGGTGTACGGCGGTGAGCAGGCGCCCTACGTGTGGATCCAAACCCCTGAGGGCGTGGATTCCTGGGGCTTCTTCGACCTGCTGCTCGGTAGGGCGAATGTGGTGGGAACCCCCGGCAGCGGCTTCGGCGCCGCCGGCGAGGGCTACTTCCGCCTCTCGGCCTTCAACAGCCGCGCCAACGTGGAAGAAGCCATGGTGCGCATCAAGGCAGCTCTGACGGCCTGAGCCGAGCTTGGCGGCCACTGCCCCGAAGGCAGCTCGCCCGGGATCTGCTTCCTAAGCTGGCACCGCTTTCAGAGGACTTCACCAACCCGTCCATCGCGCTCTCCAGCCCCCCTTGATGGCCATGTCTGTCGTTGCCACTGCCTCCGCAACTCATCCCCCCCAAGCCAGCTCCGGCCCAATCCGGGTAACGGCCACCCCGGGCCGTTCCCCCGGCGGGGCCACCGTGCTGGAGAAAGCCCCGGAGCGGGTGCGTCAGCCCCAGCGCCGCTACAAGGTGCTGCTGCACAACGATCCCGTGAACACGATGGAATACGTGGTGACCACCCTGCGCCAGGTGGTGCCCAGCCTCAGCGAGCAGGACGCCATGGCCGTGATGCTGGAGGCCCACAACACCGGCGTGGGCCTGGTGATCGTGTGCGACATCGAACCGGCCGAGTTCTATTGCGAGAGCCTGAAGGCCAAGGGGCTCACCAGCACGATCGAGCCCGAAGAGTGAGGGCTTTGGCGGGGCAGAGACCGCTTCCGCCCCCCCACTGGCTGGGCACGCTGCTCTATGTGCCCTTGCTGTACGGCGCCGGCTGGCTGCTGGCCCGGCCCCTGACGCAGCTGGCACCGGGCTGGCGGCCCGACCAGCTGGATCTCGCCGGCGCGGTGATCGCCTTCGCACTGTTACTGCTCACCCTGCCCTACAGACTTCGCAGGGTCTGGGGATGCCCGAACCCTTGGGCCAGCCTTGGATTGAGGGTTGCGCGGGCACAGGGGCTGCGCTCCGCCTTGCTGGGACTGGCCAAGGCAGCGGCGCTCCTGACCTTCGTGTCGATCGGACTGCTGATCAGTCACCAGGCCCGCTGGGCTGGCGCATGGCCTGACGCGCCCCGGTTGCTCAATGGTCTGGCCCTGGGCTGCGGCGTGGGCCTGGCGGAGGAGCTGCTGTTCCGCGGCTGGCTGTGGGGCGAACTGCAGCTGATGGGCGGACCGAAGCGGGCCCTCGTGCTGCAGGCCGCATTCTTCGCCCTGGCGCATCCGTGGTACCGGGAACCGGGACTGCTGGCGCTGAGCCTGCTGGGGGGGCTCCTCCTGATGGGGATCTGCCTGGCGCTCGAGCGAAGAACGGGCGGCGGCTCCCTCTGGGGGGCCGTGACCCTGCATGGCGGCCTGGTGGGGGGATGGTTCCTGCTGCAGAGCGGACTGCTGGATGTGTCTCCCGGAGCACCAGGCTGGTGGGCCGGCCCTGGCCAGGGCGGGGTGAATCCGGTGGGGGGGCTGCTGGGCTGGATCGGACTGCTGGGATTACTCAGCCAGCAACGATGGATTGGGAAGCAGGCTTGCCCGGATTCCATCACCGACACTGAAACCCGCACCGGAGATCGCTCGCTGCCATGAGCTCGGGTGAATCGATTGGGTTGCCACGCCAATGGGAAGCGACTGCGCACGGTCGCTGGCTCGCTTCAGGCGGCATCGCGCCGAAAGCGCACCGTGAAGGTTGTTCCCGAGGAGGGAAGGCTGTGCACGGAGATTGCGGCATGGTGGCGGTGCACAATTTCCTGGGCGATGGCGAGGCCGAGGCCTATACCACCCATGGCTCGCGAGCGCGACTTGTCTACACGGTAAAAACGATCAAACAGGTGCGGAAGATGCTCCTCGCCGATGCCGATGCCACTGTCAGAAACGCTCACAACGATGAACTCGGACTGGGCCTCCGCGCGAAGTACAACCACACCCTGCTCGGATGTGTATTTCACAGCATTATCGAGCAGATTGAGAAAAAGACGGATCAAATGGTCTGGACTGGCCTGGACTCGAAGCTCCGGAGCGATATCTGTCACAAACTTCAGGCGCTTCAGATCCGCCAAGGGCTTGATCTGAGCAGCGATGGCCTGCAGTAGATCACTGAGATGAACCAACTCAAAATCAAGCTCCTGATGATGCTGCTCCAAGCGTGAGAGCAGGAGCAGATCGGTGGAAAGACGAATCAGCCGAGCCACTTCCGACTGGATTGCCTCCAAGCTCTCAACATAGGCCTCGGCAGTTCGAGGCTGGCTGAGGGCAACCTGCACATGGCCGTTGAGGGTTGTCAATGGAGTGCGCAACTCGTGGGATGCATCAGCAATCAATTGGCTTTGCTGTTCAAAGGTTGCCTGCAGGGATGCCAGCATTTCATCAAACATCGTGGCCAAGCGCACGAGCTCATCGTTCACACTTCCTTGATAGTGAACACGCTGACTCAGATCACTGCTGATCCGCACTTGGCGTGCCGCCTGAGCGATCTGCCCAATTGGCTTCAAGGCGCGACTGGCGAGAAACAAACCACAGCAACCCACGATGCCAAGCAGAAATGGCAATTTCAGAAGATGGCGGTTGAAGACATCCGTCAAAGTGGCGTCAACAGGCTCAAGGGATCGCGCCACGGTCAACCATCCAGGAGGCCGGCGATTGCGAGAGGCAATCTCCTGAGTAAAGGTGCGCCACCGCCCATCTGGAGTGACCACCGTCTGAAAACCCAGGCGAACGTCAGGCTCGGCAGCCAAGACAAGCGACTGGCCAAAACCCGCCTTCAAGCTGCCATCCCGCCCCCGCAAGTAGATTTCCAAGCCAGCCTGGTTCAACAGCGAGGCCAGCAAGGTCGAGTCTGGACGGGCATCGAACTCCAACTGGTCAACCTCATCATCGACATTCTTGAGGGCCTGGATGGATGCGACTTTCAACGAGGTGTCAACCTGAGAAAGCAGGAGCTGTCGAAAGTCGTAGTAGACAAAACCATCGAATACAAGCGTGGAAACCCCAGCCAAGAGGAGATACCACGCAACCAGGCGAAAACGCAATGTAAGCCATGGCTTGCGATGCATCATGGAACGGACGCCATCACAATGAGGCAATGAGGACGTGAGTCAGGAATCAGCAGCCAAACGCCAGAGAATCACTGGTCATGCGCAGCTGGATCACTCTCCCCGGAGGGAATCCAATAGCCAACACCACGCACCGTCTGGATGAGGGAGACACTCTCGTTCTTATCGATCTTGCGACGCAAGTAGCCAATGTAGACATCGATAACCTTGAAGTCGCCATAGAAGTCAAAGCTCCACACATGCTGGGCAATCAGAGTTCGACTGAGAACATGGTTCTGATTGCGCAGCAGGTATTCCAACAAGGAGTACTCACGAGGGCTGAGTTCAATGCATCGCTCTGCACGCTTAACCAGACGCTGGGCCGTATCCATCACCAGATCACCCGCCTGCAGCAGCACATCAGTCTGCAGGGGAGGACGCCGCAACAAAGCGCGCATCCGTGCCAGCAGCTCGCTGAAATCGAATGGCTTGGTCAGATAGTCGTCAGCCCCTGCATCAAGACCCAGCACTCGGTCCTGCACAGTATCAAGGGCAGTCAACAGCAGCACAGGAGTCCGGGATCCTTGTTGCCGGAGAGATTTCAAGACACTGATGCCATCCGACAGAGGCAGCATCACATCCAGAAGAATCAGGTCATAGTCGACAGCCAGAGCCAACTTGAGGCCTTCAGCTCCATTCATGGCCACATCCGTTGCGTAGCCTGCCTCGGCAAGACCTTGCCGGACAAACGTCGTAATTCCGACGTCATCCTCAACGAGCAATATGCGCATAAACAGGAAATAAGAGACGCACTGGCCGATGGATCAGGCAGGATTAATCTGCCTTGTGCGGGGATAGAGGCAAAACCCCAGCGGCATGGTGATTCGATACCAAGCTTAGGGGGGCATAGCGACTGGTGGAGCCTGGATTGAGATAAGGCCTGCTCCAATCGAGGCCAGCTTGAGCGAATTGATCGATGATCATCTGAAGACGACAGTGGGTGGGCAATTGGGCCTTCAATAAAGCTTGCGCCAACACTTCACATCGGCCCAGTCCGAAGCCAGCTCCATCCTCCGGACATTCAACAAGACCGACTCCTGGCGCCAGCGGACAAGAAAACAATGGTACCGGGGCACGCTGGCAAAGAGAGAGACTCGGCCAATAACGTTCAAGAATCAAGCAGAAGAGAGGATAGTCATCTGCATGAATCTCAACACTGGCCGAATCATACCTGCCATAAGCCGAGGGATCATGTAAAGCCTTGAATGCATAGCGGCAGCTTTGAGCATTCAGCTCTTGAGAGAGGAGGTCCATCAAAGCCAAGGCTCCATCAGCCGTTACATTGAAGTAAATCCTGAGACGTGACTTATCGCCCAAGGGCTCACCTGCATTGCCGATCGCCACATAGAATTGACCAGCGAACAGGGCAGAGGGCATCTTCAAACAGGCGTGAGAGCCAGGCGCGAGATCAGCACCTGAAGCCAAATCAGCATTAGGATCAACCCACAGCTGCAGACCATCTTTTTCAATCAACAGACGCTCTGCATCGACATTGACAACATCCCAATCGGGATCAAAAAAGCCTGTGCCCGCATTAGCGTTCTGCAGCTTTGTGAAAAAATCCAGATCCATCCCAGCGATAGAGTTATTAACCACGATCTTATTATTTTCAGAAAGCCCGCCACGCCTTTCCCGCTCTCCACTGAAGTAGATATCATAGATATAGTTTTTAACCTCTTCCAACAGAAATCCACACCTCAGCTCAGCGGGCAACCCACGAAATCCCCCACAGCCTGATGCGCCCAACTCGCTATGGTCTGGAGACTGCAGATTCAACGGCTGATAGGCCGGATGCTCAATCAGTGGAGGATCAATGCGGATGTTTTCAATCAAATCAGCAAGCATTCGCTGTGGAGTGAAATCACTCGTCCACAGCGGCAGCGGAGTGTGAGGCTCAGCCTGAAGCACAGTTGCAGGAATCTCCTGCCGGAGTTGAATCTGATCAATCAAGCCAGCAGGGTCAAAGCCAGCAGCACCGAGAGACGTACGTCCCAAAAGCATCTCTCTTGCAGCATGCGGTTCACACAGGAGCGACTTCGCGACCTGAAGCATTGACGCCTCTACTGTGCCAAAGGGCTCAAAATAGTGAAGTTTGGCCTGAATCATACGGATCAGACCCAGGCCAGTAACTTGGAAAATCCGATCAACAAAGTCAGGATCGTGAGCAATAATCAGAGGGAACTGGGCTAGGTAGGCCTCCAGGAGTGCCCTCAATGATGGCTGGATCAGCTCTAGCGGTACAGCCGCAAGTTTCAATGCCACGCCAAGATCAACACCACGGCTCAGGCGGAGGCTCCTCAGCCAAATCCGGAGATAGTCAGCCAGCAGCGCACCTACATCAACTGCTGGATCCCCCCAGGTCCACTGTTCCCAATCAATCACCCGCAGCACACCAGTTGCGTCTGCCAATTGCAAGGATGACGGCGAAGAGGGCAGCTGGCAAGGCTTCCAACGGGGCCAGTCGTGATGCAACAAGATATTATTGAACTTCATGTCGCCATGAATCAGGCAGTAGCGGCGCGCATCCATCTCCAGGCTAGAAATAGCCTCAGAGAGCTCAGGAGCGCTTTGGTAGAGCTCATAAAACTTCAGCCCATCAACAGAGATCCGCTCAAAGATTGACGGAGTCAGGAAGCGCAGCTCGTTGCGATAGTCTGGCTTCTGATCGTTGGCGAGATCAAGGCAACGTAAGTCGGGATCCAACTGATGCAAATAGTCTGCTCGCTGGAAGGTTGAGCTATGCAGCAAAGCAAGAGTGGCCCCCATTGCTGCGGCAATGACTGGCGGGAACAACTTGCTCTCCCCATAAAAGTCGCCTAGGTCTTGGTAACCCTGAAAAAAGCGACACACCAGAATCTCATTTTCTTTGTCATAAGCGATAGGCTGAGACACAAAGGAACGCAGCGGCATCAGCTCATCATGTCTGCTCAGGAGTTTTGAATGAAGCCACTCCTCCTCAAACCCATCCTTAGGAATGCCAGAGCGGCCAACAGGCCCTTGCTTGACCATGACGCAATCTGGAGCAACTCCCGCAGCTTCTCGCCTTGCGAAATGAACCAATAAGTTCATGTTCTTGCCGAGGAGCTGGTCAACACTGGCAAGACGATCATTGGCGGAGCAAATGCCTCGCTCCACCAGATAGGAAAACACATTGAGAGATCCCAACCGTATGGCTCGCAAGCTCTCCTCCTCAATCATTGAACAACACGCCTAGAGAAAAAGAGGCCTCGAGCACCGCAGGCTGTCACGAGACCTGCATCACTGAAATCGGACGATCGCGGAGGCTTCGCTCCACGCTGCAGCTCAGTCGAAGGGATTCTGCAGGCTGATCAAACGGCTGATTCGACTGCGGCGCAAGCTGATGGCATTGTTGCGCCGGCTGCGCCGGCGGCTGCGCAGGCTGCGCAGAAAACTGCGCCGTGCCCCCCTGCGCGCATCGCTCCAGCGCCTTCCACCGGCAATGGACGCCTCATCCTCGGGGTTGAGGTTGTTGATGAAGCTGTCGACACCGGTGAGCAGGCCCAAGCCCAGGGGCCGGCTGTCATTTGACTGTGGATGGTTGTTCATCGGTTGAAGACTCCTGGTTGACATGATTTCAACTATGGACAAGTCTCCAGACATTCATCCAGCAACAAAGAGCAAGATCAAGGATCAGACAGGTGTCACACCATGTCGGTCTTGGATTCATACACCCCGCGCCACGAGAACTATCTGGATGGGCGACAAGCTAAAGCGTGGCAAGCAAGAAATTGGCAGGAATGGAGTAAGAATCCTCTTACGGGCATGATCCCTGCCATCACTCCAGACCAGGCCCCAAACCCCTTCAACGGCCCAGCGCCAGCCGCGAGCGGCGTAACAGAAACTGGAGCACGGTCTCCATCCTGGTGGTGATATCCGCCCTGAGATCCATGCCTGGCCGCAGCGCGCAGGCGCGGGATGCGGAACGCAGCTCGGTCTGCTCCGGAACGAGAGTGACCAGATAACCAGCGCTGCCCATACCGCCGCCAGCCGATGCCTCCGGGCCGGATGGGGCCAGGTTGGGATCGGCAGACGCCCAGCTGACCTGGGCATCGGGATACACATACATTACCCGGGCTGCCATGGTGCCGAAGTCGGGAAAGGGGCAACCGGCCAGGCGCAGGTGGGCCTGCTGCCCAGGCTGCACATTGGCAATCTGTTCGGTTGGCACGCGCACCTTCACCAGCATCGGCGCGTTCTCAGGGGCAATGCGCGCCAGCTCCTGGCCGGAGGCCACCACCTGGAGGGGGTTACGCAACGCCATGGAAAAGACCACTCCCGTCACTGGAGCCCTGACCTCCGTACGGCCGAAGTCGCGCCCCAGCTGGGCCTGGTCGGCGCGATGGGCAGCCCGCTGCTGCTCCAACACCGCCAAAGCGCTCTCACCCCGGGAACGCTGCTGCTCCACATCGCGCTGGGCCTTGGCCAGATTCGACCTGGCGACGTTCTGGGCGGCCGCCTTCTCCTCAATCTGCTCGCGGGAGGCGGCGCCACTGTCCAGCAACTGGCTGTACCGCTGAGACTCGGATCGGGCCAGGTCGTAGGCAGACTGAGCCTTCTGCACCTGAAGCTCGGCAGCCTGGAGGGCGGCCCGATTCTCCCGGAGCTGCGAGTCCAGCTGGCTGTCCAATGCCCTGCTGGTTTGCTGCAGCTGCACCCTGCGGCCCTCCAGATCAGCCGCGTCCAGCAAGGCCAGCAGGGCGCCCTTCTCCACCACCTGGTTCGGCTGGGCCAGAACCTGCCGCACCTTCCCATCACGGGGGGCATGAACCAGCCTGACTTCGCCGCTGGGCCGCACCGAACCAGGGGCCCGCACGATCACCCGGTAAGGCCAGATCGCCAACAGGGCCACGCCGGCCAGGAATCCCCCAACCGCCAGGAAGCCGGCCCCGCGAACCCAGGGCCGCACCGAAGGCAGAAACTCCTCCAGCGCAGCCGCAGGCAAGACGGGCCGCGAGCTGGGCCGGCCTGCTTCGACTGGCGCGGAAGGGTCATTCATGCCGGCGTCAGGTAGGCCGCCAGCGCCTCGATCTCCCTCAGGTCGTGGGGGCTTCCCTGGCAGACAACTCCGCCAGGCTCGAGATACACCACCCAGTCGCAGCGGCGGATCACCGAGGGGCGGTGGCTGATCATCAGCGTGGTTTGGCCCCGGCGCTCCGCCAGCAATCGATCCATCAGGCGGCTCTCCAGAACCGGGTCGAGGGCGGCTGTGGACTCATCCAGAATCAGCACCGGGGGTGCCGACACCAGAGCACGGGCAATGGCCAGGCGCTGGCGCTGCCCACCGGAGAGGTTGGCCCCGAATTCACCCAGCATGGTCTGATAGCCGTCTGGCAGATCACGGATGAACGCATCGGCAAGAGCGATCTGGCAGGCTTTGACAACCTGCTCCAAGGAAAGATCGGGGTAGGCGAAGCGAAAGTTGTCGAAGATGGTGCGATTGAAGAACTGGGCTTCCTGGGGTACCAGAATCACCTGCCGCCTCAGGCACTCCAGAGATAGATCCTGATGGCCATAGGGCCCGTAGTGGATTGAGCCACCTTGAGGCGCATACAGACCCGCCAGGAGCTTCACCAAGGTGCTCTTGCCGCAGCCGGATTCGCCGATCAAGGCCGTGCATTGGCCTGCGGGGAAGGCCAGATTCAGCTTCTGGAGCAGGTCCAGCCTGCCCACATGATGAAAACTGAGATTCCGGCAGCGAATCTCGCAGGAGGGAGGCAGGGCCACCCAGGGCTTCTCCATGGCCTTCGGGTCCTCCTGGCTGCCCTCCAACACCTCGGACAACCGTCGGATCACCACTCTGGCGCTGAGAAAATCATCGGCAAAGTCGACCAGCGACTCCAGAAAACCCAGCACGTTGCCGCCCATCCCACTGAAAGCGAGAAGTTGGCCAATGGAGAGCTGGCCAGCAATCACAAAGCTGCTGCCATACCAGAGCAAGCCCAATGTGGTGAGCCTGGAGAGCAAGCCTGTTGTGGTCCCGCTGAACAAAGACAGCTGCAGCGTGTTCCAGCGCAAATGGGCCACACTGCCGAAATTGCGCTGGTATTCATCCCAGACCTGCGGCAACGCCTCGGTGGTCTTGAGGACCTGGGCGCCCCGAAAGATCTCCACTAAAAAACCCTGATTTTCAGCTGATTCCACAATCAGTCGGCGGTTTTTCTCATTCTGAGCCGGCAGGAACACCAGTCCAGAACCGACGAGAAGAACGAAAGCGAGCAGGGATACGACAGCCAGCGGGAGACTATAGACCACCATCACAACAAAGGAGACGACGGCAATGAACAACTGGCTCGGCAAACCGAGCACAAGTTGACTGATTAGTGCATTGATTCGACTGATGTCATCGATGCGGCTCACAACTTCGCCACTGCGGTGGCTGTCGAAATAAGTCATCGGCATCCGCAACAGCTGGTGGCCATACTCCAGCACCATTCCCAGCTGAAGCCGCTGGGCAAAATGGCCCACCATGTGCCCCTGGATCAGGCTGATCACACTGCGGAACACGAACAAGAACAGCATCGCCAGCCCGAGACCCGTGAGCAGCTGGCGATCCCGGCGCACCAGAACATCATCGGTGAGCAGCTGCATCAGCAGGGGCATGGCCAATGCCAGCAGACCAATCACGATGTTGATGCTCAGGGCCTGCAACAACAGCGTGCGATAGGGCCAGGTGAGGCGCAGAAAACGCAGAAAAGGCCCGCGCTTCTCCTCCGGTTGCCCCAGCAGCCTGTTGCGGTCGGGCTCCAGCAGAAGCATCACGCCGTTGCCCCAGCCCTGACGGAACTCCTCCCGGGAGAGCCTGCGGATGCCCACGGCAGGATCGGCGATCACCACCCGCCCCCCCCTGCGGCCGTGGAGCACCACCCAGTGGTTGCCTTTCCAGTGGCAGATCGCGGGCAGGGGAAGGGCTTCAAGATGCTCCAGCAGAGCCGGTTCGGCCCGCACGGCCCGCACATGGAAGCCGATGGCATCCGCACCCCGCCGGAGGCCCAGGAGGGTGGTGCCGCGGGTTCCGGTGCCGACCAATTCGCGCACCTGCGAAAGGGCCAGCCGCCGGCCATGCTGGCGCGCCACCGTGACCAGACAGGCGGCACCGCAATCCTCCTCAGCGTGCTGTTCGACCCATGCGTAACGCGTCATGGCCTTGAGCCTGGGGCTCCTCCATCACGAAACGCTATGGACTTTTGCGCCAAAGCTGGCTTGCCTTGACCCAGCCAACCGGACCTCGATGGCGGCCCTGCACAACAACACTGAGTCGATCCATTCATCGCCTTGCAGATCAGCTGTTCGCTGCCATCGAAAGGTGGCCTCTGCCAACCCATTCAGGAATGGTGTTGCACCATCGCCGCCTCGGATGGATGCAGCCCGTGGCAGGACTCCCCGAATGGGCTACAAGCTAAAGCGTGAAAAGCAGGAAAGTGAAGGCAATGGAGTAAGAAAGTTCTTACGGGTGAGCAACCAGCGCACCGGGTCCCCCATCCACGCCGATCCGGCTTGACGCGCCGTCGCCAGGCCTCAGCGCCTGGCTGTGGCCAGCGCCCTGCGGCCCTGCACAGGCGCGTGCAGCGCCTCCTCCAGGGGCGCGAGACCGTAATCACGCTCCAGCAGATTCATCACCGTGCGGCCGAAGTCGCCGGGGTTGGTGTCGAAGGCTTCCAGGCAGATGCGGCCGAAGGTGCTGCCCATCGGCTCCGGATTCCAGAGCATCTTGCGGGCATGCCAGGGCATCATGCTCATCGGGTTGTAGCCCGGCTTGAGCAGGCCCTGGTCGAAGCCGTACTGCTCCAGATGGGTGTGGGGCTGCAGGCCGATGAAGAAGATCGCAGGCTCCACCTTGTCGGCCCCGAAGATGCGCTCGAGCTCACGGTGATAAGCCACCGTCTGGCGGATGGTTTCGGGCCGCTCGTCGATCACGTTGAAGGAGTAGTTGACCGACACGTGGTGGCAGAAGCCGGCGCGCGCCAGCATCCGGCAGCTCTCTAAGACCGTGCGCAGGTTGTACCCCATGCGCATCTTGCGCACGAGCTCCTGGGAGCCGGAGGTGATGCCGATCTCGAAATAGTCCATACCCGTGGCCACCATCAGCTCCGCCAGCTCGGCGTCGAGGTTGTCGGCGCGGATATAGGCGGCCCAGCGGATATCGGTCCAGCCCTCAGCCTGGATCGCCCGCAACAGCTCCTTGGCATCCTCGATGTAGCGGCGGGCGGGGATGAACTGGGCATCAGTGAACCAGAACCCGCGCACCCCCCGGGCATAAAGCTGGCGCATCTCGGCGATCACCTCCTCCACCGGGTTCACGCGCACGGCCTTGCCCTCAACCACCGTGTACACGCAGTAGCAGCAGTTGTGGGGGCAGCCGCGCTTGGTCTGCACGCCGACGTAGAAGTCGCCCGCCTCCAGATACCAGTCGAACTGGGGCCAGATCTCGGCGATATAGGCGTAGTTGCAGGCGGTTTTCTCCATGCCCGCCGGCTGCTCGTGGATCAGGCCCGGGCGGGGGGCTTCGCCGGCCACAAAGCAACGCTCGGCCGCCAGGGATTCCCCGCGGATCAGCTTCTCCAGCAGCGGCTCCCCTTCTCCCACCGACACCACCGTGCCCCGCGGCAGCTTGCGGCCCAGCTGCTCGTAGAACACGCTCACGGCCCCGCCACCGATCACGGCCCGGGCCTGGGGATGGTGGCGGCGAGCCCGCCGCACCCCCTGCTTCACCAGGCGCAGGTTCCGCCAGAGCTCGCCGTAGAAGGAGGCCATCAACCCCAGACCCCCCAGGGCGCCGCGCAGGCGCTTGAACGGGTTGCGGGCATAGAACACCTCGAAGGAGTGCTGCAGCGGGTTGCCGCTGCGGCCGTCCACCGGCGCGTAGATCTGAATGTCGCGCCAGGAAAACACCAGCAGCGTGGGCCGGAAGGCATCCACCACCTGGGCCAGAACCCGCGCCACATCGAGCACCGGCACGGCCGCCAGATCGAGGATCCGCTGGGGAAGTTGCGGAAATTGCTTGTGGATGTGGTCGGCCAGGTAGATCGGCCCGATCGGGAAGATCGGGTTGCAGGGCAACCGCACCAGCAGCACGCGCTCGTCTTTCGCCGGCGCCCGTAGAAAAACAGCAGCCAATCCGGCAGGAATACCTCGATCCGGACCCTAACAACCCAGCAGGGGAGGCGGAGTCGCTTCCGGGCGCTGCCCCGTCGCCAGGGCATCCAACAGCTGCAGCTGCCGCGGCAAACAGACGCTCCGCAGGTCGTAGTGCGCCACCACATGGCGCCGCGCCGCCTCACCAAGCACGCGGTGGGCTGCAGGGTCGGCAAGCACAGCTGCGATGGAGCGAGCCAGGCCCTCGCCGTCGAAAAAATCCACCAGCAGGCCGTTCCGCCCGTGTTCGATCACCTCCCGCACCGGGGCTGTGGAGGAGCCCACCACCACCGCCGCGCAGGCCATCGCCTCCAGCAGGCTCCAGCTGAGCACAAACGGATAGGTGAGGTACACGTGGCAAGCGCACACGCGGAACAGATCGTGGAGCACCCCGTGCGGCACCTTGCCAACGAAATGGATGCGGGAGAGATCGAGCCGGCCTGCCAGCTCCTGGAGCAGCACCGTTCGCCAGGTGCCACCTCCTGCAGGCGGGGCGCCATAGCTCACCTGATCCCCGCCCACGATCAGCACATGGGCGTTGGGCCTCAGGCGCTGCAGCTCCGGCAGCATGCGCAAGAAGCGATGAATGCCGCGGTAGGGCTCCAGATTGCGCGCCACGAAACTCACCAGTTCGGAGCCGGGGACAAAACTCAGCCCGGCCTTCTGCAGCTCGATGCGGCTGCCGGCTCGGGGCGCGATCCTCTCCGTGTCGATGCCTTCGTGGATCACGCTGAGACGATCTCGGAATTCCGCCGGTGCCGTGGATGCCTGCCATGCTGTAGGAGCAAGGCCCCAATCCAGGTCGTGAAAAGCGAGGAGTTGCGGAGCACGGCGCAGGCGCAAACGCGTGTATGCCTGCCAGTGAGGCGGAGCGAATTCAGGATCGAAGCCCAGATCGCCACCATGGAGCTGATAGACGAACTCCACCTGGTGCAAGACCGGCACGTCGGGCAAGAGATCCTTGACGCCGAGCAGCTCCCCCCATCCTGGGTGACCGACGACGAGATCCGGCCTGAACCCCGAACCGATCAGACCCTCCAGGATCATGCAGACAGCTTGGGCGCGAAGGATCTTGGTTTGAAAATCGGAGGCCCAGGGGTGACAAACCGGAATCCCTGCGGCAGGGCAGGGGTTGTAGCGATGCAGAGAAACCTTGGGCAGGCCGCGGGCGGTAGGACCGCCAATAGCCGCAACCTCATCGCCGCGGGCGACGAGAGCGGCTGCCAAGTGCAGGTATTGCGCTGGAAAGTTTTGATGAATGAAGAGAATGCGCACGTGGGGGCCAGCACGCCAACTCGATTCTTACGAGCAGAATCACCTGGTGGCAAAGATTCCATATATTGAAATAATCAATCCCTGACTGCAGGCTCGCGCGTCCACGGATACGGGAGGGATTGCGGATCAGCAGAACAGCAAGCCACTAGCCCTCAGCGTGAGTGCTGGGCTGTGAGCGAAATCACAACTGCTGGGGAGAAGGATCACAGGTTTCTCGAGGCAAGTGAGCCACAGTGACAAACACGAAGAGAGATCAGCAAGGCGGAAGTGTTTGCTTTTCCTTGCCTTTTCCTTCCTCATCTTTGCCCATCTCCAGAGAAGATCATGACGCATCCCAGTCAGCGGAACCCGAGGCAGCAACGAGCTGGAACCTGGCATTGAATACGCCAATTTCATAGGCGATGGCGATGGGCACCTCGCCCCCGCCCGCGACAAGCATGAAGATAGTATAAAAAAAAGAAATACTAAGCCGCTCTAGCCCATAATTGCAATTGGCGCGCTATGGCTACTTCCGTTTTCACGAACCAAGCACGCAGCGAGGTTAAAGCCAGATCAATACTGAGTGAAGGGATGTAACTAGCGGTGCGAACCGCATTTTCAGAAGCGTAAGCATCAAGCGCTCACGCTGGTCTGCCGATCTGGGCCATGGGCCCTCCACCACTGCCAACAACCAAGTCGCAGCTCCGCTTCTCCCATGCCTCTCTTCACTGGCAACAACCTTGACAACATCCTCACCGGCAGCTCCGGCGACGACACCATCCTCGGCCTGGGCGGCAACGACCAGCTCAACGGCCAGGCCGGCAACGACAGCATCGAGGGCGGTGACGGCAGTGATGTGATCAACGCCGGCGCCGGTGCCGACACGGTGCTAGCTGGCAGCGGCAACGACAACGTGCTCGGCGGCAGCGACGCCGATTCCCTCGATGGCGGCTCCGGCAACGACACCCTCTACGGCGAAGCCGGCAACGACACCCTCGCTGGCGGCTCCGAGAACGACGGCCTCTACGGCGGCGACGGCAACGACGCCATCAGCGGCGGCTCCGAAAACGATTACCTAGA
>JBIIXY010000012.1:0-36013 GCA_044347105.1 Prochlorococcaceae cyanobacterium
CCTGGGCCGCATTGGTCTGGCAACGGTTGCCGACCTGGCCGTCACCGAGGTGGCGGGGCTCTACCAGGCTCTGCGCACCGACGTGCTGGCCGTGCCCTCCGGTGATCCTTCGGCGCTGAAGGTGGAGATTGATTCCAAGTTGTATGCCGTGAGTGATCCACCCACCGGCCGCGCCGATCTCCATCCCTACCTGGCCGCCAAGCTCGGTCAGTTCTGGCTGGTGAGCGGTGGGTGGCGCATCGGAGACTCCACGGCCTCGGGGATCTTCGGCCCCGAACCCGTGGTGCATACGCCTACCCTCACGGCCGCCGCCGGAGCCGATGCGGTGCGGTATCGCACGGTGGTGCCCGCGGGAGGCACCTGGATCAACCAGCAGCAGCTGATCGATGGTCAGCGCAACGACCTGTTTCAGCCCCTGGTGCTTGCTCCAGACAACCCGTGCTTCCGCTCCTGGAGGACCGCGGGGCACGGTGTGACCACCTGTCGTTGAGATCCCTCACGCCAGCGGTGCGGCGCATCGGCTCGAGCTTGTGCCCCCCCCCCTCAAAACCCCAGCGCCACCCCGTCGAGCCGGTGATCCACGCCGGCCTCCAGGCTGGTGGATTGGCCCGAGGCGTCGCGGTGGATGCGCAGCATCTGGGCGCCTCCCTTGAAGCTCGCGAAGCCATAGGAATCGCCGAGTTGATGGCCGCGGCCCGCCAGCGCGAGACCCACCTCCGGGTGGAACTGCGGATCGATGGGCACCGCTCCGCTCTGCATGATCAGCTTGAAGCGCGGCGCATCCACGGCCTGCTGGGGGTTCATGCCCAGGTCGAGGGCGTTCACCAGGATCTGGGTGAGCCCCTGGGGGTGGGCGTTGCCGCCGATCACGCCCATCAGGACTTCCGGCAGGCCATCGCGCAGCACCATCGCCGGCAGGATCGAGTGGCGCGGGCGATGGCCGGCTGCCAGGGCGTTGGGATGGCCCGGCTGGCTGGAGAACTGCGTGCCGCGGTTGTTGAGCACGATGCCCGTGTCGCCCGCCACCAGCCCCGAGCCAAACAGGCCGCTGATGCTGGTCATCAACGACACGGCGTTGCCCTCTGGATCCACGGCGCACACGTAGCTGGTGTCGCCTGCATTGGCCCCCTGGGGCCGGGTGGCCTTGCGGGCCTGGGCCGTGATGCGGCTGCGCGCAGCGGCCAGACCGTCCGCGCTGAGGGCCTGCCGCACCTGCTCCAGCATCGCGGGGGTGGGCTCGCCCACCACGTCGATCGCCAGCTCAAAGCCCAGGCGGATCGCCTCGATCTGATGGTGCAGCCGCTCCGCCTCATCCATCGCGGCCAGGGGCAGGCCATCGAGGATGCCGAGGGCCTGGAGCGCCACCACCCCCTGGCTGTTGGGTGGCATTCCCAGCACCTGCCGGCTGCGGAAGTCCACGCTCAGGGGCTCCACCCACTCAGCGGCGTGCTGCTGGGCGGCCAGGTTGGCGGTGGTGGTGGGCACACCGCCGGCGCTGATCGCGGCGGCGATCGCCTCGGCCACAGGCCCCTCGTAACAGCCCCGGCGACCCTCCCGGGCCACGTGCTCCAGCGTGTCCGCCAGGTGCGGCAGACGCATTAGCTGGCCGGGCTGCGGTGCCGTGCCATTGGGCAGAAACACTTCCCGCAGCTGGGCTGATGGGTTCGGGTTCTGCAGTGCGGCGCCCACGGCCCAGAACCCTGCGATTGATTCACCCACCGCATAGCCCTCGCGGGCGTAGGCGATCCCCGGCTCCCAGAGCTCCTGCAGGGAGCGGCTGCCGAAGCGCTCCAGGAGCGCACACCAGCCATCCACGGCACCGAGCCAATGCGCGCGAGGCTGGCTCCGCTCGGGGCCCTGCCGCTGCCATTGAGCCCGAACACCTGCCTGTCGTGCGCCGACCACACCAGCACCATGGTGTTGCCGCCCAGGCCGCTCATCATCGGCTCGGCTAGGGCCAGCATCCCGGCCATCGCTATGGCGGCATCCACGGCGTTGCCCCCCTGCTCCAGCACCCCCAGGCCCACCCGGGTCACCAGCGGGGAACTGGAGCTGGCCATCGCCCGCCCGGTGAACACGGGCGAGCGGCGATGCAGGAAAGCGGGGCTCACCATGAAGGCGTGCAGCGCTGGCGATCAGGCTGCAGTCTGGCTGCGGCGGAGTGGCAGGGCAGCAGTGCTGGTCTTTTCATAGCGATCCCTCCAGTGCCGGCCCTGGCTGGCCATGGGCATCACGCCTTCTGTCGATGGCCGCTGCTGTTGAGCTGATCCTCCACGGAGGCCCCATCCTCACGATGGAAACCGCCCAGCCCCGCGCCGAGGCAATCGCCATCGCCGGCGGACAGATCGTGGCGGTGGGCGAGAGGGCTGCGCTGATGGCCCTTGCCGGGCCCGCCACCCGGCAGGTGGATCTGGGCGGCCGCTCGACAAGGCCGATCTCGATCCCCTGTTACCGGAGAACCCGGTGATGGTGCTGCACAACTCCAACCATGGCGCCGTGCTCAACAGCTGCGGCCTGGCCCTGGCGGGCTACAACGCCAGCACGCCTGATCCCGCCGGTGGGGTGATCCTGCGCAGGCGGGGCTGGTGATGGAGACCGCCTTCATTCCGCTGTTCGTGCACATGCCCCGGCCCCCCGCTGACCCGCTCCCATCTGCTCCCCCAGCCCTGCTGCCGCTGAACCCTCCGCACCCCCGATCCCCGCATGAGTGACACATCCACAGGCGCACTGGCCGTCCCTTTCTTGGGGGTGCTGGCCAACCTGCAGCTGATCGACCCCACCGTGGCCAACACCGCCCTGGTGAAGGCTGGTCGAGCCCTGCAGATGCAGGGTGCCACCGTGCTGCTGATGGGGTTTCAGGGCGATCGCTTTGGCCGGCAGCAGGTCAGCCATGTTGGTGATGACGATGCCTGAGGGCATCCCTGCAGGGCACCTGGATCAACCAGCAGCAGCTGATCGATGGTCAGCGCAACGACCTGTTCAGGCCGCTGGTGCTCGATTCCGGCAATCCCTGCTTCCAGAGCTGGAAGCGGGCGGGGCACGGCCCGGCGAGCTGCCCGTAACCCCAGGTCGTTTTCCGTCAGTGGCGGCGACCTTGCTGGTTGTTTCGCTCGCGCCATGAGCGGGACTTGGCCTCGGGGCCCTGGCTCCGGATCTGTGGAGCTGTGAAGAGCCGGCCTGTAGGGTCGAAACAGGACAGTTGTTTGAGATAAGCCGTTTTGGCCTTACCGGTTGTTGCCATCATCGGCCGCCCCAATGTGGGCAAATCCACCCTGGTGAATCGCCTCTGCCGCAGCCGCGAGGCGATCGTGCACGACGAACCGGGGGTGACCCGCGATCGCACTTATCAGGAGGGCTACTGGGGCGACCGCACCTTCAAGGTGGTGGACACCGGCGGTCTGGTGTTCGACGACGACAGCGAATTCCTGCCGGAGATCCGCGAGCAGGCCAACCTGGCCCTGGCCGAGGCCTCGGTGGCCCTGGTGATCGTGGACGGCCAGCAGGGCTGCACGGCTGCCGATGAGGCGATCGCCACCTGGCTGCGCGGCCACAACGTGCCGGTGCTGCTGGCGGTGAACAAGTGCGAGTCGCCGGAGGCCGGCCTGTCGATGGCGGCGGAGTTCTGGGGGCTGGGCCTGGGTGAGCCCCACCCGATCTCGGCGATCCACGGCGCCGGCACCGGCGACCTGCTGGATCAGGTGATCAGCTTTCTGCCCCCCACCAGTGAGGAGGGCGGCGAAGAGCCGATCCAGATGGCGATCATCGGCCGCCCCAACGTGGGTAAATCCAGCTTGCTCAATGCCATCTGCGGGGAGCAGAGGGCGATCGTGAGCCCGATCCGCGGCACCACCCGCGACACGATCGACACCACGGTGGAGCGCGAGAACCACACCTGGAAGATCCTCGACACCGCCGGCATCCGCCGCAAGCGCTCGGTGAACTACGGCCCGGAGTTCTTCGGCATCAACCGCAGCTTCAAGGCGATCGAGCGCTCGGATGTGTGTGTGCTGGTGATCGATGCCCTCGACGGCGTGACGGAGCAGGATCAGCGCCTGGCCGGCCGCATCGAGGAAGACGGCCGCGCCTGCGTGGTGGTGGTGAACAAGTGGGACGCCATCGAGAAGGACTCCCACACCATGCCGGCGATGGAGAAGGAGCTGCGCGCCAAGCTCTATTTCCTCGACTGGGCGCCGATGCTGTTCACCTCCGCCCTCACCGGCCAGCGGGTGCAGAGCGTGTTTGCCCTGGCGCTCTTGGCGGTGGAGCAGCACCGCCGCCGCGTGAGCACCTCGGTGGTGAACGAGGTGCTCACCGAGGCCCTCAGCTGGCGCACCCCACCCACCAGCCGCGGCGGCCGGCAGGGCCGGCTTTACTACGGCACCCAGGTGGCCACCCGGCCGCCCAGCTTCACGTTGTTTGTCAACGACCCCAAGCTGTTCGGCGACACCTACCGCCGCTACGTGGAACGCCAGATCCGCGAGAGCCTGGGCTTCGAAGGCACGCCGATCAAGCTGTTCTGGCGCGGCAAGCAGCAGCGCGATGCCGAGCGCGATCTGGCCCGCGTCAAGCGCTGAGGAGCGGGGCCTGAATGGATGTCCTGCGCCAGCTGCCGATCGGCCAGTTTGTGGCCGAGGACACCACGCCCCCCGGAAGGGCAGACGTTGCCGGCCGGGGCAGCTGGCTGCGGCGGCTGGATCCACGCCTCAAGCTCGCCTGGACCGTGGCCTTCCTGGTGACACCGATCCTGGCCGGGCCGGTGTGGCGGCTGGCGCTGGTGGGCCTGCTGCTGCTGATCACGGCGCTGAGCGGCCTGCCCTGGCGGCTGTGGCGGCGCAGTGTGCCCCTGCTACTGGGCCTGGCCCTGCTGGTGGGCAGCCTGGCGGCCTTCCTGCCCGCCGGCGGGCCTGCCCCCGCCCCGTTGCAGCGCCCGCCGGCGGAGGTGCGCCTGCAGCCGGGCTCACCCCTGGAGCCGGCGCCTGAGCGGGCGGGCAGAAGCTGGGACTTGCTGCGTTGGGGGCCCATGCAACTGGGCCCCGTGCCCCTGGGGCCGCTGGTGGTGAACCGCCGCTCGGCCGAGCTGGGCATCAACGGTGCCACCCTGCTGTTCACCTTGGTGCACAGCGCCAATCTGCTGCTGCTCACCACTCCGCCCGAGGAGCTGGTCTGGGCGTTGGCCTGGTTTCTGGCTCCCCTGAGGCTGCTCGGCTGGCCGGTGGAGAGGCTGGGTTTCACCCTGCTGCTCTCCCTGCGTTTTCTGCCTCTGGTGCAGGAGGAACTGCAGAACCTGCTCCGTTCCGTGGCCACCAGGGCCGTGAACCTGCGCCGTCTCGGCTGGCGCCTTTCCCTGGGGCTGGTTCTGGGGGTGGGCGAGCGGTTGCTGGCCAATCTGCTGCTGCGGGCGGAGCAGGGGGCCGAGGCCCTCCAGGCCCGCGGCGGCCACTGGCTGGCGCCAGAGCAGCTGCACGTGCGTGCCGAACCTTGGCCTGCCAGGCGGCGGCTGCTCAACCTGGTCTGCACCATCGCGCTGGCGGCATTTCTCGGCCTGCGCTGGAGTGCTCTTGGCACGCTGTGACCTTAAATACCATCAGTGAATCAGGCTGAGCGACCGCTGAGTGACGAACGAGCGCTATCTCAACCACCCCACATTCGGCATGCTCTACCGGGTGGCTCCGGTGGCTGAGGGCCGTGATCTGTACGCCACCCTCTACGCCCAGCGCATCTTTTTTGTGGTGAGTCTCCAGCCCCGTGGAGCGAGTTTCGAGGTGGTGCCCCTGATGGATGCCCGGCACTACGCCGAGCAGAATCTGGCCAGGGCCCGTCGCGAGGCCCCGGATGTTCACGCCCACTGGCGCCAGCTGTTTGATCAGACCTTCATCTGAGCCCGAATCCGCCGGTGGTTCAGCCCAGGCCCTGCAGCAGCGCCTGCACGACCTGAGGGCCGCCTTGCCAGATGGTTGTCGGCTGCTTGCGGTGAGCAAGGGACAGCCGGCGCATCAGATCCGGGCTGCTGTGGCCGCCGGCCAGCGCAGTTTCGCGGAGAGCCGTCTGCAGGAGGCCACCGCCAAACAGGCCGAACTGGCTGATCTCGCTCCGCTCGACTGGCACTTCATCGGTCGCCTGCAGGCCAACAAGGTGCGCCCGGTGCTGCGCCATTTCGCCACCGTGCACTCCCTCGACAGCCTGGAGCTGGCCCGGCGGATGGCGCGCATCGCCGCCGAAGAGACGCTCAGCCCGGCCGCGTTCTGCCAGGTGAAGCTGCGGCCCGACCCGGCCAAGACCGGCTTCACGCCGGACGAGCTGCGGGCCTGCTGGCCGGAGCTCTGCGCGCTGACGCCGCTGCGGATCATCGGTCTGATGACGATCGCGCCCCTGGGGCTGGATCGGCCGCAGCGCCAGGCCCTGTTCGCGGACTGTGCCTCCCTGGCAAGGGATCTGGGTCTGGCTGAGCTCTCGATGGGCATGAGTGACGACTGGCCGGAGGCCGCGGCAGCCGGCAGCACCTGGGTGCGGATCGGCAGCGGCCTGTTCGGTGCCAGACCGCACAATTGATGGCGCCCACTGCTTGCGATCACTGGCGTGGGACGCTATTCAGGTAAACAGCATCCCCAGAGGCCCACCCCGTGTCGTTGTTCTCCCGCCTGCGTGCCGTTGTTTCCGGAGATGACTACTTCGACGGCGCCTATGACGACGAACTCGACTACGACGGCGGCGAGCTGGATCAGCCCGCCAGCACTGCCAGCTCCAGCCGCAACAGCGCCCTGGCCCTGACCAGCGATTTCAGCAGTGACGATCCCTTCGCCGGCACCAATGTGATCGGCATGCCGGGGATTTCCACCTCCGCCGCTGAGGTCACCCTGATGGAGCCGCGCAGCTTTGATGAGATGCCGCGGGCGATCCAGGCCCTGCGCGAGCGCAAGACCGTGATCCTCAACCTCACGATGATGGAGCCCGATCAGGCCCAGCGTGCTGTTGATTTCGTGGCCGGCGGCACCTTCGCCATCGATGGCCACCAGGAGCGGGTGGGCGAGAGCATCTTCCTGTTCGCCCCCAGCTGCGTCACCGTCACCACCGCCGGCGGTGAGGAGTCGGCCTCCCCCACGGTGGTGAGCCGTGACGGCGACCTTGACCAGCCGGCAGCCCCCAGCCCCGCCTGGTCGCGTCAGGACGGCGCCCTCTGATCGCCGCCTCCTTGACCTCCCAGGCCCCGCCGCCGGAACTCGGGGTGGTTGGCCTGGGCCGTATGGCCCAGGCCCTGCTGCTGCCCCTCCTGGAGGCTGGCGAGGTGAGCCGGGATCGGGTGCAGGCCGCAGTGGCCAGCCGTGACTCGGCTGAGCGTCTGGCTGCCGCCCATTCCCTGGCTGTGGGCACCGATGCCACGCCGGTGTGGAGGGCTCCGGTGGTGTTGCTGGCCGTGAAACCCCAGCAGCTCGATGCGGTGGCTGCCGAGGTGCCGGCGCACTGTTCAGGCCTGCTCATCTCCGTGCTGGCCGGCGTCACCCTGAAGCGGCTGCAGCGCCTTTTGCCTGCCTGGCGCTGTGTGCGTGCCGTACCTAACTCCCCCGCATTGGTGCGGCAGGGCCTCACGGGCCTGGCCTATGCCGACAGCGTGACCCCCCCAGAGCGTGAATGGGTGCAGGGGCTGTTCCGGCAGGTGGGCGAGGTGGTGGATCTGCCGGAATCCCAGCTCGACGCGTTCCTGGCCCTTACCTCTTCCGGCCCGGCCTTCCTGGCCGTGGTGGCCGAAGCGATGGCCGACGGCGCCGTGGCGGCGGGCCTGCCCCGGTCGCTGGCCCATCGGTTTGCGCACCGCACGCTGGCGGGTACGGCGGCCTTGCTGCAGCAGCAGGAGCTCCACCCCGCCGCTCTCAAGGACATGGTGAGCAGCCCTGGCGGCACCACCATCGCCGGCCTGCGGGCGCTGGAGCGCACAGGTCTGCGCTCCGCCCTGATCGAGGCTGTGGTGGCGGCAGCGGAACGCAGCCGCGAGCTGGCCTGAAGCGCTGGCGTTCAGGTGGCCCGTTTCTCGCCCAGCCGCGGTTCGGTGCCAGCCAGCAGCCGGGACAGATTGCTGCGGTGCCGCCAGATCACCAGGGCGCTGGTGAGAAGGGCCAGGGCCAGATAGGGGTAGCGCAGCCCCAGCCCCTCGCTGCGGAACCAGCCGAGCATCAGCACCGGCAGGGCAACCGCCGCCGCCACGCTCGAGAGCGACACGATGCGGCTGATGGCGAGCACGGTGAGGAAGATGCCAAAACAGGCCAGGCCCACCGGCCAGGTGAGGCCGAGCAGCATGCCCAGGGCCGTGGCCACCGCCTTGCCCCCTCGTAAGCCCAGCCATACCGGCCAGATGTGGCCGGCCAGGGCGGCCAGGCCGGCGCCCACCACCCAGCTGTCTGTATGCCAGCTGGCGACCCCGAGGGGTGCCAGCACCGCTTTGGCCAGCAGCACCGCCGCGGTGCCCTTGAGCACGTCCACCAGGAACACCACCAGGGCCGGACCTTTGCCCAGCACCCGCAGCACATTGGTGGCTCCGGTGGAGCCGGAGCCCTCCTGGCGGATGTCCAGGCCTCCCAGCCAGCGGCCGGCCAGGTAGCCGGCCGGGATCGAGCCGAGCAGATAGCCGAGGAGCAACAGGAGAAGGGGCAGAAGCATCGGGACGAACGGGGTGCGCGGGATGGGGGATCGGGATGGGCAGCGGGCGGGCTGGCCGCAGCTGCTCAGTAGAGGTCGTCTTCGCTCATCAGCTCATCCGGCCCGGGCGCGAAGGCCAGCCAAAGGGGGAACTGCAGAATCGCCACGTCCACCATCTGCTCGCCGGCGTCGATCACGATGAAGGGCAGCTCACCCCGCTGCTCCAGCCGGTCGGCCCGCTCGATCAGGGCGTCCGCCCGTTCGAACAGCACGATGCCGCTGCTGGGGCCGAAATCCTCGCGGGCAAGGCCGAGGCAGTCCTGCAGGCTGCGCCGCCATTCTCCCAGCCGCTCCGGTTGCCCCGCCAGCACGAGGGTCTGCACCTGCTCGCCGTAGAGCTCCCCGAGGATGGCGATCGCCGCTGCGGCGACCAGGCCATTGCGGTTGCGGCTGCCGCTGCTGGGCTGGGCGCCCCGGCCGCCCTGGTCGAGGAACCAGTTCTCCAGGCTGCTGGCACCGCCGCTCTCGAGGCTGCGCCGTAGTTTCCAGGGGTCGGCATAGAAGTCGGGCTGCCCCTGGAAGGTCTGCAGCCGCTCGCGGATCAGCTCGGCATCGGCGGCGAACAGGCCCGCGGCAGCCGGCGCGCTGTTCGTCGGGGTGGGGGGGGGTGGGGCGGCATCCAGGGGCGAGGGCTGCACCAGCAGGGGCTGGGGCACCAGCTCGATCTGTTCGGCTGCCACGGCCAGATCCTGCAGGGCGCCCACCAGGTAGTCCTGAAAGCCCTTCAGCCGGCGCGCCACGCTGTCGGCCTGGCCGGCGAAGCTGCCGGCGATCTCGCTGCGGATGGCTTCGCGCCGGGTTTCCAGCTCGCCGATCTCGTGTTCGAGCGCCGCACGGCGCTCGCTGAGCTCCCGCAGCGCCAGCTCCTGCCAGGTGCCGGCCTCGGCAGCCGGGGGTTGGGCGGGTGTTGCGGCTGAGGTTGCGGGGGCAGGGATGGGGGCCGGAGCGCCGGCTGGAGTGGGAGTGGGGGTGTCGGTCATTCCTGGGGGGCCGGCTCAGGGGCCAGGTGGGGGAGGCGCTGGCGGAGCTGGCTCTGCAGTGTGGCTGGATCGAACAACACTGGCAGCAGGTGGATGCTGCGCTTCTCGCGGAAATAGAACAGCGCCGGCAGCCCCGGCCAGAACAGGCGCCAGCTTTTCCACTCGCTGTAGGGGAAGCGCCGCAGCAGCTGGGCCTGGCGGTGCACCAGCAGGGCATCGGCGCTGAACTCCAGGCGCAGCAGGGCGGTCTGCAGCAGCAGGAACAGGCCGAAGCCGCTCACCGCCAGCGCCAGCAGCGGGGCGCCCCCCCACAGGGGCTGCAGTGCCAGGCAGCCCAGCCCCAGGATCACCACCGCAACAGCGACGCCGTAGTGGGGGCTGAGGCTGAGCGACGGCGCGGCGGTTTCAGCCGGGGTTGGTCCGCCGTTGGCGGCTGTGGGCTCCGGTGCGGTGGGCTCTGGTGCGGTGGTCATCGAACGACAGACATCAGTGGGTGGGGGGGCTCAGCCGAACAGCAGTTTGGTGAGCAGGGCGTCCATCAGGGCCACCGTGACCAGGATCATCACCACGGCACCGGTGGTGCTGGTGCCCACCTCCTTGGGGCCTCCGCGGGTGGTGAGCCCCCAGCCGCAGGCGATCACGGCAATCTGCAGGCCGAACACCAGGGCTTTCACCAGCATCGCCGGCAGATCGCTGGGTTCCATCCAGATGCGCACCGAGGTCCAGAACACGCTCGGCGGGATGCTGTACAGGAAGGTGCTGCTGAGCTGACCGGACCAGATCCCCACCCAGAAGAACAGCAGGCATTGCACCGGGGCCATGATCACCATCGCCAGCACCCGGGGCACCACCAGGTACTCCACGGGGTCGGTGCGCAGCATGGTGATCGCGTCGATCTGCTCGGTGACCTTCATCGTGCCCAGCTGGGCCGCGTAGGCGGTGGCCACCTTGCCGGTGAGCAGGGTGGCGGTGAGCAGGGGAGCGATCTCGCGGGCCAGACCCAGGGCCAGCAGCCCGCCCACCGCCGAGTTGGCCCCCTGTTTGGAGAGCTCGGCCACCACCTGGATGTTGAACACGGTGCCGGCAGCCAGCGCCGTGATCAGCACGATCAGAAAGCTGCCGGGGCCGGCTTCCATCAACTCCTGCATCAGGTCGTTGAGGTTGATGCGGCCCCGGGCGATCGCGCTCACCGCCTGGCCGCCGATCAGGGCGCTGGCGCCCAGGCGCCGCAACCACACGGGGGGCTTGAGCCGTGGTCGGTGCCGGCGGGTCATGGTCATGGCCCGTGGGGAGGGCGATGGGGCCAACGCCGCACCACGATGAGCCCCAGCACCACCAGCAGCGCCGGGATCAGCCCCATGCACAGGCGGATGGCCATCAGGGCGCTGGCCGGTTGCTGGCTGCCCTGGGCCGCCTCATAGCCGCTGACGCTCAGCAGGTTGCCGAAGAACAGCAGGGCCAGGCTGATGCAGAGCTTCTGGCCTAGCACCATCCAGGCGCTGTACTGGCCTGCGGGCTTTTCCGGATCGGCGTCGATCGCATCGGGCAGCAGCGACCACGGGATCAGGTAGGCGCAGGAGGCCCCCAGTCCGGCCAGCACGATCGTGATCACCAGCAGCAGCAGTTTGATCTGGTTGCCACTCGACCCCAGCGGCGAGATCGCCTCGTCCAGAGGGGGCAGGAGCATCGCCAGGGCGCAGCCGCCGATCCACAGGGTCGTCCCCAGTTTCAGGGCGCCGATGCGGCCGCGGCGATGGCTGAGGTTGTTCCAGATCCACAGGCCCACCAGGGTGCTCACCAGGAAGGGCAGCAGGATCCAGTTGCTCCAGCTTTCGGGCAGCCGCAGCACCACCGGCAGATAGATCAGGGCGGCGGTCTGCATGATCTGCAGGCCGCACCAGAGCAGCAGGTACAGCCCCAGCACCATCAGGAAACGTCCGTTGGCGCCAACCCGGCTGAGCAGGCGGCGGGTGGTTCCCTGCTCGCGGATGGGCCGCTGGCAGTGCAGGGCCGCTGGAGCGAGCCCCCAGCCGCAGCCCAGGGTGGCCAGCGCCACCACCAGGCCCACCAGCACGCCCACACGCAAATAGCTGGCGGGGTTGCTGTGGTCCTGAAGCAGCAGCGCCCCCAGCACCACCCCCACCAGGCTGGCGATGATCGAGCCGGTGAAACGGGCGGTGTTCAGCCGGGTGCGCAGGGCCACATCACCGGTGAGTTCGGCGGCCAGGGCTGAGTAGGGCAGGTTCACCGCTGTGTAGAAGGTCTGGGCCAGGGTGGAGATCACAACGAAGATCGCGAACCTCAGCCAGGTGCTTCCCGGCGGCACCCACCACATCGCCGCCATGCTCAGGCCGAGGGGAAGGGCGGCCCCCAGGATCCAGGGCAGTCTGGGGCCCCAGCGGCTGTTGGTCTTGTCGCTCAGCCAGCCCACCACCGGGTCGTTGATGCCGTCCCAGAGGCGGCCCACCATCAACACCAGCCCGGCCATCCAGGGCGGCAGACCAGCCGCCGAGGTGTAGAACACAAACAGATAGAAGCCGATCAACGAGGCGGCCATGCCGGTGCCGGCATCCCCCAGCCCATAGGACCAGAGCAGCCGCTGCCGGGCCCGGCCCCTGAGGTCGGCAGCGTCGCTGATGGGGGTGGCGGGTGCCCTGGGCACGGTGCTGCTGGCGGCCTCAACGGGCATGCAGGATGAAGGCTGATGGCAGGCAGCCATCATGCTGGAGGCCCAGTGCTGTTGCCCTGAGGATCGCGTTTGGGGAACGGTGAAGCAGCCCTGGTTCAAGGGGCCGTGCTTCCTTGCAGTGGCTTTGCCGCGCCTGGGTTTCTGTTCACTGCCAGGCACTCACGGCCAGGAGTTCCATGCCAGAAGCTCCCTGCTAGGTTCAGCTGGCGCCAGCGGGCGTAGTTTAGTGGTAAAACCTCAGCCTTCCAAGCTGATGATGCGGGTTCGATTCCCGCCGCCCGCTTCCTGTTCTCAGTAAGGGTTTTCGGCTCAGAACCCTCGTTAAGACTGGTGTTAGGGCTTCCAGCCTTTACCAGAGCCTGATTGGCTTTGCCAGGCTGTGAGACGTAACATCTCACCAAAGATCTCACCAAACGTCTCACATGCCGGCGGCCGGTGATTGGGAGGTGACGATCAGGTCCGTCGTGGCTCACGCGCTGTTCCAAAGGGGCTGCCGCAGGGGCTGGACGGTTCTGAATCACCGCGGTCATGTGTGCCCGAACAGCGCTGCCGACCCCCTGGGAGTAGGCCAGGTTGACCAGTTCCGCGACGCCGTGGTTCACGTTCTACGACGAGTTCCAGCAGGGCATTGAGCCTGATGCCTGCGTTGCCCGGATGCCCCGTGCGGAGGAGCAAGGCTCCGATGGGGCGGCAGTGCTCCGATCGGCATCGTGTCAGGGTGGTCCGGGCCAGGCATCGAGGTGGTGCGGCGCTCCACGCTCCTGGGGACTGGGATGCCTTGATTGCAGCCTTCCGGGAGCACAAGCTGATCAGTGGCGAGATCGAGCCATCGTCCTGGCATCGGGTCTACCGGCACCACATGAACCACGTGCTCGGTGCCGAGGCAGTGGCGGCCCCGCCGCAGAACGCCAAGCAGCTGCTGGAGGCCCTGGCCAGAATCTGGGCGGATAAGCCAGGCGGGTGCACCCGCCAGATCCAGATTCAGTCGACCGCTGCCCTGTTGGGTTGGGCTGTGGCGGAGCGACGGCTGGCTGAGAACGGGGAGCCGCCGCAAGACCTGTCGGTGTTCGTGGGGCGATCGCGGACAGCCAAAGCCATCACGACGCCGTTGGAGGTGAAGCACATCCTCGCGTTGGTGCGGGCCATCCCGGATGCCCGCTGGCGATATGCCTTTCAGCTGATGGCGGCTTACGGACTGCGCCCAGAGGAGCTTCAGCATCTCTAGATCCGACAGGGTCGGCTCTGGTGCATGTACGAGAAGGTCGCCTCCCGCGGCAAGACCCGGCCAAGGGTGTTGCGGCCGCTGCCCTGTGATGACTGGGCAGACGGGTGGCGCCTTGAGGAACGCTTCCTAACCCAGGAGCTTCCCCCCATGCAGCCTGGTCTGGGTGGTGGCTACGTGGGCCACTATTTGATGAACCGACCGCTCTGGAAGGAGCTACGGCGTGACTACGAGGCTAAGGGCGAGAAGCTCGTGCCCTACTCCTTCCGGCACGGCTACGCCCACCGCGCCCATGTGATCTGCGATCTGCCACCCAAGGTGGTGGCCGCGGCCATGGGCCACAGCGTCCAGACCCACCTGGCGGCCTACAGCCGCTGGTGCGGCGACGATGTGGTGGATGACGCCTTCGCCAAGGCAGAGCAAAGGCTGGGCCAGGGATGACGAGCTCAGAGCTCAGCGCCTTCATGCACACTACGGCCTCGTACGGCCGTCGCCCGTACAATGGAGAAGCCATTCCTGGTGTGCCATGTCACCGGTCGAGACCGCGCTGCATGCGGCGATCGAAGCGATCGACGAGCCCCGCTCGGCTCGGATGGACCAGCGCACCAAGCCCTCGGTGAAGGCCAGCATTGAGGCGGCAGCAGACCTGATGGGCATCGAGGCTTCCGCCTTCGTGGTCATGTCGGCGTATGCACGCGCCCAGGAGCTGCTCACAGGCAGGCAGCAGACCCTGCTCAGCCAGGGCGATCACCAGGCTCTGCTGGCCGCCCTCGACGATGAGATCGCGCCAACGCCTGCCCTGTTGGAGGCCTGGCAGCTGCACCAGGACCAGGTCGTGCGTTCTTGAACCGGTGGCTTACCGGATCCAAGCCTTTGACCCTGGCCTGCACGACAGCAAGGACTTCCGCTGCGGCAGCGACAGCCAGGACAACTTTCTGCGCCGCACCGCCAAGCGCCAGCAGCGTGATGGCTACACCCGGCTCTATGTCGCCACTGACGCCGCGCAGACAGCCGAACCTCGGGCATGCCTGGGCTTCTACGCCATCAATGCCCATGCCATTGGCGTGGCCGAGGTACCTGGCGATGCGGCCCCGCGGCCCCCGCGCTCGAAGCTGATCCCAGGTGTTTTTCTCAGTCACCTCGCTGTCGACGGGAGACACCAAGGCAAGGGGTTGGGGCGCATCCTGCTGGTGGATGCCATGCAGCAGTGCCAGCGGGCGGGGCAGATCCTCGGGGTGCTGCGGCTGATGTTGCTTGAGGTGACGGGCGCCGCTGGTGAAGCGGAACGCGCTCGCCTCCACAGCTTTTACGCGTCAATGGGGTTCCGGCCCTTGCCAGGACGAGGGGAGCGGTTGTTCCTCTCTCTGAGTGCCCTTCCACCCCTGCAATCGGGCGGATCAAGCATCAGAGGCGCAGATGTTTCCTGCTCCAGCCAGTGATGGTTGCCTCCACATTCTCGAGGTGCCACTGCATGGGCCCCCGGCCCCGGGTGCAGCCCCAGCGGCGGTCGTGCTTGCGGGGGTGAGCACCCCCCGCAGCCGCAGTTGGCGGAGGGTTTCTCGGCTCATGCCCAGGGCTGCACAAGCTTCCGCTCTTGTCACCAAGACCTCTCGCGACCTGATGCTGTTGGCGTGGCCTGACTCTCCATCAGCCCTCGGCCAGTTGGGCAAGGCAGCGCTTGAGAGTGTTGATTAAGGAGGCTCTGGAAAACCCAGCCCGTCTGCGCGAAAATGAGCCTGTAATCGCAGGCCAGCACTGGGTTGATGGGTGGCAAGCAGCTCGGCTTCTCCGACTACGAGCTGACCACGGCCAAGAAGCAGACCAAACGGGAGAAGTTTCTCTCTGAGATGGAGGTGGTGGTGCCGTGGCAGTCGCTGATCGACTTGATCGAGCCCCACTACCCCAAAGCGAGCAAGAAAGGCGGCCGCCCTCCCTATCCGCTGGGCACCATGCTGCGGATCCATCTGTTGCAGCAGTGGTATTCGCTGAGCGATCCAGCGGGGCGGAGAGGGAGGCGATCTGCTCGGCGGAGAAGGTGCAGGTCATGGCAGCGATGGGATGTGGCGGGGGAGTGGAGAGATGTGTGGTGGCTGCAGGAGAGGAGATCAACCCTGCTGGAAGAGGAATTGATCCCAGCGATCCAGCAGTGCCTGGCGCGCAACGATGAGCTCGATGGCAAGCTCCAGGCCCAGCAGGATGCTGAGCTGGCACTGGCCTGAGGCCGCATGGGGGCTACGGCCCCCTCTCTCGGGCTGGCGGCGCGTGCTGATTAGTTCCGGAGCGGCCAAAGCAGGCCGCTACTGGGTCGTCCTGACCCATTGCCGCTGCCTGCTCCATCGGCCGCCGCCTGGATCGCCGCCACCACCGCCAGATCCCGAGACCAGCGGTCCCTGCTGCGGGTGCTGGCGGG
Source organism: Prochlorococcaceae cyanobacterium (assembly GCA_044347105.1). Lineage (GTDB taxonomy): Bacteria > Cyanobacteriota > Cyanobacteriia > PCC-6307 > Cyanobiaceae > NIES-981. Next base: position 15,990 of record JBIIXY010000012.1, read on the forward strand.
CACCCACCGCGCTCATCGGCGGAAAGTGGCGGAGGAAGTCAGCTGATCCGGAGACCAGCTGGGTCCCACCCGGGGGCAGGCTGCTGATGAAGTGCAGCTCGTTGCATTCCCGCCAGTGGCTCAGGGCCAGGGGGGCGTTCCAGGGGCTGGCCTGGTTATGGCTGGTGCCGGCTGGCAGCCACAGCCACACGTCCCGGTCGCTGGAGCGCTGGCCCAGCTGGAGCATCACCCCATCGGGGCGGGTCACCTTGCCGCAATGGGTGCTGGCACCACGGATGCTGGTGGAACCGATGAACAACGGCGCCGGCAGCTGGATCAGCGGCGGTGGGATATCGACCAGGCTCTGGTTCTGGATCGTGAATTCGTAGTGGCCCAGGGCGATCCCGCTGCGCAGCTGGTGGTCGTTGGCATAGATGCTGGCGCCGATCGCCGAGGGGAGGCCGCCAAAGCTGTTGCCGGAATAGCCGTGCAGCACCACCTGCCCGTAGAACTGCTTGCTGGGGCCGGGGCTCTTGTAGAGGGCATGGCAGCTGTCGCGGTGGAGATCGTCGTTGCCGCCATGGGTCTTGAGTGCCCAGCAAAAGCACTCCTTGCCGGGGGTGGCGTCCTGGGCGATCAGCAGGATCGCGCCGATGGAGGTGGCCCCTGAGAGGGTGCTGTCGACGTAGGCCAGGCCGGTGCTGTAGCCGGTGGAATTGTTGTAAGAGCCGTAGCCGCCGTTGCTGGGGCGTTCAAGCAGACTTCATCAGCCCCAAGCCGTGGTTGTTCGACGGCAATCTGGTTGAGGGGCTGAATGCCCGTTTTGCCCACCAGCAGCACCGCCTCCAACGGCAGCGGCCCGAACAGGTGGGGGAACAGCTCGCCGCTGCCGGGGGCGGGCTGCCATTGCACCGTCAGGCCGGCGGCGGCCAGGCGAGCGGGGTCGACCGTGAGCAGCAGCAGCTCGCCTGCAGGCAGATCGCCGTAGAAGCGGCCGGCGGTGGCCGCCACCTGGTGGACGGCGCTGAGGTGGATGAAGCCCTCCTCCTGCAGGGAGCGACCGCGGGTGGAGCGGCGGTACACCCCGGCGGTGCGGGCCTGCTGCCACTCGCTGCGCAGGGCCAGGTGATACAGCCAGCCGGGTGAGCGCCAGGGGCTGCGCTCGGCCCAGGGCGGCGCCAGCACCGCCGCCAGCTCGGGCCCCTCTGCAACGCGCGCCAGCCAGTGCTGCAGCGGCTGCAGGTCTGTCTGGGCAGCAAAGCCGGCCGGATCGGCCCGGTGGAACTGGCGCACGAAGGGCAGCAACGCCCAGTCGGCCAGGCAGGGGCGCGCCCCCAGCAGCCAGCCGTCCCGCCGCAGGCTGGCGCTCCAGCAGCGCAGGATGGCCAGGGCCTCGTGGCGGTGGTGATCGCGGCTGGCCTCGCCCGCGAAGCGCTCGGGGTACTTGAAGCGATCGAGGTGGTGCTTGAAGGGGCCGTCGTTCTCGGCGATCAGCTCCGCCATGGCGGCCCGATCAGCCGCGCTCCAGCCGGCCAGCCAGCCCTGGGGGTCGCGCTGCTCCAGGGCCCAGTGCATGATCGCCAGGCTCTCGTCGAGCACCCCGTCCTCCAGCACCAGCACCGGCACCGTGCCCTTGGCCGACGCCGCCAGCAGCTCCGGCGGCTTGGCCTTCAGGCTCACCTCGCGCAGCTCCAGATCCGCGCCTGGCTGGAGGCCGGCGGCCGCCAGCGCCAGCCGGGCGCGGATGGCGTAGGGGCAGCGGCGGAAGCTGTAGAGAACAGGAGTGGGGTCAGACACCGCAGGGATGGGCTGCAGAGATCAGGGGCTCCCCCCGCTGGCGGCCTCCCTCCATCTGCCGCTGCCGCTCACGGAAGCGGGCCCGATCGCCGTCGCTGAAGCGCTCGAGGCAGTGGCGGCAGCTCACGCCTGGCTCATAGCTGGGCAGCAGGCGATCGGCGGGGGAGAGGGGCAGACCGCATGCGTGGCAGAGGCTGTGCTCGCCCGGCTCCAGCCGGTGGTTCAGCGCCACCCGCTGGTCGAACACGAAGCACTCGCCGCGCCAGCTGCTGCGCTCCTCGGGGATCTGCTCCAGATAGCGCAGGATGCCGCCCTGCAGGTGGTGCACCCCGGCAAATCCCTGCTGCTGCAGATAAGCGGTGGCCTTCTCGCAGCGGATGCCGCCGGTGCAGAACAACGCCAGCGCCCTGGGCTGGCGTTCGGCCACCAGCGGCCGCAGTTCACGCTCCGCCCAATCCGGGAACTCACGGAAGCTCTCCGTTCCAGGATCAATCGCCCCCGCAAACGTGCCGATCGCCACCTCGTAGGCGTTGCGCGTATCCACCACCAGGGTGTGCGGATCGGCGATCAGGGCATCCCACTGCTCGGGCGGCACATGGGTGCCCACTGCCGAGCCCAGATAGGGGGCCACAGTGGGCTGGCCGAGGGTCACGATCTCCCGCTTGAGCCGCACCTTCAGGCGGCGGAATGTCTGGGCTTCCGCCCGGCTGAATTTGACCTCAAGCCGCTCCAGTCCAGCCACCTGGCGCAGCCGTGCCAACACGGCCTGCACACCCGCCTCGGGCCCGGCGACTGTGCCATTCACACCCTCGTGGGCCAGCAGGATCGTGCCGCGCACGGCCCCAGCCGTCGCCAGCTGGAACAGCTCCTGCCGCAGCGCCGGCAGCTGCTCCAGCGCCGCGAAGCGGTAGAAGGCCGCCACCAGCACGCTCACTGGCAGACCTGAACGCCGGCGGCCGCCAGCAGCTCCCGGTCGGCCTCCACGTCCGGATTGCCCGTGGTGAGCAGGGTGTCGCCGTAGAAGATCGAGTCGGCCCCCGCCAGCAAACAGAGGATCTGGGCCTCGCGGTTCATCTGCTCGCGGCCGGCACTCAGCCGAACCCGCGAATGGGGCATGAGGATGCGGGCGGTGGCCACCATCCGCACCAGCTCCAGCGGATCCACCGGCGGCTGCTCCTCCAGCGGTGTGCCCTCCACCGCCACCAGGGCGTTGATCGGCACGCTCTCGGGGTGGGGATCGAGGTTGGCCAGCACCTGCAGCAGGCTGGCGCGATCCTCCGGCCCCTCGCCCATGCCGATAATCCCGCCGCAGCACAGCGTGATCCCAGCCTGGCGCACCCGCTGCAGGGTTTCCAACCGCTCCTGGTAGGTGCGGGTGCTGATGATCCGGTCGTAGTGCTCGGGACTGGTGTCGAGGTTGTGGTTGTAGGCGGTGAGCCCCGCCTCCGCCAGGCGCTCGGCCTGCTGATCGGTGAGCATGCCGGCAGTCACGCAGGCCTCCAGGCCCAGCTCACGCACCCCCCGCACCATCTGCAGCATCGCCTCGAAGGGCGCGCCATCGCGGATCTCCCGCCAGGCCCAGCCCATGCAGAAGCGGTGGGCACCGGCGTCCTTGGCCGCCCGGGCCCGCGCCAGCACCGGCTGCACATCGAGCTCCGGCCGTCCCGCCACATCGCTGCTGTGGTGCATCGACTGGGGGCAGTAGGCGCAGTCCTCCTCGCAGCCGCCGGTCTTCACGCTCAGCAGCGACGCCAGCTGCACCCGGTAGCCGGGGTTGGCCTCGCGGTGCACCGCCTGGGCGCGCCAGAGCAGCTCCAGCAGCGGCAGCTCCAGCAGCGCCTGGATCTCGGCCCGGCTCCAGTTGTGGCGGGTTGGCGGGGTGCAGGTCACAGAACGGCGGGTGAACGCGGGAGTGAACAGGCTGACGACTAGGGCTCAATGGCGCCGAAGCGCCGCTGGCGGCTTTGGTAGTCGAGCAGAGCGGAGCGCAGGGCCGCTTCGTCGAAGTCGGGCCAGAGCACCTCGGTGATGTGCAGTTCGGCGTACGCCAGCTGCCAGAGCAGGAAATTGCTGAGGCGCTGCTCACCGCTGGTGCGGATCAGCAGGTCGGGGTCGGCTTCGCCGGCGGTATGGAGTTCAGCCGCGAAGTGACGCTCATGGATCGCCGCAGGCTCGAGCTCACCCCGGGCCACCCGCTCCGCCAGCCGGCGCGCAGCCCCCACCAGCTCGGCCCGGCCGCCGTAGTTGGTGCACACGTTGAAGCGGATGCCGCTGTTGCCGGCGGTGCGGGCGGTGGCATCGGCGATCAGCCGCTGCAGACCCTCGGGCAGGGGGCTGAGGTCGCCGAGGAAGCGGATGCGCACCCGCTCCCGCTCCAGCCCCTGCAGCTCCCGCGCCAGCACGCGTTCAAACAGGGTCATCAGAAAGCTCACCTCCTCCCCCGGCCGGTTCCAGTTCTCCGTGGAGAAGGCGTAGGCGGTGAGGGTGCCGATGCCCCAGTCGCTGCACAGCCGCAGGGTGCGCTTGAGCGCCTCAACCCCCTGGCGGTGACCCATCACCCGGGGCAGACCGCGGCTGCGGGCCCAACGGCCGTTGCCATCCATGATCAGGGCCACATGGCCCGGCAGACGGGCGGCGTCCAGGTCGGCGGGCAGCAGCCGCGGCCGGCGGGCCGGTTGGCCATCGTCACCGGCCACCTGCTGATCCGGCTCAGCCAGGGATGCGGGGCTCAAGTCAGGACCGTTCAAGTCAAGACCGTTGAAATGGGTGTCTGTCGCCAGGGCGCGACTCATCCGCGGGCCTCCGGCGAATCCTTTCCCACGCTACGCCCAGCGGGGCGGGCCAGGGCGGCGCTGAGCAGGTCGTGCAGGCGGCTGCTGGTGATCGGTCGCTCCAGTCGCCCCTGGCTGGCCAGCGACAGCGTGCCCGTTTCCTCCGACACCACGATCGCCAGGCAGCGGTCGTGGCGCTCGGTGAGCCCCAGGGCCGCCAGATGGCGGGTGCCGTAGCGGTTGCTGCCCTGGCGGGAGAGGGGCAGAATCACCCCCGCCGCCAGGATGCGGTTGCCGCGCACCAGCACCGCCCCGTCGTGCAGGGGGGTGTCAGCGGCGAACAGGTTGAGCAGCAGGTCCACCGACAGCTGGGCATCGATCGCCAGGCCTGGATTGAGGAAGTCCTCCGGGCGCAGGTCACTGCCGAGATCCACCACGATCAGCGCCCCCCGGCGCAGCTGCGACAGCCGGCCGGCGGCCTCACTGATCACCCCCACAGCCCCGGAGGCCAGCTGGTCGCCGTTGCGGTTGCCGAACAGAACCCCCAGCCGGCCCGTGCCCAGCAGCTCCATCAGCCGGCGCAGCTCCCCCTGCCAGAGGATCGCCAGGGCCAGGCTGCAGGCCAGCACCAGGGCGTCGAGCAGGGTGGTGGTGAGCGGCAGGTTGGCGAAGCGCTGCACCGCCCAGGCCAGGGTCACCAGCAGCAGATAGCCGCGCAGCAGCCAGAGGGTTCGCGGTTCGCTCACCCGGCCCAACAGCAGCCAGCCCAGGCCGGCGGCCAGAGCCAGGTCGAGGATCAGGCGCAGATCGGGAAGGCTCGGCAGGGCTGCGGGAAGTACACCCAGACGTGCACCGATCCCCAAGCCGCCCACACCAGCACCCTTACCCTGGATTCAGGCTACCGGCGTGAATCGCGCCGGCAGTACGTCGTAGCGCAGTAGCTCTTCCGGCTGCTCGCGCCGCTGCACCAGGTCGGCCTGGCCGTCGTGCACCAGCACCGCCGCCGGGCGGGGGATGCGGTTGTAGTTCGAACCCATCGAGGCGTTGTAGGCGCCGGTGGCCAGCACCGCCAGGATGTCACCACTGGTGGCCGGCGGCAGGGCCACATCCTTGAGCAGCACGTCGCCCGATTCGCAGTGCTTGCCCGCCACGGTCACGCTTTCGCTGGCATCGGCCCCGGGGCGGTCGGCCAGCAGGGCGGTGTACTGCGACTGATAGGTGATCGGCCGCGGGTTGTCGCTCATGCCGCCATCCACCGACAGGTAGGTGCGGATGCCGGGGATCTGCTTGCGGCTGCCGATCGCATAGAGCGTCACGCCGGCTGTGGCCACCAGCGAGCGGCCGGGCTCGCACAGCAGCCGCGGCAGCTCCAGCCCCCGCTGCCGGCAGGCGGCGGCCACGGCGCCGGCCACCGCCGCCACCCAGGCGTCGATCGAGGGCGGATCGTCGCTGGCCACGTAGCGGATGCCCAGGCCGCCACCCACGTTGAGGTCGGTCACGGGGTGACCCAGAGAGCGGGCCAGCTGCAGAGCATCGGCCATCACCGCCGCCAGGTCGCGGTGCGGCTGGATCTCGAAGATCTGGGAGCCGATGTGCGCGTGCAGGCCGGTGAGCCGGCCCCAGCTGCAGCCCGCCAGCTGGCGCAGCACCTGCTCCAGCTGGTCGGGATCGAAGCCGAACTTGCTGTCGAGGTGGCCGGTGCGGATGTACTCGTGGGTGTGGCACTCGATGCCCGGCGTGAAGCGCAGCATCAGCCGCACGGGGGCATCCAAGCCAGGCGCCAGCTGGCTGAGCAGCTCGATGTCGCGCCAGTTGTCGAGCACCACGGTGATGCCATGGGCCGCGGCCAGGGCCAGCTCCTCGGCGCTCTTGTTGTTGCCGTGCAGCACGATCCGCTCGGCCGGCATGCCACCGCGCAGGGCGGTGAGCAACTCGCCGGCCGACACGGCATCAAGCCCCAGCCCCTCCTCGGCCACAAGGGCCGTGATCGCCAGGGAGCTGTTGGCCTTGGAGGCGTAGAGGGCCAGGGAGGGGCCGGGGTAGTGACGCTGCAGAGCCTCACGGTAGGCGCGGCAGCTTGCCCGCAGGGTGGCCTCATCCAGCACATACAACGGTGTGCCGTAGGTGCGGGCCAGATCACTGAGCGTGCAGCCGCCCACCTGCAGGCGGCCCTCCCCATCGAGGCCAGTGCTGATCGGCGCCAGGTTGCGGTTGGGGCTGGCCAGGTCCACGCTGGCCTCGAGGGGACGCGGGCTGCCCAGGCTGGGGGGCTGGCTGGAGATCACCATGACCGGGGCAGACGGCGCGGGAATCAACGAATGTAAGGAATCCGGCGCAGCGGCTGCCCCGGCCGGGCTGGGGCCCCTTGGCCCCGAGCTGCTGCAGGCCTGCCTGGAGCTCGACCGGCTCTGCCTGGGTGGGCTCTGGACTGCCGAGCAGTGGCGCCGCGAGCTGGCCGACCCGCAACGGCCCGGCCTGGGCCTGCTGCAGGGAGAGCGGCTGCTGGCGATGGCCTGTGCCTGGCTGGTTGTGGATGAGCTGCACATCACGCTGGTGGCTGTGGATCCGGCCCACCGCCAGCGCGGCCTGGCCCGGGGTCTGCTGGCCGCCCTGCTGCGGCGCGGCCGGGAGCTGGGGGCGGCGCGGGCCACGCTGGAGGTGGGCAGCGCCAACCCGGCCGCCCTTGCCCTCTACCGGGCCGTGGGCTTCCGCACAGCGGGCGTCCGTCGCCGCTACTACAGCAACGGAGACGATGCCCTGATCCAATGGCTCGATCTGCATCCAGCCGACCCGGGCGGAGTTCACTGAAACCGTGCCAGCAGGGGCAATTCAGCCGATCCGGACTGGCCCGAGGCAGGTGCGGATAACCGGTTATCTGATCTGATTCCAACGCGAATCATGCCGGTTTCGTTGTAACGAACTAGCGCTGCTATCCCGCTGCGGCAGCGCATCTAGCCCGTTCCACCCGCGCATCACACCCCACCGTCCAACCCTGATAGGTTGGAGTCAACGTGCAACAGGCCCCGCCCCATGTTCGAGCGGTTTACCGAGAAGGCCATCAAGGTGATCATGCTGGCCCAGGAGGAGGCCAGGCGGCTGGGCCACAACTTCGTGGGCACCGAGCAGATCCTGCTCGGGCTGATCGGTGAGGGCACCGGCGTGGCCGCCAAGGTGCTCAAGTCGATGGGGGTGAACCTCAAGGACGCCCGCGTGGAGGTGGAGAAGATCATCGGCCGCGGTTCCGGCTTCGTGGCCGTGGAGATCCCCTTCACCCCCAGAGCCAAGCGGGTGCTGGAGCTCTCCCTGGAGGAGGCGCGGCAGCTGGGGCACAACTACATCGGCACCGAGCACCTGCTGCTGGGCCTGATCCGCGAAGGCGAAGGGGTCGCAGCCCGGGTGCTGGAGAACCTCGGCGTCGACCTGGCCAAGGTGCGCACCCAGGTGATCCGCATGCTCGGCGAAACCGCCGAGGTGGCGGCCGGCGGCGGGGGCGGCAAGGGCTCCACCAAGACCCCCACCCTCGATGAATTCGGCAGCAACCTCACCCAGCAGGCCGCCGACGGCAAGCTCGACCCGGTGGTGGGCCGTCAGAACGAGATCGAGCGGGTGATCCAGATCCTCGGCCGCCGCACCAAGAACAACCCGGTGCTGATCGGTGAGCCCGGCGTGGGCAAGACCGCCATCGCCGAGGGCCTCGCCCAACGGATCAACTCCGGCGACGTGCCGGACATCCTTGAGGACAAGCGCGTTCTGACCCTGGACATCGGCCTGCTGGTGGCCGGCACCAAATACCGGGGTGAATTCGAGGAACGCCTCAAGAAGATCATGGAAGAGATCCGGGGCGCAGGCAACGTGATCCTGGTGATCGACGAGGTGCACACCCTGATCGGCGCCGGCGCCGCCGAGGGCGCCATCGACGCCGCCAACATCCTCAAGCCGGCCCTGGCGCGCGGCGAGCTGCAGTGCATCGGCGCCACCACCCTCGATGAATACCGCAAGCACATTGAGCGCGATGCCGCCCTGGAGCGCCGCTTCCAGCCGGTGATGGTGGGCGAGCCCTCGGTGGAGGACACGATCGAGATCCTGCGCGGCCTCAAGGACCGCTACGAGGAGCACCACCGCCTCACCATCGCCGACGAGGCCCTGATCGCCGCCGCCACCCTGGGCGACCGCTACATCTCCGACCGCTTCCTGCCCGACAAGGCCATCGATCTGATCGACGAGGCCGGCAGCCGTGTGCGGCTGATGAACTCCAAGCTGCCGCCCGCCGCCAAGGAAGTGGACCGTGAACTGCGCGCCGTGCAGAAGCAGAAGGAAGACGCCGTGCGCGAGCAGGACTTCACCAAGGCCGGTGAGCTGCGCGACAAGGAGGTGGAGCTGCGCGAGCAGATCCGCACGATCCTCCAGGCCCGCAAGGACGAACCCGATGTCGCCGAAGCGGCCGAGGGCCAGACGGCCTCGACCACTGGGATAACCACAGTGACGCTCGATCTCGACCGGGCGCCGATGGTCACCGAGGAGGACATCGCCCACATTGTCGCCTCCTGGACCGGCGTGCCGGTGCAGAAGCTCACCGAGAGCGAGTCGGCCAAGCTGCTCAACATGGAGGAAACCCTCCACCAGCGCCTGATCGGCCAGGACGAAGCCGTGAAGGCCGTGTCGCGCGCCATCCGCCGCGCCCGCGTGGGTCTGAAGAACCCCAACCGGCCGATCGCCAGCTTCATCTTCTCCGGCCCCACCGGTGTGGGCAAAACCGAGCTCACCAAGGCTCTGGCGGCCTACTTCTTCGGCAGCGAAGAGGCGATGATCCGCCTCGACATGTCGGAGTTCATGGAGCGCCACACGGTCAGCAAGCTGATCGGTTCGCCGCCGGGCTACGTGGGCTTCAACGAGGGCGGCCAGCTCACCGAGGCGGTGCGCCGCCGGCCCTACACCGTGGTGCTGTTTGACGAGATCGAGAAGGCCCACCCCGACGTGTTCAACCTGCTGCTGCAGCTCCTGGAAGACGGCCGCCTCACCGACTCCAAGGGGCGCACGGTGGACTTCAAGAACACCCTGATCATCATGACCTCGAACATCGGTTCGAAGGTGATTGAAAAAGGTGGTGGCGGCCTCGGCTTTGAGTTCTCGGGTGAAGCGGTGGAGGACACCCAGTACAACCGCATCCGCGCCCTGGTGAACGAGGAACTCAAGCAGTACTTCCGCCCCGAATTCCTCAACCGCCTCGACGAAATCATCGTGTTCCGTCAGCTCAGCCGCGACGAGGTGAAGGAGATCGCCGAGATCATGCTCAAGGAGGTCTTCAACCGCATGGAGGAGAAGGGCATCCACCTCTCGGTAACCGATGCCTTCAAGGAACGCCTGGTGGAAGAGGGCTACAACCCCTCCTACGGCGCCAGGCCCCTGCGCCGCGCCGTGATGCGCCTGCTGGAAGACTCCCTGGCAGAGGAATTCCTCAGCGGCCGCATCGGCGAAGGTGACAGCGCCATCGTCGATGTGAACGACGACAAGCAGGTGGTGATCCGCAAGGGCCTGGCCGCGCCGGCCCTGCCCGAACTGGCCGGGGCCAGCGCCTGAGCGATCAGGCCCTGCCGTCGGGTTGTTGAATGACCGTGGTGCACCCCCAGCCGGCCATCGCCTTAGAAGCCCCAACCCGTTCATCCCTCGCCATCGCCCCCGCCCAAGTGCTGCGGGGGCCGGGCGCGTGGCAGGAAGCCCAGTCGCTTCTGCCCCACCTCGGCAGCCACGGGTTTCTGCTGGGTAGAAGCCAGGCCACTGCAGGCCTGCGCCGCCAGCTGCAGGGCCAACTGGAGGCCACGGGGCTGCGGGTGACGCCTGGGCTGCTTCAGCACGACTGTTGCGAGGACGACCTGCAGCGCCTGGCCCGCGAGGCCCGCGGCGCCGGGGTGGATCTGGTGCTGGCCGCCGGCGGCGGCAAGGTGCTTGATGCGGGCAAGCTGCTGGCCCACCGTCTGCAGCTGGCCTGCGTCACCGTGCCCACCAGCGCCGCCACCTGCGCGGGCTGGACGGCCCTGGCTAATCTCTATTCCCCCCAGGGGGCCTTTACGGGTGATGTGGCCCTCGCCCGTTGCCCCGATCTGCTGGTGTTCGATCATGCGCTGGTGGCCCAGGCGCCGGCCCGCACCCTGGCCAGCGGCATCGCCGACGCCATGGCCAAGTGGTACGAGGCCTCGGTGAGCAGCGGCGCCAGTGGCGATGGCCTGGTGCAGCAGGCGGTGCAGATGGCCCGGGTGCTGCGCGATCAGCTGCTGCTGGAAGCCGAGGCCGCCCTGCGGGAGCCCGGAAGTGAAGCCTGGGTGCGGGTGGCCGAGGCCTGTGGCCTCACCGCCGGCCTGATCGGCGGCATCGGCGGCGCCCGCTGCCGCACTGTGGCGGCCCACGCCGTGCACAACGGCCTCACCCAGCTGCAGGCCTGCCACGGCGTGCTGCACGGCGAGAAGGTGGGGTTCGGCATCCTGGTGCAGCTGCGGCTGGAGGAGCTGCTGGGCGGCTCGCAGCTGGCTGCCCAGGCCCGCCGCCAGCTGCTGCCGCTCTTCCAGAGCCTCACCATCCCCTGCACCCTGGCCGAACTAGGCCTGGGCCAGGCCAGCCTGGCGGACCTGGAGCAGGTGTGCGCCTTCGCCTGCGCCCAGGACTCCGATCTCCACCACCTGCCCTTCGCCGTGGCCCCCGCCGACCTGCTGGCGGCCCTGGTGAGCACCACCAGCGGCGAGCGCCAGCCCGCATGATTGACGCGGCCGATCAGCAGCGCTGCGAGGCGCTGGTGCGGGAAGCGGCCACCAGCCTGCGTGATCCCCAGGGGCGCCAGCTGGCTGCGGCGGTGCAGTGGTGGCCCCTGCCGGGGCTGGGCGGCCGCTGGCCCGTGGCCGTGCTGGGGTCCGGGCCGCCCCTGCTGCTGCTGCATGGCTTCGACAGCTCGTTCCTGGAATTCCGCCGCCTGGCCCCGCTGCTGGCGGGCCACTGCCAGCTGTTCATCCCCGACCTGTTCGGGTTCGGCTTCACTCCCAGGCCCGTGGCTGGCCCGTTCAACCCGGCGGGCGTGCTGGCCCACCTCGAGCTGCTGCTGCCGGCGATCGCCGAACGGGTGGGTCCAGCGGGCCGCGGGCTGGGCATCGGCCTGATCGGCGCCTCCATGGGCGGGGCGGTGGCCGTGGAGCTGGCCCGGCGCCAGCAGGAACGCATCAACCGGCTGCTGCTGCTGGCCCCCGCCGGCCTCACCGGCCGGCCCATGCCCCTGCCCCCCCTGCTCGATGGGCTGGGGGTACGCTTCCTGGCCCTGCCGGCCGTGCGCCGCGGTCTCTGCCGCAGCGCCTTTGCCGATCCCGACAGCGACGTGGGTCCGGCCGAGCTGGAGATCGCTTCCCTGCACCTGCAGGCCCCCCGTTGGGCGCCGGCTCTGGCCGCCTTTGCCCGCTCGGGCGGTTTCGCGGGCTGCGGCGATCCCCTGCCGCCTCAGCCGCTGCAGGCGCTCTGGGGCAATCAGGACCGCATCCTGCGCGGCCCCCAGAAGCAGGCGGCCCAGGCCCTGCTGGGGGAACGGATCGAGGCGCTCGACCACTGTGGCCACCTGCCCCACATCGACCAGCCCCAGCGGGTGGCCGAGCACTGGCTGGCCAGCACCCATGGCTGACCAGCCCGTGCTCAAACTGCTCGCCAAGGCGCTGGAGCTGTGGCTGCGCCAGCAGTGCGAGGCAGTGCAGAACCTGGAGATCGAGCTGCAGGGATCCAGCCGCGACCTGCTGCGCGGCCGGCTGGCGGGGGTGCGGGTGCAGGCCCGGGGAGTGCGCTACCAGCAGCTCGAGCTGGCCCTGGTGGACCTGCAGGTGAGCGAGCTGCAACTCCAGCTGGGCCAGCTCTGGCGCGGCCAGCCCCTGCAGCTGCCCGCCGAGATCCCGATCACCGGCCTGGTGGGCTTCACCCCGGAAGCACTCAGCAACGCGCTGCTGGAGCCCCAGTGGCAGGGCATCGCCGACGGTCTGGCCGAGCAGCTGCTGGGGGTGACCCCCTTGATGGGCCTGCGGATCCGCGAACAGCGGCTGGTGTTCCAGGCCCGGGGACTGGGCAGCGCGGAGCCGCTGGAGCTGGAGACCACCCTGTGCGCCGAGAACGGCCATGTGCGGATCAGCGCCGCAGCCGGCGGCAACGACGCCCTGCTGGCCATGGCCCCGGCGATCGCGGTGGAGCGGGCTGCCATCGAAGCCGGCATGGTGGTGCTGGAGGGCAGCGCCACCGTGATCACCACCTGAGAAATCACCGCCTGAAGGTGATCCCCTCAGGCACTCAGCGCTGCACCAGGGGCAGCACCAGGGTGACCAGCGAAACCACCACCGCCGGCACGAACAGGTAGCTGTCGATCCGGTCGAGGACGCCTCCATGGCCAGGGATGGCGTCGCCGGAATCCTTCAGGCCGGCATCGCGTTTCATCATCGATTCGGTGAGATCCCCCACCAGGGCGAACAGAGCAACCACCGCCCCCAGCAGCGCCCCCAGCAGCCAGCCCCAGGGCCAGCCGATCCAGCTGCCGCCGATCACGCCCACCGCCATGGCGCAGGCCACCCCGCCCAGGGCGCCCTCCACCGTCTTGCCGGGAGAAATCGGTGAGAGCGGGCGCCGGCCCAGGCGCCGGCCGATCACGTAGGAGCCGATGTCGGTGGCCACGATCAGGAAGCAGGCCAGCAGGGTGAGCGCCAAGCCGCCATCGGCCAGGGCGCGCAGCTTGATCCAGTGGCTGGGCAGAAACCCCAGATAGAACAAACCGAACACCGAGGCGGCGATATCGGCGATCGTGCCTGTGACCGGCTGCAGGAGCAGCCAGCCGCAGATCACCGCCCCCGAGGCCGGCAGCACCGCCGCCGCCACATCACCCGCCAGCCAGCCACTACCGGCCTGGCTGGCGGCCTGGGTGCTGAACAGCAGCAGCTGCACGGCCACCAGCGTGGTCTTGGTGGCAGGCCGGATGCCTTTGAACTGGGCCATGCGGAAGTACTCCAGCAGCCCCAGGTGCACGATCAGGCCTACCGCCACGGTGAACCACCAGCCCCCCAGCCACACCACCACGAAGCCGACGCCCCCGGCGGCCCAGCCGCTGAGCAGCCGGGCCAGGGAGGTGGCCTGCCGGGGTTGGATCTCGCTGGACAAACGGGCGGGAGGGAGGGAAATCAGGGGCGCTCGGCCGCGATCAGGAACAGCGGCTCGGCTGCTGCCAGCTTGGCCTGGCTGCCGCGCCGCTGCATGCGGTGCACCGTGGCCTGCACCACCTGCAGGTCGATGGCGGCCAGCTGGCTCAGGGTATCGGTGGCATCCACCAGGCCCTCCAGGCTGGCGGTGCTGATCACCAGCCGCCCCCCAGGCTGCAGCGCGTCCCATACCGCCGCCAGCACATCGCCCAGGGGCCGGCCCACCTCCAGCAGCACCCGGTCCGGCCGGGGGGGCAGCAGGGCCAGGCCGTCCGGGGCGGCGCCGGCATGGATATGCAGGTTGCTGATGCCGAAGCGCAGCCGGTTCTGCTCCAGCAGGGCGATCGCCTCCGGGTCGCGCTCCAGAGTATGCACCGCGCCATGGGGCATCAGCCGGGCAATCTCCAGGGCCAGGGCGCCGGTGCCGCCGCCCACATCCCACACCAGGGAACCGCTGCGGGGACGCAGGTGGGCCAGCAGCATCACCCGCAACTCCATCGGCGTGGGGCTGAAGCCGGGGGCATCGGCGAAGGCGGCGTCGGGCAGGCCCGGCGTCACGAAATCCCAGTGGTAGGGGGGTGGGGATCCGGCCACGGCTCCGGCGCTGGCTCAATCGGCCACAACCCTCACCGTATCAGCGATCTGACCGGGCCAGCGCTGGGCCTGCTCCAGCAGCCAGGCGGCCCGGGGGCCATCGATCCGCTCGCCGGGTATCAGCAGCGGGATCCCCGGGGGGTAGGGGCAGATCGGCTCGGCGGCAATCCGGCCGGCGGCGACGGCCAGCGGCAGGGGCTCGCTGGCCGCCCGCCAGGCCTGATCCAGGGGCAGCTCCGGCTCGGCCACCAGGGGCAGGGGCGGCCGGCTGAAGGGCGGCAGGGGCGGGCCGCCGAGGGCGGCCTTCAGGGCCAGCAGCGCCCGCGGCAGCCGCCACATCACCCCGGCGGGTGGCCGTTCCCCGAGGCAGAAGGTGAGCGTGCCCGGTTCGGGCAGCTCGGCCAGCACCCGCCGCTGCAGCAGCCAGGCATCGGCCTCCAGGCCGTTGATGCCCAGCGCGGCGGTGTGCAGCACCAGCCGCAGCGGATCCTGGTTGGCCAGCAGCGGCAGACCCAGGGCATGGCAGCGCCGGCGCAGGCGGTGGGCGCAGGCCTCGGCGCGGCCGCGGCGGCGCTGGCCGGCAGGACTGGCGGCCGCCAGCAGCGACGCCTCAGCCGAAGCCAGCAGGAGGGCGCTCGGACTGGAGGTCTGCAGCCAGAGCAAGGAGCGCTCCAGGGCAGCCAAGGCAACCCGCTGGCCCTGGGCGAGCAGCGCCGCGCTCTGAGCCAGGCCGCCGCCCGCCTTCTGGCAGGAGAGCACCACCAGGTCGGCGCCGG
Source organism: Prochlorococcaceae cyanobacterium (assembly GCA_044347105.1). GTDB lineage: Bacteria > Cyanobacteriota > Cyanobacteriia > PCC-6307 > Cyanobiaceae > NIES-981. The sequence continues at coordinate 31,104 of JBIIXY010000012.1, forward strand.
CGGCCAGGGCCTCGCCGCGGCCATGGGCCTGGTCCACCAGCACCGGCAGCCCCGCGGCCTGCAGCATCGCCACCAAGGCCGGCAGCTCGGCCGTTGCCAGTCCCTGGTAACTGGGCGACACCAGCACAGCCGCGGCCAGCGGACCGCTGCCCAGGGCCGCGGTCAGCACGCGCTCCAGCCAGGCCGGCTCGGGCGGCAGCCACAGGCCCGTGGCCGGATCGAAGGGCAGGTCGAACAGCACGGGCCGCAGCTGCCCCAGCAGGCAGCCGTGCAGCAGCGAGCGGTGCAGCTGACGCGGCAGCAGCACGCGGCTGCCCGGCGGCGCCAGCGCCAGCAGGGCGGCCTGCAGCAGCCCGGAGGCGCCGTTCACCCCGAACCAGCAGTGATCGGCACCCAGCAGAGCGGCGCAGCGGCGCTGGGCCTCAGCCACCCCGCCCTCCGGCTCGAGCGGGCCGCCGATCTCCGGCAGCTCCGGCAGGTCCCAGCGGCCGGGGGGCTGGCGCAGCAGCCGGGCCAGGGGCGGCGCCAGGCCGCGGCCGCGGCCATGGGCAGGCAGGTGCAGGGCCAGGGGCGGCACCTTCAGCCAGGGGCGGCGCCGGAGCAGGGCGGGCAACAGCGGGCGCATCACCCCGGCGGGCTGCAGTTTCTAGAGTCTGCCCAGTCCAGTCGCCGCCGCCCCCGGCGGGCCCACGCCCTTGCCCGTCGCGCCCGCCCCTTCAGCAACTGCGGGGATCTCCTCCGCCCAAGCCGGCTACCACCCCGGCGCCGACCTGCGCTGGTTGCTGCTGCGCCCCTGGCTGCTGCTGGGGCGCCTCACCACCGTGCTCTGGCAGCTGGGCAGCCTGGTGCTGGTGCTGCTGGTACAGGGCAGCAGCAGCGACAGCGCCACCCAGCGGCGCCTCGGCCAGCGCATCCTGCGCACCCTCACCCAGCTGGGCCCCTGTTTCATCAAGGTGGGCCAGGCCCTCTCCACCCGGCCCGACCTGGTGCGGCGCGACTGGCTGGAGGAGCTCACCCAGCTGCAGGACAACCTGCCCCCCTTCCCCCATGCCGTGGCCCTGGCCACGATCGAGCGGGAGCTGGGCGCTCCGGCCCATCAGCTGTTCGCCGCGTTCCCCGACCACCCGATGGCGGCCGCCAGCCTGGGCCAGGTGTACCGGGCCCAGCTGGCCGATGGCCACTGGGTGGCGGTGAAGGTGCAGCGGCCCAACCTCGACTGGATCCTGCGCCGCGACCTGGTGCTGATCCGGTTGCTGGGCAGCGTGGCCGCACCGTTCCTGCCGCTCAACCTGGGCTTCGGGCTCGGCGAGATCATCGATGAATTCGGCCGCTCCCTGTTCGAGGAGATCGACTACCGCCGCGAGGCCGACAACGCCGAGCGCTTCGCAACGCTGTTCGCCGCCCACCCGGAGGTGACCGTACCGGCGGTGGAGCGACACCTCAGCGCCCAGCGGGTGCTCACCACCACCTGGCTCCACGGCACTAAGCTGCAGGAGCGGCAGACGCTTGAAGCCCAGCGGCTGGATCCCGCCGCCCTGATCCGCACCTGCGTGATCTCCGGCCTGCGCCAGTTGTTGGAATTCGGCTACTTCCACGCCGATCCCCATCCCGGAAACCTGTTCGCCCTGCCCGGCCGGACCGGACCCATGGGCCATGTGGGCTATGTGGATTTCGGCATGATGGATTCGATCACCGACGCCGACCGCCTCACCCTCACCGGCGCTGTGGTGCACCTGATCAACCGCGATTTCCGCGCTCTCGCCCAGGATTTCGTGACCCTGGGCTTCCTCAACCCCAGCGCCGACCTGGAGCCGATCATCCCCGCGCTGAAAGAGGTGCTGGGGGGAGCGATCGGCGAGAACGTGGGCGACTTCAACTTCAAGGCGATCACCGACCGCTTCTCGGAGCTGATGTACGACTACCCCTTTCGGGTACCGGCGCGCTTTGCCCTGATCATCCGCGCCGTGGTGAGCCAGGAGGGTCTGGCGATGCGCCTGGATCCCTCCTTCCGCATCCTGCAGGTGGCCTACCCCTACGTGGCCCGGCGGCTGCTGGCCGGCGACACCGCCGAGATGCGCGAGAAGCTGCTGGAAGTGCTGTTCGACCCCCAGGGCCGCCTGCGGGTGGAGCGGCTGGAAAGCCTGTTGGCGGTGGTGGAGGGCGAGGGACCCGGCCCCGAGCTGCTGCCGGTGATGGGCTCGGGCCTGCGCCTGCTGCTCGGCCCCGACGGCGGCAGCCTGCGCCAACGGCTGCTGCTCACCCTGGTGCAGGGCGACCACCTGCACACCGATGATCTGCGCGCCCTGGCCGGCCTGCTGCGCCGCACCTTCTCCCCACGCCGCCTGGCCGGCGGCATGCTGGCGCGGCTCAACCCGCTCGCCTCGGCCGCCTGAAGCGCCGTTGATGAGCCGTGATCTCCGCGCCCGCCGCTCTCGCACGACTTCGCCTGGCACTGCGCTCCTGGCGGCGTGAGGAGCAGCGACCGCTTCCGCCTCACTCCCAGCAGCAATGGCTGTGGGGGGTCAGCACAGCCGCCATGCTCGGCCTCACCGGCCTCACCTTCGCCAAGCTGCTGGAGCAGCGCCATCAACTGCGGCTGGCGGAGCGGCAGGAGGCCCTGACGCTGCTGCGCTCCCACATGCAGCAGGCCCTGCAGACGGTGTTCGACTGGGGCCACTGGACGGAGATGCACAACTACGTCGCCAGCCCGGCCCCCCGCTTCCTGGAGGTGAACATCCTCAGGGCCGCCATCCTCAGAGGTGGTGGGGTGATGCTGGCGTTCAACGACCGCAACGAGCTGCTGTTCAGCGCCGATCGCCGCGGGCTGAACCGGCCCGAGCACCGGCCGCTGGTGCAGTGCCTGCAGCCCAGCCTCAAGCAGCCTCCTGCCCAGCTGCAGCAATTGCTGTTTCTCTGCCAGGGCGAGCAAGGACGCACCTTTGGGGGCGGTATCGGCACGATCAGCGACAGCACCAGCAGAAAACCCGCCAATGGCACCCTGGCGTTTCTCGCACCGGTGCTCACCCCTGCCCAGCTGCCGCGCAGCCAGCGACTGCTGAGCCAGTTGCTGGCCGATCTGCAGCCAAAGGCCGCCAACTCCCAGGGCTCGCTCTGGAAGGAGCCCAACCTGCCCCTGCTGAACCGGGAGCAGCACCCGCTCCAGGTGTTGCCGTTGTCCGTCTGGGACAGCGCGGCCATCCCCCTGCGCCACACCCTGGCGGTACTGGCCATGGGCAGCGGCGGCGCCCTGCTGGTGCGCCTGCTGTGGATGCTGGAGCGTCGCCGCCAGCGTCTGGAGAAATGCCGTCTGGAGAACAGCCGGAGGGCTCGGCTACGCCAGCGGCAGAGCGAGCAGCAGCGGCGGCAGATCGAACAGAAACTGAGCAGCAGCCTCACCGCCGCCGTGGTGGCCCACGAGATCCAGCAGCCACTCAGCACGATCCTGCTGCAGTGCCAGCTGGCCCTCAGGGACCTGGAGCGGGCCGATGGCCTGCAGCCACCCCTGGCCAGGCGGTTGGAGGCCATGAGCAGTGAGGCCCAGCGGGCGGTCACGATCACCGAGCGCATGCGCATGCTGCTGCGCAATGTGAACACGCCCCACAGCCCGCTCAATCTGGTGACTGTGGTGGAGAGCTGCCTGCTGTTCTGCAAGCGCGCCATCCGCCAGCACGCCATCGCCCTCAGCACCGAGGGACTCGAGGGTGAGCTCCTGCTGGAAGGGGATGCCACCCAGCTGCAATCGGCGATCAACAACCTCATCCGGAACGCGATCGATGCCCTGGCGCTGCAGGAGCAGCCCTGGCAACGGCGGCTTCACCTGGCGCTGAGGCGGGAGGCCAACCAGGTGCGACTGAGCATCGCCGACAGCGGTGCCGGCTTGACGGAGCAACCCCCAGCCATTCCCCTCACCACCTCCAATGCGCGTGGCACGGGCCTTGGGCTGTTCGTGGTTCTCACCACCATGCAGAACCATGGCGGCAGCCTCATCTTCGGCCGCAGCGCCGATCTGGGGGGAGCCGAGGTGGTGATGATCCTGCCCTGCTGAGCCGCAACGACCGCTACGAACCCGCGCTCACCCTGCGCAACACCCGCCAGCTGCTGGAGAACGAGTGGGTGCTGGCTAGGGTCGGCGCCTGCCTGAATCCCGCGCCGTGCCCCCTGAGCCCTTTCCCGCACCCGTGAACCTGAGCGAAGCGGCCAGTGACCTGGCCAGCGGCGACTTCGGTGACCTGGACCTGGCCGAGCTGCTGCTGGAGTTTGCACCGATCAGCCAGCCGCCCTACCTGGTGGCCGGCGTGGGGCTGGCGATCGGCGTGCTCTGCGGCCTCACCTTCGCCAAGCTGGTGCAGAACCGGCTGGAGGGCTGGAAGCAGGACCGGCTGGCCCTGCTGCCCCTGGGCAACGCCGCCACCACCCTGCCCTACATCGGCGTGGTGATCGGCATCACCCTGTTCATCGGCGGCAGCCTGCAGGTGTTCGGCTTCTCCAGCGGCGCAGCCCTGCTGGTGAGCTTCATCCTGTCGCTGGGCACCGCCGGCGCCCTCTGGGTGCAGCTGGAGCGGCTGATGGGCCAGGTGCAGGACGGCACCTTCAGTGCGGTGGATTTCGACAACTTCGACCAGTTCTTTTAGGCAGCCAGGTAGCCGTCCAGCATGCGTGACTGGGAGCGGATGCCCTCCAGGGCCTTGCGCTCCAGGTTGCGGGTCTTGTCGCGGCTCATCCCCAGGGTTTTGGCGATTGAGCTGAGGCTCATCGGCTCCTGCAGGCCCGTGCCTTCGCTGTCGATGCCGTAGCGCATCTTCAGCACCCGCCCCTGCAGCTCCGGCAGCTGCTCCAGCAGCGCCCGCAGATCGCCCTTCAGGCACTCCCCATCCAGCCGCTCATCCGGCAGCTCACCATCGCCCGCCAGC
>JBIIXY010000013.1:0-35518 GCA_044347105.1 Prochlorococcaceae cyanobacterium
CAGCCGCGAACCCGGCCTGCAGGCCGTGCGCCTGGGCCCCGCCAGGCCGCCCCTCCACCAGATCGCGGCAGGCAGTCCCTGTTGGCTCACCAGCGATCCAGCCCAGGAGCGGCAGGCGCTGCGTCTGGCCCGCAAGAGCGCCCCGGAGCGGGCCCGCCCGCTGGCGCTGCGGGTGCTGGGGGGGGCAGGACAGCCCCTGCAGATCAGGGTGCTTTCAGCCCCTCCTCTCGCCGCAGCCGATCTGCACTCTCTGCAGGTGTGCAGTGCCGTTCCGCTGGAGCAGGCCCGCGCGGCCGCTCTCGATCGTGATCGGCTCCAGGCGCAGCTGGGCCGCCTGGGCGGCAGCGGCTGGGAGCTGGCGGAGCTGGAGCTGGCGCTTCCCGATGGGCTGTTCCTGCCTATCGCCGAACTCAATCGCCTGCGCCGCCAGCTGGTGGATCAGCTGGCCGTGCTGTTGGAGGGCGTTGATCCCCCCCCTGGCAGCAGGGGTGGGCAGGTCCACTCGGCTCCTGGGCCGTCGCTGCCCCAGCTGATCCAGCAGCTCGCTGCTGCCGATGCTCCAACTGCCGCCATGGCGCCCGGCCTGGTGGTGCTCGTGCGCGATCTGGCCCAGCTGCGGGCTTTGCGCGGTTTGCCCCTGCACAGCGTGGTGGCCGACCTCGACCAGCCATCCCAGTTGCGGGAGGCGGTGGCCATCGGCCGGGGCTGCTGGCCGGGAGGGCTGTGGTTGGCCGGTCCCCGCATCACCCGTCCCGATGAGGCCTGGACCCTGGAGCCGCTGCTGCGCAGCCAGGCCGACGGCTTTCTGGTGCGCAATGCCGACCAGCTGGAGCGGCTCACCGACCTGGCCCCCTGTGTGGGGGATTTCAGTCTGAATGTGGCCAACCCGATCTCCCTGGCCTGGTTTCTGGAGCACTGGCGTCTGGAGCGGGTCTGCGCCAGCTACGACCTCGATCTGCCGCAGTTGCTGGCGCTGCTGCGCGGCTCGCCGGCGGGTCGCCTGGAGATCACGGTGCACCAGCACATGCCCCTGTTTCACATGGAGCATTGCCTGTTCTGCGCGTTTCTCTCCAGCGGGCACGACCACACCGACTGTGGCCGCCCCTGCGAGCAGCAGCGGGTGCAGCTGCGCGATCGCTCGGGGGCCGACCATCCCCTGCGGGCCGACCTGGGTTGTCGCAACACGCTGTTCAATGCCAGGGCCCAGTCGGCAGCGGAAGCCATTCCCCTGCTGCTGGAGCACGGGGTGACCCACCTGAGACTGGAACTGCTCGACGACGATGCCGACACGGCCCGCCGCCGGGTGCGTCTGTATCGCAACGTGCTTGAGGGGCGCCTGACGGGCCGTGAGCTCTGGCAGCGCGAACAGCTGGACAGTCGCCTGGGTGTGACCCGGGGCAGCCTCAAGCCCTTGCCCTCGGGCGCAGGGCGTTCCAGAGCTGGGACAGGCTGAGATAAGCTTTACAAAACCGGTTCACTCGGGGCCCTCACCGTGCGGGCCGCTCAGTCGATCGGGGGCCTGTTCAGAGGCCTGCCCGAGACAGCTCGCCTGGCCAATCCACCTGCCATTCAGCCCGGATCGCCCCGCCTTCTGTCTCCCGAGTCCGATCCCATCCGGCACCCGTGATTTCCTGGCCGCACTGGCCACTCCATCGTTTCCCAACCAGGCTTGTTTATGAGCGCCGTCCATCCCGGCACGCCGATTCGCAATATCGCGATCATTGCCCACGTTGACCATGGCAAGACCACCCTGGTGGACGCGCTGCTGGCCCAGTCGGGCATCTTCCGCGATAACGAAGCGGTTCCCACTTGCGTGATGGACTCCAACGACCTGGAGAGGGAGCGCGGCATCACCATCCTCTCCAAGAACACTGCGGTGGATTACGAGGGGATTCGGATCAATATCGTTGACACCCCCGGTCACGCCGACTTCGGCGGTGAGGTGGAGCGGGTGCTGGGCATGGTGGATGGCTGTCTGCTGATCGTGGACGCCAACGAAGGACCGATGCCGCAGACGCGCTTCGTGCTCAAGAAGGCCCTGGAGAAGGGCCTGCGCCCGATCGTGTTCGTGAACAAGATCGACCGGGCCCGGGTGGATCCCGAGGTGGCTGTCGACAAGGTGCTCGACCTGTTCCTGGAACTGGGCGCCGACGACGACCAGTGCGATTTCCCCTATCTGTTCGGCAGCGGCATGGGCGGCTATGCCAAGCCGGACATGAAGACCGAGAGCGACACGATGAAGCCGCTGTTCGACGCGATCCTGCGCCATGTGCCGCCGCCGGTGGGCGATGCCGAGAAGCCCCTCCAGCTGCAGGTCACCACGCTGGATTACAGCGACTTCCTCGGCCGGATCATGATCGGCCGCATCCACAACGGCGTGATCAAGGCCGGCCAGCCCGCCGCCCTGATCCGCGACGACGGCTCCATCAAGCGCGGCCGCATCAGCAAGCTGCTCGGCTTCCAGGGCCTGCAGCGGGTGGAGATCGAGCAAGCCAGCGCCGGCGACCTGGTGGCCGTGGCCGGTTTCGATGAGGTGAACATCGGCGAGACGATCGCCTGCCCGGACAACCCGGAGGCCCTGCCGCTGATCAAGGTGGATGAACCCACCCTGCAGATGACCTTTGTGGTCAACGATTCGCCCTTTGCCGGCAAGGAGGGCAAGTTCGTGACCAGCCGCCAGGTGCGCGACCGCCTGCAGCGGGAACTGCTCACCAACGTGGCCCTGCGGGTGGAGGACACCGACTCCCCCGACCGCTGGGCGGTGAGCGGCCGCGGTGAACTTCACCTGGGCATTCTGATCGAAACGATGCGCCGCGAGGGCTACGAGTTCCAGGTGAGCCAGCCCCAGGTGATCTTCCGCACGATCGACGGCACTCCCCATGAGCCCTTCGAGACCCTGGTGCTGGATGTCCCGGAGGAGTCGGTGGGCGCCTGCATCGAGAAGCTGGGCATCCGCAAGGCCGAGATGCAGAACATGGAGAACACCAACGACGGCCGCACCCAGCTGGAGTTCCTGGTACCCTCGCGTGGCCTGATCGGCTTCCGCGGCGAGTTCATCCGCGCCACCCGCGGCGAGGGGATCATGAGCCACTCCTTCCTCGACTACCGGCCGATGCAGGGCGACTTCGACACCCGCCGCAACGGCGTGCTGATCGCCTTTGAGGAAGGAACTTCCACCTTCTATGCCCTCAAGAACGCCGAGGATCGCGGTCAGTTCTTCATCACCCCCGGCACCAAGGTGTACAAGGGCATGATCATCGGTGAGAACAACCGGCCCCAGGATCTCGAGATCAACGTCTGCAAGACCAAGCAGCTCACCAACATGCGCTCAGCCGGCGCCGAGGAGCTCGATACCCTGCAGGCCCCGGTGCAGATGACCCTGGAAAGGGCTCTGGAGTACATCGGTCCCGACGAGATGCTGGAGGTCACTCCCGAATCGATCCGTCTGCGCAAGCTGCCCGCCAAGAAACCGGCCAAGCGCTGAGCTCACCTGCCGCTCAGCCCACGAGTCAACGTTGATCGGGATGTTGATGGATGCCGCGGACGCCGAGGAACGGGCCCTGAGCCAGGATCCGCGCCTGGCGGCTGCGCTGGAGTTGTTCAACAGTGGTGAGTGGTATGCCTGCCACGACGGCCTCGAGGAGCTCTGGCACCAGACCGCCGGAGCGATGCGACCCGTTCTCCAGGGCATCCTGCAGATTGCCGTGGGCCAGCTCCATCTCAGCCGTGGCAACCTGCGAGGGGCCGTGATCCTCACCGGTGAGGGTCTGGGACGCCTGCGTCGCTGCGGCGATCAGGCCCTGGGGCTGGATCTGCGGGCCCTGCGGGAGCAGGCAAGTTTGTGGCTTCAGGTGCTGCAGCTGGAACAGGACACCAGCCAGCTCCCTCCACCCAGCCTCAGACGGGTGCAATCCCCGGGTTCTCTGTAAATTGGCACAAATGCCCGCAGCACAGCCCATCACTGCCCTGTTGCGTCACCGCCGCTCCCCTGGGCTGCTGCTCAGTTTCACCCTCTGTGCCTTCGCCGCAGGCAGCGTGGGACACGCCGAGCCCCAGGTGGTGACTCCCACCACCGGTGTGGTCACGATCGAATCGGATGTTCAGCGGGCCGACAATCTCACTGGCGTGGTCACGGCCAGCGGCAATGTGCGGATTGTGTATCCCGACCGTCGCCTGGTGGCCACGGCCCGTCAGGCCCAGTATTTCAGCCGGGAGGGAAGGGTTGTGCTCAGTGGCGATGTGGACGTGATCCAGGCCGATGGCCCTTCCCTGCGGGCTGAGCAGATCACCTACCTGGTGGATCAACAGCGGCTGGTGGCCGAGCCTCCAGCGGGCCAGCAGGTGTTCAGCAGCTTCCCGATCGAGCCCCTCACCACGGACAAGCGCGAGCGCAACGCCCCATGAGCCTGGTGCTCGATGACGTGGTGCTGTCCATCGGCGGCCGGGTTCTGGTGAACCACGTGTCCATCCAGCTGGACCGTGGTGAGGTGGTGGGTCTGCTTGGACCGAATGGGGCTGGCAAGACCACCACCTTCGGCCTGGTCACCGGCCTGCTCCGCCCCGACCATGGCAGGGTGATGCTCGACGACTGCAGCATCGAGGCATTGTCGATGCCCCAACGGGCCCGTCTGGGGATCGGCTACCTGCCCCAGGAGGCCAGCGTGTTCCGTCAGCTCAGTGTTCGTCAGAACCTGGAACTTGCCCTGGAACAGAGTGGTGTGCCCGGGCATCAGCGGCGGGAGAGGCTGACTTCCCTGGTGGAGGAGTTCCATCTCACGGCCTTCCAGCACAGTCGCGGTCAGCAGCTCTCCGGTGGAGAACGCCGACGCTGTGAGGTGGCGCGCGCGCTGGCTGTGGGCGAGAGCGGGCCGCGCTATCTCCTGCTTGATGAACCCTTCGCCGGAGTGGATCCCATTGCCGTTGCCGATCTTCAGGAGCTGATTGCTGGCCTGCGCGAGCGCGGCATGGGAATCCTGATCACCGACCACAACGTGCGCGAGACCCTGGCCATCACCGACCGGGCCTACATCCTCTCGGAAGGCGCGATTCTGGCGGCCGGCAACTCCAGCAGCGTGGGAGATGATCCCAAGGTGCGTCGCCACTATCTCGGCGAGGGCTTCCGCTTGTGACCCTCAGCCTCCGCCGTCTGTGGAACGTCAGCCGTTTCAGGCCTGTTCTGCCGATCACCAGGCGATTGCCGCTGCTGGATCGTTGGCTGCTCGCCGAGCTTCTCGGGCCGCTGCTGTTCGGGATCGCCTCCTTCACGGCGGTGTCCCTCTCCGTTGGCGCGGTGTTCGAGCTGGTGCGGCGGATCGCTGAATCCGGCTTGCCCCTGGATGTGGCTGTCCGCGTGCTGATCCTCGAGCTGCCGTCCTTCCTGGTGCTCTCGTTCCCCATGGCCACCCTGATGGCCACCCTGCTCACTTACAGCAAGCTCACGGGAAACAGTGAGCTCACCGCCCTGCGCAGCGTGGGTGTACCCACCTGGCGGATGGTGGTGCCGGCTCTGGGCCTTGCCCTGGTGATGAGTCTGCTCACCTTCTCCTTCAACGAGGCCCTGGTTCCGCACACGCTGGTGCAGGCCAAGGCCACGCTCAATCGGGCGATCGGGCGGGCCGTGGCCGGTGAGCAGAGGGACCGTGTCACATACACCCGTTTCGGGCAAATCGTGGCGCCGGATGGCTCCAGGGAGCGTGGGCTCACCCATTTTTTCTATGCCCAGCGCTTCAATGAGGGGGTGATGGAGCAGGTCACGCTGCTGGACCTTTCGCGGACGGGCCAGCGGTTGATGCTCACGGCCGATCAGGCGCGCTGGAGCGAGCAGGAGGCCCAGTGGGAGTTCATTAACGGCAACGTGTATGTGGTTGCCGAAGGGGAAGACGCTCCCAATACCTCGGCCCGCTTTGATCGCTATCTCTACCCCCTGGGCAATCAACCGATGCGGGTCGCCGAATTGCCTACGGATGCCAACACCATGACCATCGGCCAGGCGCGCACGGCGGAGCGGCTGTTGCGGGAGTCCGGCGACCGCAAGGCTGCCCGCAAGATGCGGGTGCGCATTGCTGAGAAGTTCTCCTTCCCGGCGGTCTGTCTCGTGTTCGGCTTGCTGGGCAGCAGTCTTGGGGTGCGGCCGAATTCCAAACGCAGCCGCAGTCAGGGTTTCGGTCTGAGCGTGGTGTTGATCTTCAGCTACTACCTGGTGGCCTTCAGCTTCAGTGCCATGGGGGTGAATGGAGCTCTGCCTCCGCTGGTCACAGCATGGGCGCCGGTGCTGATCTTCGTGCTGATCGGCCTGGCCCTGTTGCGTCGGGCCAGCCGCTGATGGCCCAGGGAAGCCCTGGCGCACGGCAGACTGGGACCACGTGTTGCTGAGCCCTTGACTGAACTGATGCGTGACCCTGTTCTGGGTCTCGGACTGACAGCCTTCGCCTTGCTGCTGCTGGTGTTGCCCCTGGCGTTCTGGGCGGTGAGCGGGGGCAGGACCAATCCCTGGGTGCGCCTGCTGGTGGCCAGCGCCAATCTCTGCCTCACGGCCCAGTTGGTGCTGCGCTGGCTGGACTCGGGCCATTTCCCGATCAGCAATCTCTACGAATCGCTCTGCTTCCTGGCCTGGGGCTGCACGCTCACCCAGTTGCTGGTGGAACGCAGCTGGCCCTCTCCGCTGGTGCCAGCCGCCGCCACCCCAATGGCACTCGGTTGTGTGGCCTTCGCCAGCTTCGCCCTCCCCGATCGCCTGCAGTCGGCCTCCCCCCTGGTACCGGCGTTGCGTTCCAGCTGGCTGGTGATGCATGTGAGCGTGATCATGCTCAGCTATGCCGCCCTGTTGGTGGGCTCCCTGCTCTCGGTGGCCGTGCTGGTCACCAACCGGGATCAGGAGCTTGAGCTGCGCAGCAGTTCGATTGGCAGCGGTGGTTTTCGTCAGGCCTCTCTGGCCAGTGATGGGCCTGGGGCACTGGCCGCACCGCTCAACCTGAGCAGCGTGAACCTCTCGATGGCTGAGCAACTGGATTCGCTCAGCTACCGCACGATCACGGTGGGCTTTCTGCTGCTCTCAGTGGGTCTGGTGAGCGGCGCAGTCTGGGCGAACGAGGCCTGGGGCAGTTGGTGGAGCTGGGACCCGAAGGAAACCTGGGCTCTGATCTGCTGGTTGGTCTACGCCGCCTATCTGCACACCCGCCTGATTCGCGGCTGGCAGGGGCGCCGGCCCGCAATCGTGGCCTCGGTGGGCCTTGTTGTGATTGCTGTCTGCTACATCGGCGTTAACCTGCTGGGGATTGGCCTGCACAGCTATGGCTGGTTCTTCGACAGTTGACGCGTCATGCGTTGACTCGTCATGCGTTGACGCGTAAGGCCTTGATCTTTGTGAGAGCAGAACATCCTGAAAGTCCTCAATGTCTAGCGTTGGGTCAAAAAAAGGGAGCTGAAGCTCCCTTTCTGCATGAAGGTTCTGTCGAGCTGCCGACGATTGGGTGACTCTGGGGAGCCAGAGGTTCACACAAGCGCCGGTTCCGGCCTGCGGCTGCTGCGGATCCCCTGAATCGCCTCGGCATAGTCGGCGGCGCCGAACACGCCAGATCCACTCACGATTGCATTGGCGCCGGCTTCGATCACCTTCCAGGCATTGGCCGGCTTGATGCCGCCGTCCACCTCGATCCAGGGATCAAGACCCTTGGCATCGCACATTTGGCGCAGGTCGCGGATCTTCTGCACCTGGCTCTCAATGAAGCTCTGGCCCCCGAAGCCGGGGTTCACGCTCATGATCAGCACCAGATCGCAGAGATCGAGGCAGTACTCCAGGGTGTCGAGAGGGGTGCTGGGATTGAGCACGGCGCCGGCCATCTTGCCGAGGTCCTTGATCTGGGCCAGGTTCCGGTGCAGATGCGGGCAGGCCTCCACCTGCACCGAAATGATGTCAGCGCCAGCCCTGGCGAAGTCGGCCACGTACTTCTCGGGTTCCACGATCATCAGGTGAACATCCAGCGGCTTGCTGGTGACCGGCCGAAGTGCCTCCACGATCAGGGGACCGATTGTGATGTTGGGCACAAACCGGCCATCCATCACATCCACATGGATCCAGTCCGCGCCGGCCTGGTCCACGGCACGCACGTCCTCGCCCAGACGCGAGAAGTCTGCCGAGAGGATCGATGGAGATACCACCAGGGACTTGCTTGTCATGGGAAGGCTGCGGCGGGGAGGAGGTGATTGTAGGCAGGTCGCCTCGGGCCCTCCCTGGAGATCGCTGCAGGCCAGAGGGGCACAGCCGCCGGTCTGGCCCTGATCCGGCGCTGATACAGTGGCGCCGCTTCAGGCCCGAGAGGCCGCGCAGCGACAGGACTTTGTCCAGCCTGGCTCCCCGGGCCATCCAGCTCAATCCTGGATTCTGTGCTCCCGGCTCCCGCGCCTTCAGTCTCCTCCCCCAAGCCGGATCACCGTGGATCGCACCCTTATTCAGGAAATTCTCGAGGTCGTTGAACAGGCCGCCATCGCCTCTGCCAAGCTCACGGGCCTGGGTCTCAAGAACGAGGCTGACGCCGCAGCGGTTGAGGCCATGCGCGAGCGCATGTACAAGATTCAGATGCAGGGCCGCATCGTGATCGGCGAGGGCGAGCGCGACGAAGCTCCCATGCTCTACATCGGCGAAGAGGTCGGCAGCGGCACTGGCCCCGGCGTCGATTTCGCTGTGGATCCCTGTGAAGGCACCAACCTCTGTGCCAACAGCCAGCGCGGCTCGATGGCGGTGCTGGCCGCCTCCGACCGCGGCGGTCTGTTCAACGCCCCGGACTTCTACATGAAGAAGCTGGCGGCTCCCCCGGCCGCCAAGGGCAAGGTCGACATCCGCAAGTCGGCCACCGAGAACATCGAGATCCTCAGCCAGTGCCTGGGCGTGCCCACCGATGAGCTGGTGATCGTGGTGATGGACCGTGCCCGTCACAAGGATCTGATCAAGGAGATCCGCGCCACCGGTGCTCGCGTGCAACCCATCTCCGATGGTGACGTGCAGGCTGCTATCGCCTGCGGCTTCGCCGGCACCGGCACCCATTGCCTGATGGGCATCGGCGCCGCGCCCGAAGGCGTGATCTCTGCCGCGGCTCTGCGCGCCCTGGGCGGCCACTTCCAGGGGCAGCTGGTGTATGACCCGGCCGTGGCCCAGACCTCCGAGTGGGAAGGGCTCACCAAGGAGGGCAACCTGGCCCGCCTGGCCGAGATGGGGATCAGCGACCCCGACCGGGTGTATGAGGCTGAAGAGCTCGCCTGCGGTGAGAATGTGATGTTTGCCGCCACCGGCATCACCGATGGCCTGCTGTTCGACGGCGTGAAGTTCGAGAAGGACTGCACCCGCACCAGCAGCCTGGTGATCAGCACACTGGACAACACGGCCCGGTTCACCACCACCGTGCACATCAAGGATGGCGCCCAGAGCATCGCTCTGCGCTGACCGGATCGGGTCCACTGATCGACGCTCCCTGTTCTCTCCATGCACATCGCGGTCGTCGGACTGAGCCATCGCACTGCTCCGGTGGAAATCCGGGAGCGGCTCAGTATTCCGGAGCAGACCATGGAGGACTCCCTCCAGCAGCTCCGCAGCGACGACCAGGTGCTGGAGGCCTCGATCCTCAGCACCTGCAACCGTCTGGAGATCTACACCCTGCTCCGCCACCCGGAGCAGGGAATCCAGGCGGTGGGCTCCTTCCTCTGCCAGCATTCCGGGCTGGCACTGGACGAACTCTCCCCTCACCTGTTCACCTACCACCATGAGGAGGCGATCGGCCACCTGCTGCGGGTGGCCGCCGGACTCGACTCGCTCGTGCTCGGCGAGGGCCAGATCCTCTCCCAGGTGAAACGGATGGTGCGGCTGGGCCAGGAGCACCAGTCGGTGGGCCCCATCCTCAACCGCTTGCTCAATCAGGCTGTGAGCACCGGCAAACGGGTGCGCACCGAAACCAACCTGGGCACGGGTGCCGTGTCGATCAGTTCCGCAGCGGTGGAACTCGCCCAGTTGAAGGTGGGGCAGAGCCGCGGGGTGGATGAACTCGTTCCCCTCGACCAGGAACAGGTGGCCGTGGTGGGCGCCGGACGCATGGCTCGCCTGCTGCTCCAGCACCTGCAGGCCAAGGGTTGCCGAGGGGTTGTTCTGCTCAACCGCACGGTGAGCCGCGCCGAACTGCTGGCGGCCGACTTTCCGGCCTTGCCCGTGCAGTGCCGTCCCCTTGACGACCTGGACCACTGCCTGAGCACCTGCTCGCTGGTGTTCACCAGTACGGCGGCCGACGAACCGATCATCACAGCTGCCCGCCTGGGCCAGCTGAACCGCCGCAGCTCGCTGATGTTGATCGATATCGGTGTGCCCCGCAACATCGCGGCCGATGCGGCCGGATTGAGCGGTGTGCAGTCGTTCGATGTGGACGACCTGCAGGAGGTGGTGACCCGCAACCAGGAGGCCCGCCGCGAAATCGCCGCCGAGGCCGAGGGAATGCTCGTCGAGGAAGCTCGCCTGTTTCTGGAGTGGTGGGACGGGCTGGAGGCGGTGCCTGTGGTGAACCGCCTGCGTCGCCATCTGGAGGACATCCGCGAACAGGAACTGCAGAAGGCGCTCAGTCGCATGGGACCCGACCTATCTGCCCGCGAGCGCAAGGTGGTGGAGGCCCTCAGCAAGGGCATCATCAATAAGATTCTGCACACACCTGTCACGAATATCCGCGCGCCCCAACCACGCCAGCAGCGCCACGCCGCCATGCGTGTGCTGGAGGATCTCTTTGATCTGGCCGATCCCCTGCCGCCTGGATGACCCTCCTCTGTCTGCAACAGTTCGTGCCGTCCGTGTTGGCGCCTCTCGCCTGATGGCATCCCTCTCCCCTACGGTCCCCCCATCCCCTGGATGGACCCTGGCAGCATGAAGCGAGTATTGGCGATCATCCTGGGCGGCGGGGCAGGCACTCGGCTCTATCCCCTCACCAAGATGCGGGCCAAGCCAGCGGTTCCTCTGGCTGGTAAATACAGGCTCATTGATATCCCGATCAGTAACTGCATCAACTCCGAGATCAACAAGATCTACGTGTTGACTCAGTTCAACAGTGCTTCTCTCAATCGTCACCTGACGATGAGCTACAACCTTTCAGCAGGTTTCGGCCAGGGCTTTGTGGAAGTGCTGGCGGCGCAGCAGACACCGGACAGCCCCAGCTGGTTTGAGGGCACGGCCGATGCTGTGCGCAAGTACCAGTGGCTCTTTCAGGAGTGGGATGTGGACCACTATCTGATCCTCTCCGGTGACCAGCTCTACCGGATGGATTACAGCCGCTTCGTGCAGCACCACATCGACACCGGCGCCCACCTCTCAGTCGGTGCCCTGCCTGTGGATCCCCTGCAGGCTGAGGGCTTTGGCCTGATGCGCACCGA
Source organism: Prochlorococcaceae cyanobacterium (assembly GCA_044347105.1). Lineage (GTDB taxonomy): Bacteria > Cyanobacteriota > Cyanobacteriia > PCC-6307 > Cyanobiaceae > NIES-981. The sequence goes on from JBIIXY010000013.1 coordinate 11,395, forward strand.
CGGCGACGGCCGCATCCGTGAGTTCCGGGAAAAGCCCAAGGGTGATTCCCTGGCGGCGATGCGTGTGGACACCCAGAGCCTGGGCCTGTCGGCCGACGAGGCGGCCAAGCGGCCTTACCTCGCCTCCATGGGCATCTACGTCTTCAGTCGCGACACCCTGTTTGATCTGCTGGCCGGTAATCCTACGGCCACCGATTTCGGCAAGGAGCTCATCCCCGCCTCCCTGGCGCGCGGGGATCGCCTCCAGAGCTACCTCTTCGACGACTACTGGGAGGACATCGGCACCATCGGTGCCTTCTATGAGGCCAACCTGGCCCTCACGGAGCAGCCCAACCCTCCCTTTTCCTTCTACGACGAAAAATTTCCCATCTACACCAGACCGCGCTACTTACCGCCCAGCAAGTTGCAGGATGCTCAGGTCACCGAGTCGATCATTGGTGAAGGTTCGCTGTTGAAGGCTTGTAGTATTCATCACTGCGTGCTTGGCGTGCGTAGCCGGGTGGAGGATGAAGTGGTGCTCCAGGACACCCTGGTGATGGGTTGTGATTACTTCGAGTCGTCCGAGGAGCGATCCCTCCTGCGTGAGCGGGGCGGCATCCCCATGGGGATCGGCCAGGGGACCACGGTGAAGGGAGCGATCATCGACAAGAATGTGCGGATCGGCAGCAACGTCACGATCATCAACAAGGATCGAATTGAAGAGGCCGACCGGCCGGAGCTCAACTTCTACATTCGCAACGGCATCGTGGTGGTGGTGAAGAACGGCACCATCGCCGACGGCACCGTGATCTGAGCCCCGTGATCTGATCACGCCCATCGCACTGAGGCGCTTGAACGGCCTGTTTCACGGGCCCAACTCCACCAGGACAGGACTCCCTGACACAGAACTGCCAGCTTGTAAAGGAACTGGCCTTCACGCGACTGGTCTGGTCACACTGGCAGGGAATGCCATACCGACGCAGCCATGGGCAAGGCACATTTCGGCCTGATCGGCCTGGGTGTCATGGGGGAAAACCTGGTGCTCAACGCTGAGCGCAACGGTTTCTCCAGTGTTGTTTACAACCGCACCTGGGCCAAGACGGAGGCCTTCCTGGCGGGCCGCGGGGCCGGTAAGGACATTGTGGGCGCTCCCACACTGGAGGACTTCGTTGCAGCGCTGGAGCGTCCCAGACGCATTCTGATGATGGTGAAGGCCGGCGAACCGGTGGATGCCACGATCGCCTCGATCGCCCCCCTGCTCGAAGAAGGCGACCTGCTGATCGATGGCGGCAACTCGCTCTACACCGATACCGAACGGCGCGTTGCTGATCTCGAGAGCCGCAGCTTCGGCTACATCGGCATGGGCGTATCCGGCGGTGCCAAAGGTGCCCTCGAGGGGCCCAGCATGATGCCGGGCGGCACCAAGGCCGCCTACGACGCAATCGAACCCTTGGTGCGCAAGATGGCGGCTCAGGTGGATGACGGCCCCTGTGTCACCTATATCGGCCCCGGCGGTGCCGGTCATTTTGTGAAGACCGTGCACAACGGCATCGAGTACGGCATCGAGCAGATCCTGGCCGAGGCCTACGACCTGATGAAGCGGGTGGCCGGGATGAACGGCGATCAGATGGCCGATGTGCTGGCCCAGTGGAACCAGAGTGAGGAACTGGCGTCCTTCCTGGTGGAGATCACTGAGGTGTGTCTGCGCACCAAGGACCCCGAGACCGGCGCTGATCTGGTGGAGGCGATCGTGGATTCCGCCGGCCAGAAGGGCACCGGCCTGTGGACCGTGGTGAGTGCCCTGGAGATAGGCGTGCCCGTGCCCACGATTTACGCCGCGCTCAATGCCCGGGTGCTCAGCTCCCTGCGCTCTCAGCGCCTTGAGGCGGGCGCGGTGCTGCCTCCTCCTCCGGCTCACAGCTTCGATCTGGGCTCCCCGGCCGATGCCATGGCCCCGCTGCGCGATGCCTGCATCGCCGCCTGCATCGTGAGCTACGGCCAGGGCATGGCCCTGCTGCAGGAAGCCTCAAGCCTCCACAACTACAACCTCGACTTTGCGGCCATCGGTCAGATCTGGAAGGGGGGCTGCATCATCCGTGCCCGGCTGCTGCAACGCATTCAGAACGCCTACACCGCCAACCAGAGCCTGCCCAACCTGATCCTCGATCCCTGGTTCGCCGCCGAGATCAACCGCTGCCTGCCCGGTCTGCGCCAGGTGGTGGCCGGCGCCGCCCTGGCCGGCATCCCCGTGCCCTGTCTGTCCAGCAGCCTCGACTACATCGACAGCTACCGCAGCGGGCGCCTGCCCCAGAATCTCGTGCAGGCCATGCGCGACTGCTTCGGCTCCCATACCTATGAACGGGTGGACAAGCCTGGCAGCTTCCACACCGAGTGGCTGGATTGAGACCTGCCATGAGCGCCCATTCCCCTGCCCCACGCCTGGTGGTGGTCGACTCCGGCGACGCCCTGGCTCGCCGTTGCGCCGAGACCATCGCTTCCGCCATTGATCTGGCGCTGGCCCAGCGTGACCGCTGCCAGATCGCCCTGGCCGGTGGCACCACCCCCGCCGCCGCCTACCGCTATCTCGGCCAGCAGCACCTCCCCTGGGAGCGGGTTGATCTGCTGCTGGGCGATGAGCGCTGGGTGTGTGCCGACGATCCGGCCAGCAATGCCCGCCTGGTACGCGAGACGCTGATGGCTGATGGGCCGGGACAGGCGGCCTGCCTGCACCCGGTGCCCACCCAGCTCGCAGATCCTGCGCAGGGAGCTCAGGCCTATGCCGCCACCCTCTCCCAGCTGTGCGGCGGTGAGCCGCCGGTGTTGGATCTGGTGCTGCTGGGCCTCGGTGACGATGGCCACACCGCCTCCCTCTTCCCCGGCACCGCAGCCGCCCGTGAGCAGCGCCGGATGGTGACCGTTGGTGAGGGCAAAGGGCTGGCCCGCATCACCCTCACGGCTCCGGTGCTCTCGGCTGCCCGCCAGGTGATCTTCCTGGTGAGCGGTGTGGGCAAGCGCCAAGCTCTCACTCGGCTGCTCGATCCCGACGAATCACCGGAACGCACGCCCGCCCGTCTGGTGCAGCCATCCACGCCTGCGCTGGTGCTGGCCGACAATGGGGCAGCGCCCGATTGATCCCTTGCTCACCCTGGTCAGCGCCGCTGGTTTCAGCGGCTGGCATGCTCTCAACGACCGGATCATGGGTGGCAGCAGCAGCGGCAGCTGCCAGGCAGGCGCCTCTGGCCTGGTGTTCACCGGTGAGCTGATCGCTGAGGGTGGTGGCTTCATCAGCTGCCGCTCCCCGCTGTTCTCGCCGCCGCTCGATCTTTCCGCCTACAGCGGCCTTGAGCTGGAGATCAGCGGCGATGGCCGCCACTTCAAGCTGGCTGTGGCCTGCGCGGATGGTCTGGCCGGTGTCACCGAGTTGATTCCTGGCGGTCTGCGCTGGGTGCATGCCTTTGCCACCGAGCCTCACGGCGCCACCGTGGTGCGCATCCCCTTCACGATCCTGCGCCCCTCCGTGCGGGCCCAACCCCTCGGCCTGCCGTTGCTGCGCTTTGATGCCGCTCGGGTGAACCGGTTGCAGCTCCTCCATTCACGCTTCGGTGACGACGGACAAGCGAATGCCAGCTTCCGGGCAGGAGCGATCACCTTCACCCTGCACGCCATCCGTGCCTATTCCTGATTCGCCGTCCCTGGCCAACCTTTGCCAGCTGGTGGCCGGTGCTGCGGATCTCTGCCGCAAGCCCTGGCGCCATGCCGTGCGTCCCTGCGCCGGCACAGCCGAAGACAGCGCGGTGAGCGCTCCATTTGACTGTGCCCTGCTGCTGGAGGTGCGAGATCCGGCCGGCCAGCGTTGCCCGGAACATGACCTGGAACTGGAGGTGTACACCAGTGGCGAGCAGGTGCATTTCACCCTGGCCTGGGTTCTCGACCCGGAGCGGCCCCTGCTCTGGCAGGGCAGCCATCCGGTGTGGATGACGGGTCAGAGCGGCTGCCGCTGCGAACGTCCCCTGGATGGCGCTCCCCTCGAAGCGCTGGCAAGGCGCTTACACGCCCTGCTCGCCTGATCAGCGGCTGGCGCTCAGGTCCGCCTGGTCGGTAACGGCGCCCTTGCTGCTGCTGCTCACCAGCCGGGCGTACTTGCCGAGCACGCCGGTGCGGTAGCGGGGCTCGGGCTTCACCCAGGCCGCCCGGCGCCGGCTGATCTCCTCGTCGGGCACGTTCAGCTGAATCAGCAGCTGGTTGGCATCCACGGTGATGCTGTCGCTCTCCTGCACCAGGCCGATGGTGCCGCCGACGGCGGCCTCGGGGGCCACGTGGCCCACCACCAGGCCGAAGGAGCCGCCGGAGAAGCGGCCATCGGTGATGAGGGCCACCGAATCCAGCAGCCCCTGGCCCACGATCGCGGCGGTGGGGCTGAGCATCTCACGCATCCCCGGTCCGCCCACCGGACCCTCCTGGCGCACCACCACCACATCACCGGGTTTGATCTGCTTGTCGAGGATGGCGGCCAGGCAGGCCTCCTCGCTCTCAAACACCCGGGCGGGGCCGGTGATCACCGGGTTCTTCACGCCGCTGATCTTGGCCACGGCGCCCTCTTCCGCCAGGTTGCCCTTGAGGATTGCCAGGTGGCCCTTCGCATACAGCGGGTTGGAGAGCGGCCGGATCACGTCCTGGCCGGCGGGCGGCTCACTGGGCACAGCAGCCAGCACCTCGCGCAGGGTTTTGCCCTCGATGGTTTGGCAGTCACCGTGCAGCAGCCCCGCATCCAGCAGCAGCTTCATCACCTGGGGGATGCCGCCGGCGTTGTGCAGGTCCACGGTCACATAGCGGCCGCTCGGCTTGAGATCACAGATCACCGGCACGCGCTGGCGGATCGCCTCGAAATCCTCGATCGCCAGATCCACGCCGGCGGTGCGCGCCACGGCCAGCAGGTGGAGCACCGAGTTGGTGGAGCCGCCCACGGCCATGATCACCGCGATGGCATTTTCAAAGGCCTCCCGCGTCATCAGGTCGCGGGGCCGGATGTTGGCGGCGATCGCCTCGGCGAGCACCTCGGCGCTGCGGGCGGCGCTGTCGGCCTTCTCGGCATCCTCGGCCGCCATCGTGGAGCTGTAGGGGAGGCTCAGCCCCATCGATTCGAACGCCGCGCTCATCGTGTTGGCGGTGAACATGCCACCGCAGCTGCCCGCCCCGGGGCAGGCATTCTTTTCAATCGCGGTGAGCTGCTGCTCGTCGATCTGACCGCCGCTGTACTGGCCCACCGCTTCAAAAGCACTCACCACCGTGAGGTCGCAGGCGCCCAGCTTGCCGGGCTTGATCGTGCCCCCGTACACGAAGATCGCGGGAATGTTCATGCGGGCCATGGCCAACATGGCCCCGGGCATGTTCTTGTCGCAGCCGCCGATCGCCAGCAGGCCGTCCATGCTCTGGCCGTTGCAGGCGGTTTCGATCGAGTCGGCGATCACCTCCCGGCTCACCAGGGAATACTTCATCCCCTCGGTGCCCATCGAGATGCCATCGCTCACGGTGATCGTGCCGAACATCTGGGGCATGGCGCCGGCCTGGTGGGCGGCCTCTTCGGCTCGCCGGGCCAGGTCGTTCAGGCCCAGGTTGCACGGGGTGATCGTGCTGTAGGCGTTGGCAATGCCGATGATCGGCTTGCTGAAGTCGCCATCACCGAAACCCACGGCCCGCAGCATGGCGCGGTTGGGGGAACGCTGAACCCCCTGGGTGATGGCGGCGGAGCGGAGCATGGGCAAGCGAACGGGCGCAGGTTTCAACCTACCGAGGCGCCGATTTCACCAGACCCTCAGCGCTGGGGTTGGAGCTGCTCCAGCTGGCGCCGCACGCTCTCGATCGCCTGGTTCAGGTCCTGCACCTTCTGGTGCAGCTCCCGGTCCTGGAGTGGCTGGTTCAAGGCAGGGGCTTCGCTGGCATCCATCGAGCTCTGCAAACGGGTGAGCCTGGGCTGGCGCCGTGGTCCCACTCCGCTGCGGCGCCGCTCCGCCTCCGAAAGCAGCCACCAGGCCAGTCCTGCCGCTCCGATCAGCGCACCGGCCACCGCACTGGCCAGCACAGCGGAACTGCCCACCACCTCCTCCCGATCCCGTTCTGCCATCGGCCCGTTGCCATGTTGATGGCTGGAGCCTAGGCAGAGTGAGTCAGCGCTTCCAGCGCGGGGCCTGCAAACAGGCGTTCCCGCACACAGCCGATGCCCGGCCGAATCCGGCCCCCTTCATCCACCTCCGCATCGATGCAGGCCGTGTGCAGCGTGAGATCGGGAAAACTCTCAGCCAGCCGCTGCAGGCCGGGGTTGGCCACGAGGGTGGCGATCACGCGCACCCGTTCACCGCTCAGCCCTCGCTGCGCCAGGGCCTGGAGCAGCCGTTCCAGGCTGGCGCCACTGGCCACCTCGGCACAGAACACCAGCACGCCACTGCGCCTGTCCAGCCCCTCGGGCAACTGGGGATCCCCGTCATCGAGATGAAGCACGCGGGTGTTGGGCAACACCGGTCGCGCACCGTCCCACAGGCCAAGGGCGCTGGTGCCCAGCACGCAGGTGAGGATTGGCACCGACCCATCCACCACCTGGCCAGGGGTGGTGCCGTTGTCTGTTTCCAACGCCACGGCCCGATGGGGCAGCCATTGACGCAGGGCCTCGTAGGTGAGCCAGCGGCCGAGCTCATTGCTGGCGGTCACGTAGAGGGGGGCTGGCGTCTGCCGATCGCGCAGCACGCTCAGCCAGTGCCCGATCAGGGGGTGGGGGGGAACCACCACCCGCAGGGTCATTGCCATGGTTGCCATAACTTGTGGGTCCAACGTAGGTCTGCGGCCATGGCCCGCCCCTTGCCCCGCCTGATGCTCCGCTCCCTCTGGGCCGGGCTGGCCGCCATGCTGACCCTGCTGATCTGGCTACCCCCGGCGCTGGCGATCACCGCCCCCGAACTGCGCGGCCAGCGTGCTCTGCAGGACCTCCAGCCCGACATGCACGGCCGCAACCTCCAGCAGGCTGAATTCCTCAAGGCTTCCCTGGCGGGCTTCAACTTCAGTGGCGCTGATCTGCGTGGGGCGGTGTTCAACGGCTCCGATCTGGAGGGTGCCGATCTGAGCGGCGCCAACCTGGAGGACGTGGTGGCCTACGCCACCCGGTTCCAGGGCAGCGACCTGCGCAATGCCCAGTTGCGCAATGGCATGTTGATGCAGAGCCGCTTCCGCGACGCCGTGATTGACGGGGCCGACTTCACCGATGCGGTGCTCGATCTGCCCGAGCAGAAAGCGCTGTGCGCCAGAGCTTCCGGCAGCAATCCGGTCACCGGTGTGGCAACACACGACAGCCTGGGCTGTCGTTGACGGCATCCACCGATACGATGGGTCAACCGGTTCCGGCGGGGATCAGCCACCGGAGGTAACGGGGAAAGTCCGGTGCAAGGCCGGCACTGTCCCGCAGCTGTGAAGAGTGGCCAGGCCGCTCCAGTCAGAACGCCCGCCGGTTCAGCTCACTTTCGGCGCGGACCGCATTCTCATGTTTCAGTTTTCTGCTCGCGGCAGGGCTCAAGCCCTGACTGCGTCCACCGGACTGTTGTGCCTTGGAGCGCTTGGCCATGCTCCCGTGCACGCCCACCATGTGATGGGAATCACAGAGCTTCAGCCCACGCTTCTCAATGGGCTGCTCAGTGGCCTGGCCCATCCGGTGCTCGGCCCCGATCACCTGCTCTTCCTGCTGGCCCTATCCCTGCTCGGCCTGAGCCAGCCCAGCCGCTGGACGTTGCTGCTGCTCGGTGTGGGCCTCGCTGGCAGCGCTGCAGGTCTGCTGCTGCCCGGACTGCCCCAGGCCGAACTGCTGGTGGCCGCCACCCTGGCCCTCCTGGCTGGGGTTCTGCTGGGCTGGCTGCCCCGGATGGTGCTGCTTCCCGCCATGGCCCTGCACGGCTACGTGCTCAGCGAGGCCGTCCTGGGCTGGAGCACCATGCCGCTGGCCAGCTATCTGGTTGGCCTGCTGATCAGCCAGGGGCTGCTGCTGCTGCTGGCGCTGCAGGTGCTGCGCCCACTGGCACAACGGTTGACCATGCCGGGCCGCCGCGGGTTTGCGCTCGGCCTCCTTGGAACATCCCTGGTGTTCGCCCTTGCCACGGAGCTGGGTTGACATGCAGAACCAACCTGACGCCGGTGGCCGGCTGCCGGTGACGGTGATCACCGGCTTCCTTGGTGCCGGCAAGACCACGCTGTTGCGTCATCTTCTGCTCCATTCCGGCCAGCGCCTGGCGGTGCTGGTGAATGAGTTCGGCGAGGTGGGCATCGACGGTGATCTGCTGCGCCGTTGCGGCTTCTGCCCTGAGGAGGAGATCGAGGGCCGGGTGCTGGAGCTGGCCAACGGCTGCCTCTGCTGCACGGTGCAGGACGATTTCCTGCCCACCATGCAGACCCTGCTGGAACGGGCGCACGCCCTGGATGGAATTCTGGTGGAAACCAGCGGCCTGGCCCTGCCTGAGCCTCTGCTGGCAGCCTTCCAGTGGCCCGAGATCCGCAGCCGCATCTGGGTGAACGGCGTTGTCACGCTGGTGGACGCCGAAGCCCTGGCCCAGGGTGCGCTGGTGGGCGATCCCGCCGCCCTAGAGGCCCAGCGGCTCGCGGATCCGAGCCTCGACCACCTGAGCGCTCTGGAGGATCTGTTCGCCGAGCAGCTGGAGTGCGCCGATCTGGTGCTGCTCAGTCGGGCCGACCAGGTCAACGATGACCAGCTCGCAGGCGTGCGCCAGCGCGTTGTGCCCCTGATCCGTTCCGGCACGGCTGTGCTGCCCGTGACGCGCGGTTCCATTGACCCGCAGCTGGTGATCGGGCTGGCGAGCAATGCCACCGCCCATCACGCTGATTCCAAGGGCCACAGCGATCACGATCACAGCCACCACGATCACAGTCATGTGGCGATCGAGTCGCAGGTGGTGCGGCTCAAGGGTGATCTCGAGCGCCACAGTCTGGAGCAGGCCGTGCTCCAGCTGATCCGCGAACACCAGCTGGTGCGGGTCAAAGGCAGGCTTTGGCTGCAGGGCAAAGCCCGTCCGCTGGAGATCCAGGCGGTGGGGCCGAGGCTGGAGAGCTGGTTTGCCAGCGATGCCGCTGACCCGCGTCCGCCTGGTCTGGAGCTGGTGGTGCTGGGATTCAACCTGCAGCGGCAGGCCCTGGAGGCCGCCCTGGCGGCCCTGATCTGAACATCCTCAGGCCTACCCGGCTGAACCAGCCACAGATCAGCACCGGTTCAGGGATCTCAGTCGAGCGGGATGGCGCCCTGGGCACAGAGACCATCCCAGCAGAGACACGAATCGGCGCTCCAGCGCGCCTGCACCGTGGTCCAGGCTCCTGCACCGCGCTGCATCTGCACCAGCCCGCGGCCATCGTGCTGGAAGCCATAGCGCTCGCCGCCCAGCACAAGCTGCCACTGGGCGCCCACCTGTTGCACCACCATCTGGCATTCGCGCCAGGCGCCGCCATCCACCCGGCAGCGCAGGGGCACGCTGAAGGCTTCACCATCCTGAGCTGCCCCATTGGCCCAGGCCGGGGTGCCTGCGGTGGTGATCGCCATCATGACGACAAGCAACAGCCGGATCAGGGCAGGGTGAGCAGAGCTCTGCAGCGCTGGCTTGGGCCCATGGCCTCGGGAGGAGGAGAACACCATCAGGCCTGTGCGGCTCTCCTCAAGCTGACGATCCCTGCAGGCGCTGAACCAACGGCCTGCCAAGATTTAACAAAACTCCCCCTGCCCCGGTGCCTCTCTACCAAGCACGCGTCCTGGTCTCCCTGAGGCCTTCCGTTCTCGATCCGGCCGGGGAGGCCACCCGGGCTGCTGCGGCGCGTCTCGGTGTTGATGGTGTGCGCCGGCTGCGCATCGGCAAGGCAGTGGATCTCGAACTGGAGGCACCGGACCGCGCCACGGCCCAGGCTCAGCTGGAACAGCTGAGCGACCGCCTCTTCGCCAATCCGGTGATCGAGAACTGGCAGCTGGAGATCAGCGAGTCTGCTGAGGGGCAGCAGCCATGACGGTGGGAGTGGTGGTGTTCCCCGGCTCCAACTGTGACCGGGATGTGCGCTGGGCCCTTGAGGGCTGCCTGGGGCTGACCACGCGTTTCCTCTGGCACGAGGACCGTGACCTGGCCGGCCTTGATGCCGTGGTGATTCCCGGAGGCTTCAGTTACGGCGACTACCTGCGCTGCGGTGCGATCGCCCGCTTCGCACCGTTGCTGGAGGGGGTACGCGATTTCGCCGAGCGGGGCGGCCCTGTGCTGGGCATCTGCAACGGCTTCCAGGTGCTCACGGAGATGGGTCTGCTCCCCGGCGCACTCACCCGCAATGCAAAGCTGCATTTCCTCTGTGAGCCCACCATGCTCACGGTGCATCCTGGTGCCTGCCAGTGGCTGGGCGGCTATGCCGAAGGTGAGACGATTCAGTTGCCGATTGCCCATGGCGAAGGGCGTTATCACTGTGATCCTGCGCTGCTGGATCAACTGGCCGGTGATGGCCAGATCGTTCTGCGCTACGCCGATAACCCCAATGGTTCGGTGGGTGATGTGGCCGGCCTCAGCAACCGGGCCGGCAATGTGCTGGGCCTGATGCCCCACCCTGAGCGGGCCTGTGATGCGCTCACCGGTGGGATCGACGGAGCCAGGTTGCTCTCATCAGTGGGAACCGTCTGAATCGAACGACCCAACCCGAGCGGATGGCCACACGAAGAAGGGGGGCCAGAGCCCCCCGGATCGTGACGGTTTTGGTCGTCGCTGTGCAACCGCTCAGTTGACCGCGGCGAAGAAGTCCTTGGACTTCACCGGATCGGGATTCATGGTCTTGTCGCCGGGCTGCCAGTTGGCAGGGCACACCTCATCAGGATGGCTCTGCACGTACTGGAATGCCTGCAGCACGCGCAGGGTCTCATCCACGCTGCGTCCCACGGGCAGGTTGTTGATCGTGCTGTGCATGATCACGCCTTCGGGGTCGATGATGAACAGACCGCGCAGGGCGACGCCAGCCTCCTCGTCAAGCACCTCATAAGCGCGGGCGATGTCCTTTTTGAGGTCTGCCACCAGGGGGTATTTGCACTCACCCAGGCCACCATTTTTGCGATCGGTCTGCACCCAGGCCAGGTGGGAGAACTGGCTGTCCACAGAGACGCCCAGAACTTCAGTGTTCTTGCTGGTGAAGTCCGCGTAGCGGTCGGAGAAAGCGGTGATCTCCGTAGGACACACAAAGGTGAAGTCGAGCGGATAGAAGAACAGCACCACGTACTTGCCGCGGTACTGGCTCAGGGAGACCGTCTGAAATTCCTGATCCACCACAGCGGTGGCGGTGAAGTCAGGTGCCTGCAGACCGACGAGGCGGGACATGCTCGGGAGGGATTCGGGTTGGTGTCGAACTGGGGATCATTCCGTGGTTACTGAACCTCTGCACGGACAGCCCGAGGGGGCATTGGCCGGCTGCCATGAAGCCGTAACCCGGAACGACTACCAGTTGTTTCAACACTTTACCACGCTCCCAGGGGATGCCTCGCCATAGGCTGAGGGGATTCGATGGGATTCGCGATGGCCTGGGAGCCCGGTGTGCTGCGCAAATACAACAGCACCAGTCACTTTCGCCTGCTCAGCCAGCTGCGCAGTGAGCTGCGGGACAAACCGCTGGTGCGGCCTGGAGAAGGGGAGCGCATCGGCGATGTGAACCGCAGCAAGGGGCTCATTCGGGCCATGGAAGCCAGGGCGGCGCGCAGCCGATCGGGCGCTGGTTGAGCAGCTGGACCCACGCCGACCAACCCAGCGTGAGACGCTGCTACTGAGAATCGCTTGCAAAAGCGCTCCAGGGCGTTTAGAATGCGATTCATTCGCAACAAGCTGGTTTCCCGCGATGGGATTTCGTTTCCTTCCTGATGAGGCCGTGGCTGCGGTGCGTGTGCCGGCCGGTCAGACCGTGTTGATCGATCGCTCCTTGCGGGTGGGTAGCGGCACGATTGAAGTGCTCGAGGGCGTGGCCAGGGTGTATTGCCCCTGCGAGGAAACCGAAGGGATGACCCTCGCCTTTCTCCAGGCCGGTGACCAGCTGCGCACCGATCGGCTGTGCAGTGAGGGGGTCTGCGTTGAGGCTCTCACCCCCCTCTGTTTTCGCAACCACGCCGAGGGCGTGGAGGGCCAGGGCTATGACGCCGTGAATGAGTGGACCCTGCAGTTGCTGCGCATTCGTCATCTCGGTTCGGCTGAACAGCGCCTCCATGCCTTGCTGGGGCTGTTGGTGACGCGGCTGGGGCGGCGCTGCGGCGAGTGGTGTGATCTGCCCTTCCGCCTCACCCACGAACGCATCGGCGAGTTGATCGGCACCACCAGGGTCACCACCACCCGGCTCATCTCCCGCTTCCGCACCGCCGAAATGATTCGCGTTCCCCAGGGTTCACCCGGCCTGCATCTGGCGCCAGCCCTGGTGGATTCCGCCCCCCTGGCTGCTTGATCTGCCGGGATCCATGACGAAATGCTGAGCCTGCCCAGGCCAAAGCCGAAGAACGTCTGAAGGTCCTGACGCGGGAGGCTGCTGCTCGTTCATGGTGTGGAGATGCAGACACCTTCAGCGCCTCCCCGGATTGATCGCTTTGAGCTGCCATCGACGCCATGGCCCATGGGCAGTGCTGCGGTGTTGGTGATCACGCCCCGCCAGCTCAAGGACGCAGCCACCGTGCTTCAGGCGGTACGGGGGAACACGAGTGTGGTGGTGAACTCCAGCTGGCTGGAAGATGCCTCCGGCCAGCGCCTGATTGACTTTGTGTGCGGAGGACTGGAGGCGATGGGCGGCGCCGCTCACCGGATCGCTGAGGAGGTGTTTCTGTTCACCCCCGCTCAGGCCAGAGTTCAGGGCTGGGCTGACAACCGCGATTCACACTTGAAGAGTTGACTTGAAAAGGGTCCCAGAAAACTCTTACTCAAAAAAACAAACATGATGGCTCGGGGGAGACTTGAACTCCCGACCTTGGGGTTATGAATCCCACGCTCTAACCAGCTGAGCTACCGAGCCGTGATGGGCGAATCCTATCAGGCGCGGGGCGGCAACACCGTGAGGGGATCAACCGCTCCAGCTCCCGATGGGTGGATCTCAAAGTGCAGGTGGGGACCAGTGCTGCGACCGGTGCTGCCCATCAGGGCAATCACTGTGCCCTGACGCACCTCCTGGCCATTGCTCACCATCAACCGGCTGTTGTGGGCGTAGAGAGAGCGGCTGCCATCGGCATGCTGGAGAGTCACGAGATAGCCATAGCCCCCGTCATGCCAACCAGAGAACACCACCCGGCCGGTACGGGCAGCAACGATCGGTGTACCAACGTTATTGGCCATGTCGATGCCACGGTGCATGCGGCCCCATCGCCAGCCGTAGCCAGAGGTGAACACCCCGGTGGTGGGCCAGATCCAGGTGCTGGCGTGGCGGTTGTCGAACTGCTGATTGCCGTTGGGACCGTACTGCGGCGCATCGGGCCAGCTCAGGCCGCCACTGGTGGAGGGGCGCAGGCCCAGAACAGCCCGTGGTCGAGGGGCAGGGGCTGCCTGCACCAGTTGAATTTCAGTCCCTGCCACCAGCTTGGCTGTGTCCAGGCCAGGGTTGAAACGCAGGATGTCCTGCATGCTCGTGCCATAGCGCTGGGCGATCTTGAACAGCGTGTCTCCCAGCCGCACAACGCCCTTGGTGGGCACCGGCGGCGGAGCCTGAATGGAGGTGAGTGACGCGGCAACCAGCTGGTCGTCCAGAGCGGCCTGCACCTTGGGGTCACTCCCGAGAGCGAAACCAACCGCCGGTATGGCAGCGGCCATGGGCAGAGCCAGCATCACACCGATCGGCAGTGAACGGCGGCTGAACAGACGAGGCTTCGGTGCTGTCATTCAGTGTCCCCAAAGATCAGAGCCCGGTGGAGAAGCCAACATCCCCGGACCGCGCAGACAGTAGCGGACTGTCCATGGGGGAGCAAGACCAACGGGCACCATCGCTGGTGTGCGCGGGCTGATCAGAAGGCGCCTGCATCCAGTTGGCGCAGGGCTTCGAACAGCACGATTGCTACCGCCGACGCCAGGTTCAGGCTGCGCACCCCACCTCCGGGATGGGTGCGGGGCCGAGCCATGGGGATGGTGAGCAGGGCGTCACACTCGGCCTGGACCACGGCGGGGAGGCCGTCAGTTTCCCGCCCGAACAGGAGCCAGTCGTCCTGGCTGAAGCGGAAACGGGTGTAAGGCCTGTCGGTGAGGGCGCTCAGGGCAATGAGCCGGCCGCCGCGGCTCTGGCGTTGCTGTTGGAAGGCGCACCAATCTGCATGCTGATGCAGGGGCACATAGGGCCAGTAGTCCAGGCCGGCGCGTCGTACCTGGCGGTCGTTGATCTCGAAGCCGAGGGGCGCCACCAGATGCAGTTCCTGGCCGGTGGCTGCACAGCTGCGGGCCACATTGCCGGTGTTGGGGGGAATCTGGGGCTGGTACAGCACCACGCGGGGCATGGTCACTCAGGCGCTACGGGTTCAGTGATCGGCAGCAGGTCGAGGGCGCGCCCGGCAACCACCAGCCAGAGATGCTGGCAGTGGGCAGAGATCTGATCTTCCAGGCCGCCGAGTCGGTCCCGGAACCGTCCGCCGATGGCCGTGGGCGGCACCACACCCCAGCCCACCTGTTCGCTCACCAGCAACACCCTGCCGCGGCAGTGGCTCAGGCTGGTGAGCAACAGTTCCGACTGTTCCAGCCACCCCTGGCTATCGAGATCGAGCCCGGCGCTCACCCACGTGCCGAGGGAATCAACCAGGGCGAGCTCCCCGGGAGCGAGCCGGTCGAGGGCCGCGGGCAAGGCCAGTCCCACATCTTCACAGCGCCAGTCGGCTGGCCGGCGCAGGCGATGACGACGCAGGCGTTCCTGCCAGTCGGGGTCATCGGGCAACAAGGGCCCTGTAGCCAGATAACGCACACGGCTTCCAGACTGGGCGGCTCGCTGCTCGGCCCAGCGACTTTTGCCGCAGCGGGCCGGACCCGTGATCAGTTCCAGCGCCTGAGCCATGCAGATTCGCCGTTCAGAGGTCAGCCACCACCATTCATGTTGCGCAGAGTCGCCACCGATGAGGGAGACAGGCGATTGAGATAGCGGAAGATCCAGTATTTGAAAATGGTTGCCAGAACCACAGGAAATGTGGCAATGAACAACATGATGAAATTCTCGCGTGCTGGCAATCCAAGGTGATTGGCCACTCCACCTAGCAGTACTGTCCAGCCCTCCGGACTGTGAAAGCCAACAAAGATATCGGTAAAGAGAATAATCGCGAACGCTTTTGCGCTGTCGCTCAGGCCATAGATGACTTCATCAATGAATCCGCGCAGCACCTGGATGTCACGTTTGCCCAGGATGCACACCAGGAAAAAAGCTGCCAGTGCTGCAATGTCGGCCAGCACATTCTTGATCGCTTCCGTGCTTTCGTTGTCTGCTTCCTGCTTGAGTTCCTTGGCTCTGTCGGCCAACTGCAATTGAAGTTCTTCAGGACTGGGAAGGGGTTTGCCTTCCAGGAGCGCAGCAAACTCCACTTCTGCCTTGTAGACCCGCAACTTTTCCACCGCCTTTTCTTCCAGGTGGGGCTTGGGATAGCTGATGAAGGTGCTCTCCGGGGCATAGCGGTCCACCAGCGGCCCCATCAGATAGGTCCGGCTGATCTGTTGAACCAGCAGCGGGACCAGGATCAGCAGCAGCAGAATGCGCAGGGATACCAACGTGGAGTCTCTGCGGCGTCGGAAACCCGCCAGCACATCCGCTTCCGCTTCGGGGTCGAGCTGACGCCTCACCTGATCCACCACGCCGATGAGGCTGCGAGGCAGAACCTCCGGTGAGCGGCTGATGGCTGGCAGCGGTTTGCGGCCTGGCCTGTCGTAGCGGGCTATCACCGCTTCCACCAATTGCAGCTGGCGCAGCTCCTGGCCGGCCAACTGGGCACGGTTGGCTTCCAGGGTCACCAGACATTGGCGACACACGTCCAGGGCGGCCTGAAAGCGGCGCAGGATCTGGGCCTGGGTGGAGCGCGGCAGAGCGAGGTTCACTTCAGGCCGCACCGGCCTGTCGTTGTAGTGCTCCAGCTCAATGCTCTGGATCAGTAGTGCGGCTTCATAGGCCCGTTCCAGATCCTGGCTGATCTGGAGCCCCTGGGACTTGCCGAAGGTACCGATCCAGTTCTGCAATCCCATAGCGGATCAGCGAGAGAACACCCACCAGGTGGCCATTGGCACCACAGTGCCCACCACCAGCAGCACCACCACCCAGGTGAAGGCATTGCTGGAAGCGGTTTCGTCGCGACTGGGCACGTTGCTGGTTGGGGTGATCACCTCGGCGACATCGGGGATGCCGGGATCCTCGCCACCCTGAAGCACGGTGGTGATGCGCTGGATCCCGTCGAGGCTGGCCTGACGGAAGCGGGCTCCATCACGGATCGGCGGGCTGATGGTGAAGCGGGCCGTGCTGCGCAGCAACTCACCACTGAGCTGGCCCGACAGCTGGGCTGAGGCCACCACGGCGGAGGTGTTGGTCTGGGCGTCGATCAGAAACAAGAGCAGGCCATTGGCTTCATCGCCGGGTTGCCAGCGCTGAAGGAGAGCATCACCCAGTTGGTTCAGGCTGACGCCGTAGTCGAGCTGCTTGAGGGTGATGAGGCGGGCATCCACCCGTTCGGCTGTGAGGGCATCCAGCTGACGGGTCACATCAGCGCTGGCGGAACGGCTGAGCACGCCGGCCTGATCCAGCACCCGTTCCGGGGGAAGGGTGTCGGCGAAGTCGGAGGCTGAGATGGCCAGGACGGGCGCAACGGGCAGCGCCAGCAGCAGCACCAGCAGCAGCACCAGCAGGCAGGCCTGCAGCAGCCGGCCGATGGTGGCGGGGACGGCGGAGATCAGGCAGGGCACGTGAAACGGGGACAGGCCTGGCAGGCTCTAGTTTGCCGCCAATGGTTGCCGCTGTCGCCCCTCCATGGCTCTTCCGTTGCCAGCCAGGGTCAGTCTGGGGACCGGCGCAGCTGGCTTACTGCTGGTGGTGGTCAACCAGCTGAGCACGCCACAGCCCGAGCCGCCCCTGGTGCGGGCCAGTGTGCTGGCTTCCCTGTTCTCCGTGGGCCTGATGTTGGTGGCCGTGCTCTGGACCCGTGCGCTGCCGGAGGCTGCCGAGCGGGTGGATCTGCAGGGGGAGGAGGGGCTGGAGCTGGCCCCGGGGCTGCCCTGGCGGTTGGCAGAGGACCTGGGCTGGGGGAGTCAGATGCTGCTCACCGCCAGTCCGGCGGCGGTGGTGCTGGTGCTGTGGCGGGGTCGGGTTCTGTTGCGCCGTGGCTTGCTGGGCCCCCTGACCTTCAGCCCTGGACCGATCTGCGCCAGGGCGCTCGAGCGCGGTCAGGCCATCTCGCTGGTGAACCTGGCTTTGTATCCAGGCCGAGCTGAATTCGACAGCCTGTTGCCGGGCCTGCCGGCCGTTCTGATTCAACCGATCGCCGACCAGGGACTGGTGCTGCTCGGGGGCTGGTCACCGCGTTGTTTCAGCCGCAGTGACCTGCTGTGGGTGAAGGGCTGGGCCCAGCGGCTCACAGCTGAAATGCCGGCGGGCGCGGCCCCCGCTGCTGGGCAGATGGCCGTGCTGGAGCAGGTGCCCGGCGCCCAGCCCCTGAAGGAAGGTTCAGCTGGGTCACGACCCGACCTCCCCCCGGGGAGCTGAATTCCGCAAAGCCTTGCTCGCCGATCCGGCCGTTCAGCTGCTGCGCCCGGGACACCTGGCCGTTGCTCTTGCGCTCCAACACCACTGCTCCGGCGGCGCTTGCCTCGCCTGTCTGCCAGTTCCAGCGGCAGGTCTGAGCGCGTAACTGCTCGCCTGGCTGGCGCAACCGGCAGGCCCCTTGCACCGCCACCGTGGTCGATCCCAGGTTGAGCAGGAAGCCGTTGCCACTGAGCTGGGTTTGGCCGTAGCGCCCCTTAAAGGGGGCCTGGCTGCGGGCGGTGCGGTTCGGCAGGTCGAGCCGGGTGGGGCCGGCCTCCACCCAGGCCTGGCGACTGGGGTCCTCCAGCCGCACCGGAGCCTGGAGATCGAGCGTCTGGGTGACGCTGTTGCCGCTGAGGGCCGGAGATGTGACCCGTTGCACACTGCCGTCGCTCAGGCGGCGGTCGCCCCGGACCGGGCCGGAGGCCGACAGGGCACCGGAGTCCGCTTGCCATCGGAGGGGGCCAAGCTCCAGGCGGATGGGCTGCTGTCCGCGCTGCAGCAGCCGGGGTGAACCGCGCAACTCCAGCCGTTCCTGCTCGATGTCGAAGCGTGCCAGCTGTGCCGTGAGTTGCAGATCGCCCTGCACCAGCCTGGGGGATCGGTCGATCTCCATCCGCTCCTGGGAGGGATACCAGCGCACCCGCATGGCCGTGAGTTCGGCTGGGCGCCCTGGTTCGAGGCGCTGCAGACGGGTGGGACCCTCCAGCTGCACCACTTCTCCATCGTTCACGACCACTGCGGTACTGGCGGTGAGTCTGTAAAGCGGCTGGCCATTCCGGTAGATCACCCCTGTGAGCTGGCGGGCCTGGGCAATCCGCCGGCTGAGGTCATAGCGCGTTTCCGGACTGCTGATCTCCCACAGCGGACGCCCCTGGGAGTCCTGCTGGCGCAGGTTCAGTTTCCGGAACACAAAAGGTGGGGCGCTCTCCTCCTCCACGGCCCTGGGCTGACAGCCGATCAAGGTCAGGCCGCTTCCCATCAGAAGCCACCATGTGATCCAGCGGCCACGGCGGTTCAAAGCGGTTCGTCGAGTTCCAGTCGCTGCATCACCGGCTGGGGTTGGGGCAGGGTCAGACCGGCAGGGAGCCCCCCCCAGGCGAGGGAGGCTGTCCATGACGATTCCCCGTGCATGGACGTTGAGGACGCGAACGGGGCCTGGCCGAGCTGATGAAGCATGCGGGCGGAGAGTTCCGGCAGCAGGGGAGCCAGCAGCACCGCCACCAGACGGCTCGCTTCCAGCACGGCATACAGATCACTGCCCACCTGCTGTTCCTGGCCGGGCTGTTTCATCGCCGACCAGGGTGCGCGCTCATTGAGATAGCCATTGGCGGTGGTGGCGAGCTGCAGGATTGCCTCGGCGGCGGGACGGAATTCCAGCCGATCCATCGCCCCGCGGAACTGGCTGACGGCCTGACCGGCGGCCTGGGCCAGAGGGTGGTTGGAACCGGTCGCAGCACCGGCAGGGGGCACGGCCTCGGCAAACCACTTGCGTGCCATCGAGCTCGTGCGGTTGAGCAGGTTGCCGATCGTGTTGGCCAGGTCGTTGTTCACGAGGTCGCTGAAGCGCTGCTGCTGAAAGTCGCCGTCCTCGCCGAAGGGGATGTCCCGCAGCAGATACCAGCGCACCGCATCGCCACCGCAGCGTTCGAGCAGCACCTCCGGGTCGAGCACATTGCCCAGGGATTTGCCCATCTTCTGGCCCTCACGGGTGAGAAAGCCGTGGCCAAACACACGCTCCGGCAGGGGTAAACCAGCGGAGAGCAGCATCGCCGGCCAGTAGACAGCGTGGAATCGCAGGATGTCCTTACCGATCACGTGCAGTTGCGCCGGCCAGCCCCGCAACAGCACCTGGTCGAGTTCAAGGGCTTGATCCTGGTTGGGATTGTTGCCGGAGTTGGATTCATCGCTCTGCAGCAGGGCGGTGAGGTAGCCCAAAAGGGCGTCGAACCACACGTAGAACGTGTGGCCCGGATGGCCCGGCACCGGAATGCCCCAGGGCAGATCGATGCGGGAGATGGAGAAGTCGCGCAGGCCCTGGGCCACGAAGTTCTCCACCTCCTTCTGGCGGCTGGCGGGAGCGATGAAGCCAGGACGCCGGATCAGCTCCTCGATCTGGTGCTGGTAGCGGGAGAGACGGAAGAACAGGTTGAGCTCATCGCGCCATTCCAGCGGTTTGCGGTGGATCGGGCACTCGGGGTCCTGGGCTTCATGGGGATCGTCCTTGAACTCCTCGCAGGCCACGCAATACCAGCCCTGCTGGCGCCCCTCCACCACATCGCCACTGGCCTCGACCCTGGCGAAGAACTGCTCCACCAATCGGCAGTGGCGCGGATCGGTGGTGCGGATGAAGCGGTTGTTGCTGATCTGCCAGCGCTGCCAGAGATGCCGATAGCCCGCGCTGACCTGGTCGCAGTGGGCCTGGGGGCTGAGACCTGCCGCCTCGGCCGTGCGCTGAATCTTCTGGCCGTGTTCATCGCAACCGGTGATGAAGGTCACCTGCTGCCCGCAGAGCCGCTGGTACCGGGCAATGGCGTCACAGGCGAGCGTGGTGTAGGTGCTACCGAGGTGCGCCCGGTCGTTGACGTAATAGAGCGGGGTGGTGAGGGTGTAGGACATGCGGCGTTCGATGGCCTGGCAATGCGCGCGGCCGCTCGCTCGCAGCTCCCGGCCAGGACAGCTCTGGCCCGTCGGTTCCGAGCCGTCCGGCGCCGTGAGCGGATCCTACCCATCACCTCCTGTCCCCTCCCTTCATGCACGAGCACCAGGTTCCCGTTGTGGTGTGGGGCGGCGGCACCGGAGGAGTCGCCGCCGCCCTGCAGGCTGCCCGCAGCGGCGCCGCAACCCTCCTGCTCACCCCTGGGCCCTGGCTGGGGGGCATGGTGAGTGCGGCCGGGGTGTGCTGCCCGGACGGCAACGAACTCACCCCCTGGCAGACCGGACTCTGGGGCGCCTTTCTGCGCGAGCTGGCCCGCTGTGAGCCCAGCGGCCTCGACCACAACTGGGTGAGCTGCTTCGGCTATCAGCCCGCCACCGCCGAAGCGATCCTGCGCCGCTGGCTGGCGGCGGCTGGCGCGCTGCAGTGGTGGAGCAACTGTCGCCTGCGGGGGGTGCGCCGCCAGGGTCAGCGGATCACGGCGCTTGAGGTGGAGCGCAGCGGTCCCGGTGGGGCGGTGCAGATGGAGCTCGTGCATCCGCAGATCGCGATTGACGGCAGCGACCGGGGCGAACTCACCGGCCTGAGCGGTGCGGCCCACCGGCTGGGCTGGGAGTCCCGGGAGCAATGGCAGGAACCCAGCGCACCCGAGGCGGCACGGTTGGCCACTGAGCCTTTCTTTCAGCGTCAGCCACTGCAGTCGCCCACCTGGGTGGCGATCGGTCGGCTGCGGGCCGATCGGTCGTGTCCGGCCGCGGGTCGGCCGCTGCCCGAGCCCTTCAGCCAGGCCACGGCCAGCTTTGGCCTGGAACGCACCCTCACCTACGGGCGCCTGCCCGGCGATCGGGTGATGCTGAACTGGCCCCTGCACGGCAATGACTGGCACCAGGGCCTGGAGCGGGCCTTCAGCGATGAGACGGCGGCTGAGGAGGAACTGTTCGCCGCCATGCGCGAGCACAGCCTCAGCTTCGGCCATGCCCTCAGCGAGGCCAGCGACGGCTGGTTGCAACTGGAGGGACTGTTCCCCGAAGCCGCCCAAGCAGGTTCATCCCTGACGGGTGATTCGCCCCTGGCGCTGATGCCCTACTGGCGGGAGGGCCGCCGGCTGGTGGGGTTGAGCACGTTGATCGAGCAGCAGCTGTTGCCCCAGGCGCCGGGAGCCTCGATTGCCGCCCTGTCCAGTCGCGCCGGCAGTGTGGATGCCCTGGTGGTGGGCAACTACGCCAACGACCACCACTACCCCGGGCCCGACTGGCCCCTGGCGCCGAAGAGCTGCCCCTGGGGGGGGCGCTGGACCGGCACGCCGTTCACCATCCCCTATGGCGCCCTGGTGAGTGCCGACACCGTGAACCTGTTGGCAGCGGAGAAGGGCTTCAGCGTGAGCCACATGGCCAATGGCGCCACGCGCCTGCAGCCGCCGATCTTCAATCTGGGCCAGGCGGCTGGCCTGGCGGCTGCCCTGTGTGTTCAGCGGGGCTGCCTGCCGGCTGAGCTGCCGGTGGGGGTGCTGCAGCGGAGCCTGATCAACGACCCACAGGCACCGGCGGGCCCCCTGCCGCTGTGGGACACCCCCTGGCACCATCCGGCCTGGCACCAGCGCCAGCTGGCCGCCCTCGCCGATCCATGCCTCATTGATGCCCGGGGGGAGCTCCCGGCTGCTCACAAACAACCCGGCCTCCTGGAAGCCGACCTCCTGCCTGAGCAAGGGCCCACCGAGCCTGGTGAGCGGCTCTGGCAAGGGGAGCTTCAGATCGAAGGCAGCGGTCGCTACCGCCTCAGCGGCGTCCCCGGGGCTCCCGACGACGGCTGGCCGCTGATCACCCTGGAGCCGGCTCTGCACCATTGGCTTGCCCAGGCCAGCGCTGGGCCGGTGAAGCTGGTGGGCGTGGCCAATCCCTGGGGCCCCTGGCTGCGGGTGTCCCGCCTGGGCAACTGAGAAGGCGGCAAGCTCTCAGCGGCTGGCGCTGAGCCGCAGCAGGTCGCGCAGGGGATCCACCTGCTTCACCCGCACCATCAGCTGGTCACCGGGCTCACTGCCAGCTGGACACAGGCCTGCTAGGTCCATCGCCAGCTCTTCCACATGCATCAGGCCAAGGCCGTCCTGGGGCCTCAGCCAGCGCAGGAACTGGGCTCGCCAGGCTTGGCTGCGATGGGCGTCGAACCACACCTGCTGCCAGTGGCGCTGGTCGTCGCGGCTGATCTGGTTGGCCTGACGCAAGGGTTGATCGAGCTCCGCCAGCAGCTCCAGCAGCTGATCGCCGCTGAGGGGCGTCTGTCCCTCCCGCAGGGCCAGCAACTGGCGTTGCACCAGCAGATCGGCGTAGCGACGAATGGGGGAAGTGGCCTGCACGTAGGCCGGCAGACCAAGGCTGAAGTGGGGCGCGGGCCGGCTGCCGCTGATGCCCCGGCTGAGGCAGCGCTTGATCGCCGCATGGCGCACAGGTCCGGCGGGCAGGGCATCGAGATCGGCTGCCGCCGGCAGCTCCGCCGGCAGCTGGCTGCGATAGGGCAGCGCCAGCTGCTGTTCGCGGCCATGCTCGGCCACCACGGCGCCGGCCAGGATCATCGCCTCGGCCACCATCCATCGGGCCGCTCCGGGCTCAGTGATCTCCAGCCGGGCTGCACCGGCGGCTTCGCGGATCCGCCCCTCCGCCTGGTCGAGCAGCAGCGCTCCCCTTGCCAGGCGCCACTGGCGGCGGCGCAGCAACAGGGTGTGCAGAGCCGCCGGATCCGGTTCCTGCGGTGGGGCCAGCTCAATCAGCTCATCGGCGTCGGCGTAGGAAAGGCGGTAGGCGGGACGCACCCAGCTGCGTTCAATACCGCTGGCAGCCACCGCGCCATCGCCATCCAGCTCCACCCACACACTCCAGGCTGCACAGCGGCGGCCGGCCCGCAGGCTGAAGGGCCCCGTGCTGAGCTGGAGTGGAAACATCGGCAGGCTGCCCCGCGCCAGGTAGAGGCTGGTGCCCCGCCGGCGCGCTTCCAGGTCGAGGGGTGATCCCACCTGCACCAGCCTGCCGGGATCGGCCACATGGATCCAGAGACGCTCGCCGCCCCCCGGCAGGCGAACCAGTGCGAGGCCATCATCGATGTCCTCCGTGTCGTCGTCGTCGATCGTGAGGCAGTGCTGCCAGCAGAGGTCGAGCCGTTGCTCATCACCGGGCTGGGGGGCCTCATGGACGTCCAGCAGCCGATTCGCCTCAGCTTCCAGTTCGGCACTGAAGCCGAGTTCCCAGCTGCTGCTGCTCAGGGAGGGCAGGTGGTGCGGCTGCCAGCGACCCAGATCCACCAGCAGGTGGCGGATCGAGCCGGTGTCCGCATGGCAGTGGGCTGCTTGCAAAGCCTGGCGCAATGGGGGCGCCAGGGGCACGCTGCTGTCTCCGCTGGCCCACTGTTCCAGCACCTGCAGCGCGTGCCGTTGCTGCTCCCCAAGCAACTCGGGATCGAACGGTTGGCGGGCCCGCAGGATCTCCTGCCAGACACGCTCCTGGCGCTGCTGGCAGTGCTGGCGGTGGCGGGCCTGGCGCAGCTGGCGCAGGTCGTTGAGGGGCCTGGGGCTGATGCGCTGCTGGCGCAGCCGGAACCAGAGCTGATCGCCCTGCAGCCACAGCCAGGCAGCCGCCAACTGGGCGGGAGTGTGGCTGCCGCTCGCCAGATCGCACCAGCCGGCCAGATCGAGACCATCCCCCGGTTCGTCCTTGAGAAGCAACCAGGCGGTGGCCCGTTCCC
>JBIIXY010000014.1:0-35047 GCA_044347105.1 Prochlorococcaceae cyanobacterium
TCGCGGCGCATCCGCCCCTGGTTGAACACCCGGATCGGCTCGCCTGCCAGGATCGCCCGGGCGAACAGCATCGGCGCCATGTCCGGACGGCCCCAGGGGCCGTACACGGTGAAAAAGCGCAGGCCGGTGGCCGGAAGGCCATAAAGATGGCTGTAGGTGTGAGCCATCAGCTCGTTGGCCTTCTTGGTGGCCGCATACAGGCTCACCGGGTGGTTCACCGGCTGCGCCTCGCGGAAGGGCAGGTTGCGGTTGCCGCCATACACCGAGCTGCTGCTGGCATACACCAGATGCTTTATGTGCTGTTGGCGGCAGCCCTCCAGCACGTGGCCCATGCCCACCAGGTTGCTCTGGATGTAGGCCGCCGGGTTCTCCAGGGAGTAACGCACCCCGGCCTGGGCCGCCAGGTGGATCACCCGGTGGGGGCACACGGCGGCAAACAGCGCGGCAACGCCATCCCCATCAGCGATGTCGAGCTGGTGAAACTGCCAGGCGCTGGAACGGCTGCAAAAGGCAGCCTGGTTCTCAAGCCGTTCCAGTCGCGCCCGCTTGAGGGCGGGGTCGTAGGAGGGGTTGAGGTTGTCGACGCCCACCACCTGCTCGCCCCGGCGCAGAAGCCTTTCGCACACACCCGCGCCGATGAAGCCGGCGGCGCCGGTCACCAGAACGGTCATCCCTGCGGGCTATCGGTCAGCAACTGACGGAACCAGGCGATGGTGGGCTCCAGGCCCTGCTCCAGAGGCACCGTGGGCTGCCAGCCCAGCTCTTTCTTCGCCAGGTCGATCACCGGCTGGCGCTGCAGGGGGTCGTCGGCGGGCAGGGGCTTCTCGATCAGGGGCAGATCGGGATTGATGCGGGCGCGCACCAGCTCGGCCAGCTGGCGGATGGTGAATTCACCGGGATTGCCGATGTTCATCGGGCCGGTGTGGCTGCCGTTCATCAGGCGGATCATGCCTTCCACCAGATCGTCCACGTAGCAGAAGCTGCGGGTCTGGCTGCCGTCGCCATAGAGGGTGAGCGGCTCGCCGCGCAGGGCCTGCACGATGAAGTTGCTCACCACCCGGCCGTCATCGGGGAGCATGCGCGGCCCGTAGGTGTTGAAGATGCGCATCACGCGGATCTCGGTGCCGTGCATGCGCTGGTAGTCGAAGCAGAGCGTTTCGGCGATGCGCTTGCCCTCGTCGTAGCAGCTGCGGATGCCGATCGTGTTCACGCAGCCGCGGTAGCTCTCCGGCTGGGG
The DNA here is from genome assembly GCA_044347105.1 of Prochlorococcaceae cyanobacterium. Taxonomy (GTDB): domain Bacteria; phylum Cyanobacteriota; class Cyanobacteriia; order PCC-6307; family Cyanobiaceae; genus NIES-981. The sequence goes on from JBIIXY010000014.1 coordinate 1,238, forward strand.
GTGCACCTCTGGATCGCCGTACACCTCACTGGTGCTGGCCAGCAGCAGGCGGGCCCCGACACGCCGGGCCAGGCCGAGCATGTTGTAGGTGCCCAGGAAGCTGGTTTTTGCCGTCTTGATCGGGTTGTACTGGTAGTGCACCGGCGAGGCGGGGCAAGCCAAGTGCCAGATCCGATCCACCTCCAGGCGGATCGGATCGGTCACGTCGTGGCGGATCAGCTCAAAGCGCGGATGGCCGATCCACTGGCTGATGTTCTGCTTGCGCCCGGTGAAATAGTTGTCGAGGCAGATCACCTCCTCGCCGGCCTCCATCAGCCGGTCCACCAGGTGCGAGCCAACGAAGCCGGCACCGCCGGTGATCAGGTTGCGGGTGAGGGACGCTGGCATGGCTTCAGCCCTCCCCCACGGTCCACACATTCAGGCCCGCCGCGCGGGCGGCGGCGCCATCCGCCTTGGCGCGGGCATCGAACAGCCAGGCCGGCTGGCGCATCACCGCCTCCACCGCCAGCCAGTCGATGGCGGCGAACTGCTGCCACTCGGTGAGCAGCAGCAGAGCGTCGGCACCGCTGGCGGCCTGGTGCACGTCCGCCACCTGCTGCCAGCTGCCCTCGCCCGTGCCGGCCGCCTGGCACAGGTCGGCCGCGATCTGGCCCTCGGGCACCTTGGGGTCGAGGATCTGCAGGATCGCGCCCTCCTCGAGCAGGTCCTTGCACACCCGGATCGCCGGCGATTCGCGGGTGTCGTTGGTGTCGGCCTTGAAGGCAAAGCCGAGCACGCCGATGCGCTTGCCGGTCACGGTGCCGAACAAGCGGGTGATCACCAGCCGGGCAATCCGGTGCTGCTGCCAAGTGTTCAGCATCACCACCTGCTCCCAGTAGGCCGCCACCTCCTCGAGGCCGTAGTGGCGGCAGAGGTACACCAGGTTGAGGATGTCCTTCTGGAAGCAGCTGCCGCCAAAACCCGGGCCGGCCTGCAGAAACTTGGGGCCGATTCGACTGTCGGCCCCGATGGCCCGCGCCACCTCGCGCACGTTGGCGCCGGTGGCCTCGCAGAAGGCGGCGATGCCGTTGATCGAGCTGATCCGCTGGGCCAGGAAGGCATTGGCGGTGAGCTTGGAGAGCTCGCTGCTCCAGAGGTTGGTGGTGAGGATGCGCTCGCTGGGCACCCACTGGCCATACACACTGGCCAGGGCGGCGATGGCGGCGGGATCCTCGCCACCGATCAGCACGCGGTCGGGCTGCTCCAGATCGGGGATGGCCGTGCCCTCCGCCAGAAATTCAGGGTTGGAGAGCACCGAGAAGCTGCGGCCGTTACCGTTCGGTGTGGCGGCCGCCAGGATCTTCTGGATCACCTCGGCGGTGCGCACCGGCAGGGTGCTCTTCTCCACCACGATCGTGTGGCCACGCGCCGCCCGGGCCACCGAGCGGGCGCTGGCCTCCACCCACTTGAGGTCACTGGCCTGGCCGGCCCCCAGCCCCCTGGTCTTGGTGGGGGTGTTCACGGAGATGAACACCATGTCGGCCTCGCCGATCGCCTCATCTACGGCGGTGCTGAAGTGCAGGTTGCGGCCGCGGGCGCGGGCCACCACGCCATCCAGCCCGGGCTCGTACACCGGCAGCTTGCTGAGATCAGGATCGTTCCAGGCGGCGATGCGCTCGGCGTTCAGGTCCACCACCGTGACCTGCACATCCGGACAGCGGTCAGCGATGACCGCCATCGTGGGCCCGCCCACATAGCCAGCGCCAATGCAACAGATGCGCTGGATGGCAGGGCCGGTCATGCATGGAACGTTCATGTCGCAGTAGAGGTTACGACGATTGGCCCGCGGAGGCGGGCTGGCTGTTTCGATCGCCAGGTGGGAGCGTGAGCGTGCGCCACCTGAAATCGTTGGCGGGCCCGAGCGGCGCAAGCGGCTGGGAACCCACGGCGATCTCCAGCAGGTGGGGGCGACCCGAACGGATGGCCAGCCCTTCGGTGAAGGGGAAGCTGCGCTGCTGGCCCGGCTGCATGGTGCCAACGAACAGCGGCCGCTGGTCCGCCCCGAGCAGCTTCAGCCACACCTCACCCCTTGCCCGCAGCCGCAGTGCGGGCTGGGCGGCTTGGGCTTGACCAACTGGAGCCGATTGAGGGCCAGGGCTCGACGGGCTGGAGGCGGCGGAGGGGGCAGGCGCCGATGGAGCCTTGCTGGCCCGGAGAACCAGGCCGGCCGGAACAAGGGTGGCAGCAGCCAGCGCAAGGACAAGCTGCCAGCGGGAACGCGACCGCAACCATCGCCGCATGAGGGCCAACCCGGGGAAGGACCTGCTCGCGGCCTCGGCCGGTGCGGGAGGGGGCAACGCTGAGGGATCCACCTGCTCCTGCAGTCCGCGCAGGAGCAGGCGCTGAAGGTGCTGACGTTCCTCCAGTAGCCGTTGAATGTCCTGCGCCAAGACATGCACCTGCTGGGCGAACTTCGCTTCGTAGATGCCCGGAATCTCCTCGATCAGGTGCTGGTACTCCTCCAGCTCGGCCCTGAGGGCGAGCAGCAGCTGATCCTGCTCCACGGGAGCCGCGTCAGGCTGATCACTGGCAAAACGATCAGCGGCCATTCACTCGCGTGTTGATCACTGGATGGAGGAACCAAAGAACTCACGACCAGCCGCCGTGCCGGGCTGGTAGCCATAGCCGTACACCCCGCCCTGCTCGTCATTGACGATGCGCGGCGTGACCATGATCACCAGCTCACGCTTTTCCTTCCGACCAGAGGTGGCGCGGAAGAACTGGCCAATCAGCGGAATGTCTCCCAGGATCGGCCACTTGCTCACTTCCTGCCGATCAAACTCGGAGATCACACCCGTCATGATCAACGTTTGCCCGTCACGGACCCGCAGGGCGCCGGTGTCGAGGCTGCGGATGCTGAGAATATTCAGATTGGATCCACAGCCAGCGGGAGCAGGCTCTTGATCAGTAACAGCCGAAACACTGGGCGAAAGAGTAAACGTTACAAAACCATTGTCGTCAATTTTCTCCACCCGCGCGCCAAGAACAAGGCCCGCCGTGGAAAGCTGAGGAGTACAGACCACATTTCCTCCCTGATCGGGAGACTCAGTTTCATAACCAGTGACCACATTTGTTCCAACCCGCACGACGCCTTCGTTGGCCCGACGGCGACCAATCGCCCCATCGAGGCCAATGGTGGTCAGACCCTGAACAGCGCCACCGGACCCACCAGACGACGAAGCAGAAGAAGAGGAATTTGTCACAGACTCCTCTGCGCCACCGCGGAGCAGAGATGGATTATCTTGAAGAATCAAAGTAGGACTGGCAAGGAGTTTTGTTGAACCGGAAACAATCTGCGCCCGCACAAAATCAAAAAACTGATCCTCTGGATAAAACGAACCAGGATTCGGTCTTCTTCGAATTGTTGTCTCAACATTTGTCGTTCGCACCGTAGTGTCCAGCTGCTTGCTCAGGGTGCGCTCGATACGCCTCTGGAGTGCTTCCGTGATGGGCACAGCCTGACCTCGGACAGGCTGAATTGAGTATGTACCCCCAGTAGCACCGCGCACCACCTCAAACCCCGGCGCTTGGCGAGCCAACTCGCGATTCAGACGGCTGAGCCTGCGTTGATCAAGAAAAATCTGTTCACCGCTTTCCGGCTGAATATTCAAGGTTGACCGCAAGAACGGGGCAGCCTCGGCCGGCTCCTGTTCAGCCGAAATGGAATTGCGATTAAAGTAGTTTTCAGCCGGGGGGAGATTGCGGCCAAATGCGCCAATGAGCTGGCCACTATCGTTAACAATAAAATTATTTCCCCACCGGAAGGCGAACGAATTGTCTATTTCGGATAGATTGTCAAGATTAACATCAAGAATTCGCACGTTCAGGGCAACCTGGCGCTGACGGAGATCGAGCTTTTTCAAATACTGTTCCGCGACCGATACAATGGTTGGATCGCCAACCAAGGTGATCGTGCCCAGCCGAGTATCCGTGGTGGCACGCAACCCCAGCAGCGGTCCGCTGGATGCACCATAGGCTTCCACATTGGTGATCGTGCTCGATTGGGTGGTCTGCGAATTAGCAGATGAAGACACCGCTTCACCCTGGGCCACACCCTGCGTCACAGACGTGGTGATGGTATTGGTTTTAGTAACTGAGGCTCCCAGATTGGCGAGATAGTCGGCTGCCGCATTCGGCCCCACCTGATTGAGGCGATAGATCTTCGAAAGCTGGGGGCCGAAGGTCTTGGAGAGGGCATTGGGCCCGGCCAGGATCACCCTGCCCTCGCGCTTCCCCTGCAGGCCTGCGGCCAACAAGGCTGTGTTGAACGCCCTGCCGTAACTCTCCCCCTGGAAGGTGAGCGAGATCGTTCGACTGCCCGCCTCACCGGTAGCACCGGGCGTTGCCCCGGCTGGCGGTGAGGCGGGATCGGCCACATAGGCAAAGCCATAGCCGCCCAGCTGAGCCAATCGCATCAGGGCATCCTTGGCGGAGGCGTTCTTGAGCGTCATCGTCACCGGCGGGCCGGAGAGCTCCAGGTAGCCGGGATTGCGCAGCGTCATCGTGCCCACGGCCATGTCGCCCAAGGGCGGGGCCACGGCCCGCGGCTGCAGGGGCGGCGCGAAGGTGGGCAAGGGCACCGCGCCGGGCTGGGCCAGGCTGGGGCGGCTGGCCTGCAGGCTGGCCTGGGGCACCGGTGAGGCGAAGGACACGATCAAGTCGCGGCCGTCGGAACTCACCACAGGCCGGCCCAGGTTGATCCCGGGCACCGGGGTGACCGAGAGGGCGAAGATCTGCCCGCCGCCATCGAAACTTACCGATTGCAGCCCCACCTCCGGCAGCGACAGCCGCTGGGGGCCAACCCTCAGCCCCGCCGGCACCGCCGTGAACAACTGCCCCTGCCAGCTGCCGCCGCTGCTGCTCTGCTGAAGCTGGGGGGCGGGGCCGGTGCCCTCGATGATCAGCTCGATGGCGTCCGGCAGGCGGCGCACCTTCAGCTGCAGGCTGATCAGCGGGTCCACCCGCTGCGACTGGGGAACCTGGCGCTGCAGTGGCTGGTCTGCCCCGACCCTCTGGGCCCACACCGGAGCGCTGCCCACCAGCTGGGCGACACCAGCAATCACGACAGTGGCAATGCGGGTTGAACGCAACATCCCTGCCAATGTCGGAACCAAATGGAAGCGACAATAGCGATCAGAAAGTGTCCCGACTCGCCGAGGGGCCGGTTCAGGCACCTGAACGGCCCGACCAGCTCGCTTCCTTCGGTTTTTGTTGCTTTGCTGGAGCTAGCGGCTTGAGGCCGCCTGGAGGAGTTTTATAGAACGTGAGCGCCAGCTTCAACTCAGGAATCTTCGACTTCGGCGCACCGTCAGGGGAAGACGAAGCAGCATTTGCACTGGAACTTTCCACCAATTGCAAAGTAAAATCACTGGGAACAACCAGTAAGCTCAGTTGTTCTACCGACCGCATGAAGGCCAGCAGGTTGGGATAGGTTCCCCGGGCAGACAGCAGCACCCGCTCGGCCTCCAAACCCGCAGCCTGAAGCGGAGCCTGCACAGGTGAGGGTGGTCCAGCCGCAGCGTTCGGCCTGGCGCGTGCGCCGGCCGCCGGAGCCTCTGGCGGAGGAGATGCCGGTGCCGTCCCAGCCGTTGGTTCGAACAGCTCCAGCTGCAGACCATTGCGCGTGGCCTCCAGATCGAGCTGGGCCAGGAAGGTGCTGAATTCGCCACTGCCCTCAATCAAGCGCAGCAGCTTCACCTGCTGGCGCTCGCTGCGCTCGATCTCCTGGCCGCTCTTGACCAGCTGGTCCCGCAGCAGCGGCAGCTGCTGACGCAGGGCCTCAAGCTGCTGAAACCTGGCACTCTTGGCCTGCAGGCCCAACCATTGCGGCACCGTGAACAGCGTGGTGAGCGCCGTGGCCGCCAGCCCGCCCAGGGCAATCGGCAGCCCCAGCACGAGCCGTTGCCGCCAAAGGTGCTGCTGGGCATTGGCAGCCTCCTGCAGATTGGTCATGGCAGCAGCTGCTCGCGCTGCAGCAGAGCCAGGCGCTGGGCCAGCCCTGCAGCCCCGAGCTGCTCCAGGATCTGCTTTTCTGCCAGAGGCTGGATGGCAGGCCGGAACCGGCCGCTGATCTCAAAGCTCACATCCCGCCCGGAGCCGGCCTGCTGGGGATCCGCCGGCTCCCGCGAGGCCTTCACCAGAGTCACCCTGCTTGGATCAAGCAGGGGGGACCGCTTGAGTTCCAGTTGCAGGGCATTGATCAGGGCGAAGGGCTGGCGCCCCACCGCCAAGCCCTTGATCTGCAGGGTCTGGCCATCCCCCCCCTGTTTCACGTCAGTGAGCTGAATGCCGCGGGGCACGCGCAACTGCAGATCGCGGAGCACGGCGGAGCCGGAGCGAACGCTCAGCAGTCCCTGCACCAGCGCCTGGTTGGCCGCCTTCACAGCGCCCAGCCGGGCCTGCTCAGCCTGCAGCCTGGCCTCGAAGGACTTCACATCGGCCTCCACGGAAGAGAGGTTGCCGATCTCGCTGGAGAGCAGCTCGCTCCGCAGCAGCACCAACCCCGCCAGTCCCAGAGCCAGGCCCACCATGGCAGAGCCGATCAGCGCTCCCTTGAACAGGGTGTCGCGGGTCTGGCGAGCCTCTTCCACAGGCTCCGGCAGGCCCAGGGACTGGCGCTTCTCGTGGAGGAGATCAAAGGGTGTGAAGGTCATGGGCTGAGCTTCAGCGCCGCCAGGCCCGCCATGGGCAGGGATCCATAGCCAGCACTGTCCACCAGTTCCAGGGGCAGGGCCAACTGATCGCGGATGGCCGCTGTGCCCTCAACGGTGTCGGTGAGCAGAAGCCGCACAGAATCAGTTGCCAGGCAACTGCGACAGAAACGTAGCGCCTGGTCGAGCGCCGGCACCAGATCGGCGGGTTCCCGAGGCAGCCTGCGCTGAAACTCAGGCACCCCGGCCCGCCACACCACCAGCCGGCAGGCCTCGCTGTCGGTGTGGAGCAGAGCCACCAGCTCGTCGTCGGCACTGGCCTCGAGCCTCTCGACAATCGCCAGCTGCTGGCAAACCTGGGCCGGGATCAGATGGCGCAGGGTGCCACCGGCGATCGCAAACACCTCGATCCATGACTCCAGAGCGTCCAGCGACATCCCCACCACCAGGGAACAGCCGGGAGCGTTCTCCAGGGGTTGAACAGCCAGGCTGGCGTCCTCCAGCTTGAAGGGCCAGCCCAGGTCTGGATGGCGTTCGCGCAGCTCATCGGCGGCATCCTCTGGCTGGAGTCCATCTGCCCACTCCACCACGCGCCACACCGCCGCCTCCCAGGGCAGAGCCACCACCAGAGCAGCATCGGGGGAGCTGTGCTCCAGCAACAGATCGCCGATGAAGTCGCCCAGAGCATCCAGAGCCACGGGCACCCCGTCGCGGCAGGTGCGGGCAGGCAGCGGTGCCGTCCAGGCCTCACCTGGCTTGCCCCCCTTGAGCGCCTGGGCCATCAGGATCTGGGGATCGCTCAGGTCGAGCAGCACCACCTTGGGGAACAAAAGGGCACGCAAAGGGCGCCATTGCGCCTCGATTCCCGCCAGAACCAAGACCGAACCTGCCCTGTTTCAGGAAAACTAACGAATCAATCGCGCCAGGGCAGCCCACTGCCAACCGCTTCGCCAATGTGGCCCAGACCATGGCGCTGGAGCTGCCAGCCCAGGCCCTCCAGGATCCGGGGCACCAGGGCCGGCCCTCCATAGATCCAGCCGGTGTAGAGCTGCACCAGCGATGCACCGGCCGAGATGCGCTCCCAGGCCGCCTCGGCCGAGTCGATCCCGCCCACACCGATCAGCGGCAGCGCCGGGCCGGCGGTGGCCCGCAGGCGGCGCAGCACCTCCAGGGCCCGCTGGCGCAGGGGGGCTCCACTCAGGCCGCCACTCTCCTCGCTGAGGGGTTTGCCGGTCTGGGGCAACAGCCGCCCCTCCAGGCCGAGGCGGTCCAGGCTGGTGTTCACCGCGATCACACCGGCCAGCCCCTCCTGGTAGGCCAGGCGCGCGATCGCATCGATGGCGTCGTCCTCCAGGTCCGGGGCGATCTTCACCAGCAGCGGCGGACAGCCCGGCAGGCGACGCAGCCGCTCCACCAGCCGCCGCAGCAGCACCTCGTCCTGCAGGTCCCGCAGCCCCGGGGTATTCGGGGAACTCACGTTGATCACCGCGTAATCGGCCAGGGGGGCCAGCAGCTCCAGGGAGGCGGCGTAGTCGTCGGGGGCCTGCTCCAGCGGCGTGATCCGCGACTTGCCCAGGTTGATCCCCAGCACCGCCTGTCGCCGGCCCGGCGGGCTCAGTCGCTGGCGCTCCAGCAGCCGGCGGCAGACCTCGGCGCCCTGGTTGTTGAAGCCCATGCGGTTGAGCGCGGCCCGCTCGGCCGCCAGGCGGAAGAGCCGGGGGCGTGGATTGCCTGCCTGGGCATGCCAGGTGATCGTGCCCAGCTCGGCGAAACCGAAGCCGAACAGGTGCCAGATCCCCGCCGCCACACCATTCTTGTCAAAACCGGCCGCCAGACCCACAGGATTGGCAAAGCGGCAGCCGAACAGCGTCTGCTCCAGGCGTGGATCGGGGCGGCGCAGCTCCGCTGCCACCCCGGCAAACAAGCCCTGCAGCAGGGGCCAGTCCCGGCGCAGGCTGAGCTGGCCGAGGGCCGTGAGGCTGAGCTGGCTGAGCTGTTCGGCATCGGCACCCTCGTCTTGGCGCAGCAAGGGGCCCACCAACCGCTCATAGAGCGCCGTTGAGCGGCCTGGCACCGCCCCGCCTGGCAACGGGTCCCCCGCCGCTGATCCACCTTCCGCCCCTGGCTGCGCCATCGCGGCATTCACTCCCGGTGCGCCAATCCTCGCGTCTCCCGCTGCAGACGCCAGCGCCCATCGGCCAGCGGTTGCACCAACCAATCGCGCCAAGGGAAGGCCTCGCGGCGTTGCTCCAGGGTGCGCAGCGGCATCTCCAGCAGCTGGGCCAGCTCCACCAGCGACAGCCCATGGCCTCCACTGGCCAGCCGATCCGCCAGCTCCAGACGGCTGAGCAGCTGCACCAGGGCGGGTGGTGCCGGATCGGCAGCCTGGCCCTCGCTCGTCTGACCATCAGCCAGTTGCACTGGCTGGCCGCGGGAGTAGGCCACAGCGATCGCGTCGCAGCGGTCGTTGTCCGGATCACCGCTGTGGCCTTTCACATGCTGAAAGCGCACGTCGGGCACGCGGCAGGCGTCCAGTTCCTCCCAGAGGTCGCGGTTGAGCACGGGCCCGCCCGAGGCCGTGCGCCAACCCTTGCGTTTCCAGCCATGGATCCAGCGCTCCAGGCCATCGATCAGATAGCGGCTGTCCGTGCGGATCACCAGCGCCGGATCGCGCGGCAGGGCATGCAACGCACGCATTAGGGCCAGTGCCGCGGTGAGCTCCATGCGGTTGTTGGTGGTGGCGGGGTCCGCCCCGCCCAGCTCGCGCACGCTGCCGTCCTCAAAGCGCAGCAGCGCCCCCCAGCCTCCAGGACCGGGGTTGCCACTGCAGGCCCCATCGCAGGCGGCGGCCACAACCCGCACCGGCTCATCCACCACTGGACAACACCTCAATCTCCGCTAGAGAAGCCTTCTGATTTGGTCCCATGCCCACGGGCAGGAGCACAGCCATGAGCCACTCGCCCAAGCCCATGCGCAAGCGAACTTACCTGGCGGCGGCCGGTTTCTCCGCCCTGGCTGCCAGTGTTGTGCCCCAGCAAGTGGTGCGCGCCGCCGCACCCTTCGGCAGCGAGCCGCTCGCCCAGGATCGGGTGATCGCACTGGCCCAGCCGCTGAGCGACGACCGCTGGACTCTGATCGTGCTCGAGCAGCGCGAGCCCGCCCCACCCTGCTGGCGTCGCAACGCCAATGGCAGCGTGCTCACCTACGAGATGCACCTGCCGGAAGCCACCTGCGGCCGCTACCTCTCCAGCAGTGCCTACTCCCTGCGGGCGGGTGGCGAAGACCTGCGCCAGCCCTGGCGGCTGCGGGTCGAGAACAACAACGGTCAGCTGCAGCTGCTGGCCAGCGGCAGCAGGCAGGCCGAACCGCTGCTGATCGGCACCGGTCGGGCAGCAGGCTCGGCCCTGGTGGAGCTGAGACTGCAGAACAACTGGGCCTTCGAGCGCCGCACGTTCGATGGCCAGAGCCTGAGCCACCTCTACGTGGCCCATGCCAACCCCCTGCCCGTGCTGCTGGCTGAGGCCCGCAACGGTGGCGGCATTCCTCAGCTGGCCCAGCTGCCCGCCCCGCCGCCGCCGCTCGCTCCCGAACCCCGTCGCAGCGGATCGGCGCCCGCGGGACGCCGCAACAGCAGCCGCACCGCAGAGGCGGCAACCGAGAGCGCAAGGGCCAGCCGGGCCACGTCTCAACCGGTGGTCAGCACCAGCAGCTCCCGCCTGGACCGACTGGAAGCCCTGAGGGCCGGTGAACCCCGCTCGCTTGCCCAGGCCACCGCTGGCCAAGGTCAGACCGATGGCGTGATCGCTCTGCAGGTGGTTCCTTACAACCCCTGAGCCCCGTTGAATCGCCCAGTTGAATCACTGTCCTGATCAACCTGGCAATTGCGTTCTTCTCCCATAGATTGCATTTGTGTGAGGAGTGAGGAACGACCAATCGGGGTCGAAACGAGGACAGACTCCCGAGCAAACGTTCCACACCCCAGCCCTGCCTTTGGCGGGGTTTTTTTTTGTTGCGCACCAACAACCTTGCGATCCAGGGCGGGCGGCTTCCAAAAAAAAAGCCGGTCCCGAAGGACCGGCTGAACGTGGGTGGGTTGAACCCAGCGGAATCACTTGACGGTGACCTTGCCGCCGGCTTCTTCGATGGCCTTCTTGAGGGTTTCAGCCTCATCCTTGGACACACCTTCCTTGACCGCCTTGGGAGCGGCTTCCACCAGGGCCTTGGCTTCACCCAGGCCGAGGCCGGTGGCCTCGCGCACGGCTTTCAGCACCTTGATCTTGGCGGCGGCGTCGAAGCCCTCGAGCACGACGTCGAATTCGGTCTTCTCTTCGGCGGCCTCAGCGGCAGCTGCAGGGGCAGCGGCCATCACCACGCCGGCGGAGGCGGCGGCGGACACACCGAAGGCCTCTTCAATCTGCTTGACGAGCTCGGAAGCTTCCAGCAGCGAGAGGGTCTTGAGCTGTTCGAGAATTTGGTCGGTAGTAGCAGACATGGTTGGGAATCAGCAACAGAAATGGAGAGTCGCTTGAGCTCAGCTGTCGCCTTCGGCGTGCTGCTTGAGCGCCCGGGCGAGACCGGACGGAACCTCGTTGATACCCACGGCAACCTTGGTGGCCACGGCGTTGATCGCACCGGCGATCTGGGCCATGAGCACCTCCTTGGAGGGCAGATCCCCGATGGCCTTGATGTCGTTCTGGGAGAGGAGCTTGCCTTCGAACAGGCCGCCCTTCACCTCCGACTTCTTCGTGTCCTTCTGGAAGGACTGCACGGCCTTCACCGCACCACCCACGTCGCCCTTGACGAGCACGAAGGCATTGGTGCCGGTGAGCAGGGAATCGAGTTCCGACCAGGCGCTGTTGCCATCAATGGCCCGGCGCATCAAGGTGTTTTTGGTCACCTTGCACACGCCGTTGGCCGCCTGCAGACGGGTCCGCAGATCGGTCATCTCCTTGATGGACAGGCCCTGGTAATCCAGGACGAGCGCCATTTCGGCTTCACCGAGGAGCCCCTTGAGCTCTTCGACGATCTGTTGCTTGTTCTCCAGCGTGCGGCCCATAGAAAAGGAACGGATCGGGGGAACAAGCCGGGAACGCGGCCCCGGAACGTTTCAGCCGTAGAGACGGATGTCGTGGGCGGAAACTCGAGGCCGCGACTTGTTGAAACCCCGATGGTCCGTACTGAAGGATTCAGCAGGACCAGCGCGGAGAAGCAAACCTGTGGCGTGGACCTCGGCAGGACTTACGGGACCAGCCCACCTGCTGTCTGGGGTAGGGCGCGTGCCCTTCTGGCATATGCCAGTTATTCAGATTAACACTTGCTGCGCGCTCGTATCAACCCTCCTGCTTGAGGTCCTGCAAGGCGGCGAAGTCGACCTGCACCGAGGGGCCCATGGTGGAGGTCACGTACAGGGAGCGCCAGTAGCGGCCCTTGGCACCGCTGGGCTTGTTGCGGTCGATGGTTTCCTGCAGGGCCTTGAGGTTGTCCAGCAGCTTGGCCACATCGAAGCTGGCCTTGCCGAAGCGCACGTGCACGATGCCGGTGCGGTCGGCGCGGAACTCCAGTTTGCCGGCCTTGAACTCGCTGATGGCACCGGCCAGGTCGGTGGTCACCGTGCCGGCCTTGGGGTTGGGCATCAGGCCGCGGGGACCGAGCACCCGACCCAGCTTGGCCACCTTGGGCATCATGTCGGGGGTGGCGATCAGCAGGTCGAAGTCCATCTCGCCCTTGGCGATGGTGTCCACCAGCTCGTCGTCGCCGGCCAGGTCGGCCCCAGCGGCCTTGGCGGCGGCGACCGCTTCACCGCGGGCGATCACGGCGATGCGGATGGTCTGGCCCGTGCCGTGGGGCAGAGCCACGGTGGTGCGCAGTTGCTGGTCGGTGTACTTGGGATCGATCCCTAGGCGCACGTGGGCTTCGATCGTCTCGTCGAACCTGGCGTTGGCGTTGGCCTTCACCAGTTCGAGGGCCTCATGCGGGGCATAAGCCTGGTCGGCCACCTTGGCGGCCAGTTCGGAATAGCGCTTGGAAACTTTGGGCATGGCAGGAATGGGGTGCGGGCGAACCGGTGCTGGGCCTCAGGCCCGGCCGGATCTCCCCCGGTGATTGGATGGAGGAAATGGATGGAGCGGCGGCTGAACCGAGGAGGTTCAGTCGTTGACGGCGACGCCCATGTTGCGGGCGGTGCCTTCGATGATGCGCATGGCCGACTCCACGCTGGTGCAGTTGAGGTCGGGCAGCTTGGTCTTGGCGATCTCCTCGAGCTGGGCACGGGAAATGGCGCCCACCGACCCCTTTGCAGAGGTGGCGGCACCCTTCTCAATGCCGGCGGCCTTGGAGATCAGCACCGAGGCGGGCGGGGTCTTGGTGATGAAGGTGAAGCTGCGGTCTTCAAAGACCGAGATCTCCACCGGAATCACATAGCCGGCCTTGTCCTGGGTGCGGGCGTTGTACTCCTTGCAGAACGCCATGATGTTGACGCCATGCTGACCGAGGGCTGGACCCACGGGCGGCGCCGGGTTGGCTTTGCCGGCATCGAGGGCCAGCTTGATTACGGCAACGACTTTCTTGGCCATCGTCTGGGGCTACGGGACAGAACTCCCGGAGGGAGTGGGAGCGAATCTGCGGATCACCCCCATCGCCGGGGGTGTGGACGAAACGGCCGCCCTCCGCAGGGAGACGGCCGCTGAGCGGAGGCCGCAGCCTCAGCTCTGCTTGCTGATCTGGGAGAACTCGAGTTCCACAGGGGTTTCCCGGCCGAAGATCGAGAGCAGGGCCTTGAGCTTGTTGCGCTCGCCGCTCACCTCGATCACCTCGCCCTGGAAGTCCTTGAACGGTCCGGCGGTGACCAGAATCTGATCGCCCTCGGTGAGATCCACCTTCACAACCGCCTTCTTCTCGGCCGCCCGCTTGAAGATGCGGTCCACCTCCTGGCGGGAGAGAGGGCGGGGCTTGATGTGGCCGCGGGCGCGGGCGGTGGCGCGGCGCTCCTCGGCCCCCACGAAATTGATGACGTTGGGGGTGCTGCGCACGGCCATCATCGTGTCCTCATCGAGCACCATGCGCACCAGCACGTAGCCGGGGAACACTTTCTCCTCGGTGCTGGTGCGGTTGCCGTCCTTCTTGATCTTCACCCCGGGGGTCTGGGGGATCTCAATCTCGAGGATGCGGTTGTCCACCCCGAGGGTCACGGCCCGCTGCTCGAGGGTGGCCTTCACCTTCTTCTCGCAGCTGGAGGCCACCTGCACGGCATACCAGCGGGCCACCTGGCGCTTTTCTTCCGGATCCACCAGGGCGATGGGCTCTGCCGCAGGCACGTCCAGGCTGGATTCGTCTTGGCTGTCGGGCAGGATCTCGGGCACGGTGCTCGTCAACGGGAACTCAGAAGGGAACGGCGGATTCAGCGGAACACCTGGGCGGCGGCCCAGCCGTAGAAGCGGTCGAGGGCGGCGATCGCCGCAGCCGACAGACTCACCATGAGGATGACCGCCACCGACTCACTGAACAGCTGCTGGCGGCTGGGCCAGACCACCCGGCGCAGCTCGGCCACGGTGGCCGCCGCGAACCCGCTGTCGGCCGCCTCCAGGGGGGCGTCAGCCTCATCCACAGCGATCGGAGTGGTGGCACCGGGTTCCGACAGGCCGCTCTCCGGCTTGGTCTGGCTGGATGTGGGGGCGTCGGACTCCAAGGTGGGTTCCAGGAAAGGACTCGGGTGAGTCGCGGGGGTGAGCTGGGCGAATCGGCCGGGCGGGAGCTGCTCGGCAAACGACCACCCTACCGGACGTCGTTTCCTGCCTAAACGGGCCGGAACACCAGCTCGCCATCCGAGCTGGCCAGCTCCACCCGCACCCCCCGGGCCGCACTGAACTGGTCAGCCAACAGGGCGGTGGCCAGGGGATTCTCCAGACGGCGGCGCAGCACCCGGCGCAGGGGTCTGGCGCCGTACTCGGGCTCATAGCCCTGCTGGGCCAGGGCCTGCACCACCGGCTCCTGCACCTGCAGCGCCAGGCCCTGCTCGGCCAGCAAACCGGCCAGCTCCGCCAGCTGCAGGCGCACGATCCGCTGCAGATCCTCCTGCGCCAGGGGCCGGAAGCGGATCACCTCATCGATCCGGTTGAGGAACTCCGGCCGGAACTGGCTGGCCAGGGCCTGGTCCACCTGCTCAGCCAGCCAGCTGTCGTCGGCCTGACGGCGGGCGCTCTCCAGGATCGCCCGGCTGGCCAGGTTGCTGGTCATGATCACCACCGTGTGGCGGAAGTCCACCGTGCGGCCCTGGGAATCGGTGAGGCGGCCGTCGTCGAGCACCTGCAGCAGCAGGTTGAACACCTCCGGGTGGGCCTTCTCCACCTCATCGAGCAGCAGCACCGCGTAGGGCCGGCGCCGCACCGCCTCGGTGAGCTGGCCGCCCTCCTCGTAACCCACGTAGCCGGGGGGAGCCCCCACCAGCCGGGCCACGGCGTTGCGCTCCATGTACTCGCTCATGTCGAGCCGCACCAGGGCGTCGTCGTCGTCGAACAGGGCCGCGGCCAGGGCCTTGGCCAGCTCGGTCTTGCCCACACCGGTGGGGCCGAGAAACAGAAACGAACCCACCGGCCGCGTCGGCGCCTGCATGCCGGCCCGGGCGCGGCGGATCGCCGCCGCCACCGCCGCCACCGCCTCGGCCTGGCCGATCACCCGCTCAGCGAGCCGCTCCTCGAGCTGGAGCAGCTTCTGGCGCTCGCTGGCCAGCAGCTGCTGCACGGGGATGCCTGTGGAACGGGCCACCACATCGGCGATGTCGCCGGGCTCCACCTGCTCGCGCAGGATCGTGTCGCCCTGCATCTCCGCCTCCAGGGCCTCCCGGCGCTGCTGCACGCCGTGGAGCTGGGCGACCTGCAGCCGGGCGGCCTCCTCCTGGTCGCCGTCGCGCTCGGCCTCGGCGATGGCATGGCGCAGGTCCTCATCCTGCTGGAGCAGTTCCCGCAACTCCTCCACCCGCCGGCGCTCCGCCTGCCAGCGGCGTTGCAACTGCTGGAGGCTGTCGGTGGCGGCCTGGCGCCGGGCCTGCAGGGCCACCCGCTCGGCCTCGGGTGAGGCCTCCGCCGAAAGCAGGGCCAGCTCCACCCGGCGCAGCTCGGCCTCGGCCGCCTCCACCTGCTGGGGCTTGGAGGTCACATCCATCCGCAGTTCGGCGGCCGCCTCATCCACCAGATCGATCGCCGAGTCGGGCAGGCAGCGGTCGCTGATGTAGCGATCCGCCAGCCGCGCCGCCGCCACCAGGGCGGCATCGCTGATCGACACCCCGTGGTGCAGCTCATAGCGCTCCTTGAGGCCGCGCAGGATCTGCACACAGGTCTCCAGGCCCGGCTCCTTGATCAGCACCTGCTGGAAGCGGCGGTCGAGGGCCGGATCGCGGGCGATGCTGCGGCGGTACTCATCCGGGGTGGTGGCGCCGATGCAGCGCAGTTCCCCCTGGGCCAGGGCCGGCTTGAGGATGCTGCCGGCGTCGGCGCTGGAGCGCTCGCTGCTCACCACGGTGTGCAGCTCGTCGATGAACAGGATCACGCCCCCCTCGCCGCCCGCCCCGGCTTCGCCCTCACGCACCTCAGCCAGCACGCTGCGAAGGCGCTCCTCGAACTGGCCGCGAAACTTGGCGCCGGCGATCAGGGCACCCAGGTCGAGGGCCACCAGCCGCTGGCCGCGCAGGGCGTCGGGCACCTCGCCGGCCACGATCCGCTGGGCCAGCAGTTCGGCCACGGCGGTCTTGCCCACGCCGGGTTCACCGATCAGCACCGGGTTGTTCTTGCCCCGGCGGGAGAGCACCTGGATCAGGCGGCGGATCTCGGTGTCGCGGCCGATCACCGGATCCAGTTCGCCGGCCCGGGCGGCGGCGGTGAGGTCGCGGCCATAGCGCTCCAGCGCGGTGGGTTCAGGCTCGAGGCCCTCGGGCTTCAGCCGCGGCGGCTCGACCGCCGGAGGGGCGGCTGCTGCGGGGGTGACAGCCGTAGCGGCAGCTGCGTTGACAGGGCCCGCGGCGACAGAAGCGGTGTCGACCCAGGTGTCCAACGGGGGCTGCTGCGCCGCACCAGGGCTCGGCCGCAGCCAGCGGCGCACCTGCTCCTCGCTCAGCTCTTCGCCGGCCAGGGCAGCGGCGCCGATCCGCGGCTCCTCCAGCAGGGCCAACAGCAGATGGGGCAGATCGATCAGCCGTGACCCCCAGGCCGCCCGGCGCCGGTCGGCCTGCTCCAGCAGGTCTTCCAGGGCATCGCCGATGTACAGGCTGTCGCCGCCAGCGCCGGGCTGCTCCAGGCAGAAGGCCTCGACGGCGTCGAGCACCCGGTCGGCGTTGATCGGCAGGTCCTCCACCCAGGAGGCAAAGCGCCGCTCCAGCAGTAGGGCCTGCAGCAGGTGTTCCACATCCATGGCGCCATGACGCCAGCGCCGGGCCGTGTCCTGGGCGGCGAGCAGCAGGTCCCAGGCATCATCGCTGAAGCGGTCGGGTTCGGCGGTGAGACTGCGGCTCGAACGAGTCGCTGTGGCGGAGTCGGCTCCCATCTCAGGTAGCGGCCCGGGAGGCCAGCTCGATCAGCTCCACCTTGTAGCCATCGGGATCTTCCACGAAGGCAATCACCGTGCTGCCGTGCTTCATCGGCCCGGGCTCGCGCACCACCCTGCCCCCCTTCTCGCGGATCGCGCCACACACCGCCTGAATGTCGTCCACGCCCAGGGCGATGTGGCCATAGCCGCCGCCGATCTCGTAGCTGCTGGTATCCCAGTTGTGGGTGAGCTCCAGCACGGTGTGGTCGCTCTCATCGCCATAGCCCACGAAGGCCAGGGTGAAGCGCCCGCTGGGGTAGTCCTTGCGCCGGAGCAGCCGCATGCCAAGAACGCCTGTGTAGAAGGCCAGCGAGCGCTCCAGATCGCCGACCCGGAGCATGGTGTGCAGGAGACGCATCGGTGGTGTGGGGCGGGTGTGGGGCAGGGTCGCGCGGGATCCCGATCGCCATGCCCATTGTGAATGGCCTCCCCCCGCCAAGGATTCCGGGGAGCGGGTGACCCTGGGAGAAGGTGGACTGGGCGGACCTCAGACTCGCCGCACGGTACCGGTGGCGACAAAAGGGACGGCCAGGGGCACCCATAAGATCCCTGATACGTGCTTGCCGCTGCTTCAGTGATCGATTCCCTCGACCTCGTGATCGACACCGTGGTGGCGCGGGAGGTGCTCGATTCCCGTGGCACGCCCACCGTGGAGGCCGAGGTGATGCTGGAAGGCGGGGCCACCGGCCGGGCGATCGTGCCCAGCGGTGCCAGCACCGGCGCCCACGAGGCCCACGAGCTGCGCGATGGCGGCAGCCGCTACATGGGCAAGGGTGTGCTGCAGGCCGTGAACAACATCGAGGAAAAGATCGCCCCGGCCCTCTGCGGCCTGAGCGCCCTCGATCAGGCGGCCGTTGATGTGGCGATGATCGAGCTCGACGGCTCGGACAACAAATCGGCCCTGGGCGCCAACGCGATTCTGGCCGTGAGCATGGCCACCGCCAGGGCCGCCGCCAATGGTGTGGGGCTGCCGCTTTACCGCTACCTGGGCGGACCGATGGCCAGCCTGCTGCCGGTGCCGCTGATGAACGTGATCAACGGCGGCGCCCACGCGGCCAACAGCCTGGATTTCCAGGAGTTCATGCTCGTGCCCCACGGCGCCCCCAGCTTCAAGGAGGCCCTGCGCATGGGCACTGAGGTGTTCCATGTGCTCAAGGGCCTGCTCAAGGACAAGGGCCTGAGCACCGCGGTGGGCGATGAGGGCGGCTTTGCACCCGACCTGGGCAACGTGGAAGCCGGCGAGCTGCTGATCCAGGCGATCGAGAAGGCCGGCTATCGCCCCGGCGATCAGATCTCCCTGGCCCTGGATGTGGCCAGCACGGAGTTCTTCAAGGACGGCCGCTACGCCTTCGACGGCGGCAGCTACAGCAGCGCCGAGATGGTGGACCAGCTGGCGGCCCTGGTGAACCGCTTCCCGATCATCTCGATCGAGGACGGCGTGGCCGAGGACGACTGGGACGGCTGGGCGCTGCTCACCGAGAAACTGGGCAAAACCGTGCAGCTGGTGGGCGACGACCTGTTCGTGACCAACACCAGCCGGCTGCAGCGCGGCATCGACCTGGGCGTGGCCAACTCGATCCTGATCAAAGTGAACCAGATCGGCTCGCTCACCGAGACCCTGCAGGCGATCGACCTGGCCGGCCGGGCCGGCTACACCAGCGTGATCTCCCACCGCAGTGGCGAAACCGAAGACACCACCATCGCAGACCTGGCCGTGGCCACGCGAGCCGGCCAGATCAAGACCGGTTCGCTGAGCCGCTCTGAGCGCGTGGCCAAATACAACCAGCTGCTGCGCATCGAGGACGAACTGGGCAACCAGGCGGTGTATGCCGGCGCCGTGGACCGGGGCCCCTGCGGCAAGGCCTCCTGAACCGCAGGATTCAACACTTTCCGTAGAAGAACGACCGTCATCACGCGGACATTTCGTAGAGATCCCAAAGCTGAACGCCTTGCGGTACGAGCGTTTCTACGGTCTGTTGGTTGATCTCCGTTGCTTCCATGCCCATCCCCAACATCCACTGGCCAGGGCGCGGCCTGAGCGCCATGCCGATCCTGCGTCGCCTGGCCATGGTGCTGCTGGCCGGCCTGCTGGCCCTCAATCTCACGGCCTGCTCCGGTGCCACGTTCAGCCAGGCCAAAGATGCCGTCCGCACCGCCGCCAATGTGGCCAACACCGCCGCCGACCTCACTGGCAACGACCAGCTCAAGGCGGCCGTCGCGCCCGTGCTCAAGCTGTTGAACACCACCGAAAAACAGGTGGAGGCCGGCAACATCAGCGCCGCCAGCAGCACGATGAAAACCTTCCGCGGACTGTGGGATACGGCCCAGCCCGTGGTGAAGCTGGCCGCTGGCTCCAACTACGGCCTGATCGACAAGGGCGTGAAGCTGGTGCTGAACACCTTTGGTGGTGAAGCCGCCCCCAGCCAGGACACGGCCCTGGCCGCCGTGAAGGGCCTGATCGGTCCACTCAGCGCCCTGCTGGGTTGAGCAGCGGCCAGTACAAAACGCAACACTGACGAGCCAACGGGCCACGCTGCCCGAATATTTCCTGCAGATCAATCCACAGCCATCACACAATGGCGATGGTTGGTCTGCATTGATTTTGCAACCCATCCATGGCCCTGCTGGATTCAGTCCTCTCCAAGATCACAGCCAACCTGAGCGGAGATCAGGCCCAATCGCTGCTCAAGACCGCCCTGGCCCAGACCGGCGGCTTAAAAGGGCTGGCCAACCGCTTCAACACCACGGGGCTGGCCGAAGTGTTCAACAGCTGGGTTTCGGTCGGCGAGAACGGGGTGATCAAACCCGACCAGATTGAAGCCGTTCTGGGCAACCAGACCGTGCAACAGATCGCCCAGAAGCTCGGCATCGATACCGACAAGGTGGCCGCGACCCTCTCCCAGCTGCTGCCCCAGGTGGTGGACCAACTCACCCCGGATGGCGACCTGGCTGCGGCCGAGCTGGCCGCTGCGGAGGGTGATGACGACGCTGACGCAGCCGGCAGCAGCGACGCCATGGCCTGAGTCAGGGCCTGTTCAGCCCACCCCCGGCAGCTGGTCGATCCGGCTGTCGCGCCGGAGGCGAGCCTGCAGCTTCAGCCAGCTCAGGCTCACCGGCAACCCCAGCACCAGCGGCACGGCCACCAGCGCCGGCCGGCTGCTGGCGGCCAGCAGGGCCGCGGCCACCGCCAGGCCGGCCAGCAGCATCGACTGGCCGGAGCTCTGCTGGGCCAGGGCCAGCCGGCGCAGCAGACGGTCGGTTTCACCGGCCCGGATCTGCACCTGCAGATCGCCCTGCTCGATGCGCGCAAGGCTCTCATCGAGGCGGCGCGGAATGCCCAGCGCCCGGGTGCTCACTTCGGCCGCCTGGCGCGTGAAGGTGTTGAGCAGATCGCTGGTTCCGGAGCCGAACCCGCCGGGTGTGCCACCGCCGCTTGCAGTCATCAGGGGAAGCAGGTAAGGGCGGGCGATT
Source organism: Prochlorococcaceae cyanobacterium (assembly GCA_044347105.1). Taxonomy (GTDB): domain Bacteria; phylum Cyanobacteriota; class Cyanobacteriia; order PCC-6307; family Cyanobiaceae; genus NIES-981. Next base: position 21,970 of record JBIIXY010000014.1, read on the forward strand.
GAGATCAGGCTAAAGCCGGGATCGAGGCTGCGGCCCACCCCCTCGAAGGTGGAGAGGGCCCGCATCACGAAGATCAGCTCCGGGGGCAGACGAAAGGGCTGGCCATAGACCAGGTCGTAGAGGTCACCGGAGAGCTTCTGAATCACATTGGCCGAAAAGGGCGGTGTGAGGGCCTCGTTGAGCATCACCCGCACCAGCCGCCGCACCGGCCCGGGATCCACATCGGCGGCGATCACGCCCGCCGCCTGCAGCTCGCTCACCAATCCGGACGCATCCCGGCCAGCGGCCGCCTGCACCATCCGCCCCAGGCGCTGGCGCAGGCGGCTGGACAGCTGACCCATCATGCCGAAGTCGTAGTAGATCAGCGCCCCGTCACTGGCCACCGCCAGGTTGCCGGGATGGGGGTCGGCATGGAAGAAACCGAAGCGCACCAGCTGCTGCAGATAGCTGGCCGCCCCCTTCTCGGCCACCGCCGCAGGATCGATGCCGGCCGCCTGCAGGGCCGGCCTGTCGGTGATCTTGATGCCCGGCACATAGTCGAGACAAAGCACCCGCCTGGCACTGAGCTCCCACACCACGGCCGGGATGCGGATGCCGGCGTCGTCGAGGAACTGCTGGCGGAAGCGGGCGGCGTGTTCGGCTTCCAGGCGGAAATCCAGCTCGCGCAGCAGCACCCGGCGGCACTCCTTGGCGATGCCCACCCAGTCGCGGCCGCGGCCCCAGCGGGGGTGGCGCTGCACGGCGGCGGCCACCTGCTGCAGCACCTCCAGATCCAGGCGGAACAGACGCTCCAGCCCGGGGCGCTGCACCTTGAGCACCACCTGGCGGCCGCTGCGCAGGCTGGCGCGGTGCACCTGAGCCAGGCTGGCGGAGCCCAGGGGCGTGCCATCGAGATCAATGATCTCAGCGCAGCGCTCGCCCAGCTCTTCCTCCAGCAGGGATTGCACAACATCAAAGGAGAAGGCGGGCACCCGGTCCTGCAGGGCCGCCAGCTCCTCCACCAGCTCGGCGGGCAGCACATCGGGGCGGGCCGAGAGCAGCTGGCCAAGCTTGATGAAGGCCGATCCCAACCCCAGAAACTGCTGGGTGAGCCAGCGGGCCAGCCGGCGCGAGCGCAGGGCACGACGCTCGGAGCTGATCCCGCCGGGATAGCTCCAGGAGCGGCCGTCCCACCACAGCCGCGCCGCCAGCACCAATGCCAGCCACCAGATGCGCAGGGGCCGCCAGATCAGCAGCGGGCTACGGCTCATGGGGTGGTCTGGTCGAGGCGGCGACTGAAGGCGGCCACCTGGGCCCGCAGGGCATCGATCTGGCACTGCAGGTCCTGGGCTGCGCTGGACGGCGACCCAGCGGGGGACTCGGCGCCAGCCCCGGCCCCACCACCAGCCGTACCTCCACGTTCCAGCCGCTCAGCCTCCATCTCCACCTCCTGCCAAAACAGCGTGATCTCCTGGCGCAGCCGCTCCGGTGCGTCCTGGAGCAGCACCGCGGTCTGGGCGGCGGCGTCGATCAAACCGCTGCCCAGCCTGGCGCTGAGGCGGGCCATCGCCGCCTGGATCACGGTCTGGGGAGCTGGCATGGGGCGGCGGGCTGCTCGAATCCGAACTGTGGCAGATGGTTGCCTCAGGGAGTGGGTTGATCCGGTACGTCGGGCGGCACGTCCTCCCAGGCAGGAGGCTGCACGGGCTCGGGGTCAGGCTCCGCGTCCAGCGGCTCCGTGAACCGCTGCTGTTCGGCAGGCGGGGGCTGGATGGGCGGCGGCGCGGGCTCCAGAGATTTCTCGATCGGGCGGGCCTTCTCCCGCTCCTCCAGCTCCAGCACCCCGAGATCCCCACGGATCGACTGGGCGGCGGCCCCGGTCTTCAGCCGCAGGGCTTCCAGGCTAGTGCCGGGAAATTCCCGCACATCGAACGGCTGGCCAAGCTCGACCAGCCGGGGGAATTCGACGGCCATCAAGCGCTGCACCACCCCGTAGCCCAGGCCGAAACACAGGCCGGCCAGCAGGGGTGAAAGGCGCCGGCGACCGGCGCTGAGGCGATCCGGCGCTGAGGAAGGCTCAGGTGCTGTGGTCATGAGCGGAGATTAGGTGGTGTAGTCGGCGTTGATGCGCACGTACTGATCGGAGAGGTCACAGCCCCAGGCCACGCCGGTTCCGGATCCGGCACCCACCACCAGGCGGATCTGCACGCAGTCACCGGCGGGCCCGGGCCCAGCCAGGTAGGCCCCGCCGGCGCAGGCCCGCAGGTAGGCGCTGGCAGCGGGCCGATCAAAGGCCAGGGGCTGGCCGGTGGCCATCAGCTGGTGCTCACCCAGCCAGAGAGCCACCGCCGCCGGATCGAAAGGCACACCGGCGCGGCCGGCGGCAGCCACGATCCGGCCCCAGTTGGGGTCGCGGCCGTGCACGGCGCACTTCACCAGCGACGAGCCGCACACGGTGCGGGCGATGGCGCGGGCGCCGGCGTCATTGGCGGCGCCCTCCACCCGCACCTCGATCAGGCAGGTGGCACCTTCGCCGTCGCGGGCGATCGCTTTGGCCAGATGCTGCGACACCGCCGTCAGGCCAGCCTCCAGGGCCTCGAAGTGCTCGGGGCTCAAGGGCTCTCCGGCTGCAAAGGCCAGGAACGTGTCATTGGTGCTGGTGTCGCCGTCCACCGTGATCGCGTTGAAGGAGCGGTCCACCGCCCGCCGCACCATCGCCTGCCACAGCTCCGCCGGCACACCGGCGTCACAGGTGAGATAGCCGAGCATGGTGGCCATGTCGGGATGGATCATTCCCGACCCCTTGGCCATGCCGCCGATGCGCACGCGGCGGCCGCCCAGATCAGCCTCCAGGGCGATCTGCTTCGCCACCAGATCCGTGGTGAGGATCGCCTGGGCCGCGGCGGCGCCGCCCTCCGGGCTGAGGGCGGCCACCAGCGGATCGAGGCCCGCCAGCAGCGTATCCATCGGGATCGGCACGCCGATCACCCCCGTGGAGCAGATCAGCACCTGCTCAGCCACCAGGGCCAGTCGCTCCGCCACCGCCGCCGTGGCCGTGAGGCTGTCGGCCAGCCCGCGCTCGCCGGTGCAGGCGTTGGCCTGGCCGGAGTTGGTGAGCACCGCGCGGGCCCGGCCGCCGCTGGCCGCCAGGCGCTCGGCGCAGAGGTCGACGCAGGCAGCCCGCACCAGCGAAGTGGTGAAGGTGCCGGCGCACACGGCACCCTCCGGAGCCAGCAGCAGCGAGAGATCCGGATTGCCGGAGGCCTTGAGGCCGGCGGTGCTGCCGGCGGCCAGGAAGCCGGCCGGGGCGGTGACGCCGCCGGGGATCGGGTGCCAGGGGTGGGTCAAGGCAGGGATCGCGATGCAGTGATCCTCAGGCAGCGCCGCGCCCCACAACAGATCTGGAGCGTTGCTGTGCTGGCCTGAAAACCCACGGGATGGGGTCATCACGCTGGGGCAGTTCACCCCACGAGGCGATGGCAAGCTCAAACAAGGGATCCAAGTTCAACCGGATCGAAGGCACGCCCGAGAACGACGTGCTCAAGGGAACACGCCGCCGCGACAAGATCATCGACTTCCAGGGAGACGATGAGCTGAACGGGCGAAAGCAGTCGGACCAGCTGAAAGGTGGCCAGAGCAACGACCTGCTCAAGGGTGGCGGTGGTTCCGACCTGCTCAAGGGTGGCCGGGGCGAGGATGAGCTGCACCCCGGGAAGGGCAGGAACGACCGGATCATCGGTCTGGATGATGGCGACGCCGATCTGGTGCGCTTCAAGGCAGGACGGAAGAACGCCCTGCGCATCGATGGCGCGATCGACCCGCTGGATCGGATCGTGCTGGGTGGGGTAGCCACGAGCGATATCCGCATCGAAGCCCTCAAGGGTGATCGGGTGGGGATCTTCACCGGCGACCGGCTGGAGGCCGTGACCCGGGGCATCGCGTTGGAGGATCTGGCCGCGCTGGTGAGCGGTTCGCTGGGCTGAGGCCTGGGTGGTCCGCTTCAGAGAGGAGCTTTCCCGCTGAGAGCTTGGTGATCCGCCGGCCCAAGGCGCGCATGGAGAGCCTCGAGGCGCATGGCCAGCTGGGCCAGCAGCTCACGGCTGAACTCCGGTGCCATCTGCAGCAGTGTCTCGAACTCACGGCCTTCGAAGCACAGCAGGGTGGCGCCACCGGCGGCGGCACGCACCTCAGACAGCCTGGGGGTGCTGCTGAAGAACGCCAGCTCACCGATCGTCTCCCCCGGCTGGAGTTGCGTCACAGCACTGAGAAGTCCGTCTGCACCGGCACGCAGCACATGACAACATCCGTGCACAAGGATGGCAATGCCATGAGCTGGATCGCCCAGCTCGAACAGGGGCTCGCCGGCCCCGAGCCGGCGCTCGGCACCAAACCGTGCCATCGTCAGAAGCGTTGCCGGGGGCAGGCCAGCCAGCAATGGCACCTTCAGCAACTGCAGCAGACGCTGCTCAGACTCCAGCGGGTGGCCGGCCAGCAAGGCCTGCAGCTCAGGGTGCGTGGGACGGCCAGGGCGGGCCTGACGGCGCAGGGCAGCGGCCCGTTGCGGATCGTGCCTGTCCTGCACCCACAGCGCCCACATGGCCGTATCCGGATCAGGATCCAACCAAAGGCTGTCGACCACGGCAGCTGGTGTGGGCAATGGAGCGGCGCACAGCGGCCCACCCTCTGCCGCATCACCGGATGGAGACGGGTCCGGCCACAGCCCTGGCAGCCGTCCGGCGAGCTGGCGCTGGAGGCGCAGCGGCAGGTGGAGGAGCAGTTGGGTCACGCGAAGAACCAGGGGATCGTCAGCAGGCAAGCCCTGCAAAGGAGGCAACAGGGTGCTGAGCAGGCTGATCAGGGTGCGTTCCTGTACCGGCACGAGCGGCGCCAGCAGGGGTTCGGACGCCGCTGCGCGGCGCAGACTCTCCAGGCCCGCGAAACGGCCCTCTAGCTGCAACGCACCCTCCCGCAGCCATCGGCGGTGAACGCCTGAGCCTGCCGTGAAGCCCTCCAGCAGGTCCTGCCATGTGGCGTCATCAAAGCCCTGCTCACGGCGGATGCGCTCCAGGGGACTCTCCAGACTGGGACTGGCCAGCACCTGGACCGGCGGATCATCGGGGTGGAGGGCCAGCAGCTCCTGAACCGCCTCCAGCGCGGCGGCCCGGCGCAGAGCCTCGAGGTCCACATGACGATCGTCGAGCTCCAGCAGACGCCGATCGGTGATGGCAAGCTCGCGGAGCACAGCGTGGTGATCTTCATCCGAGAGATGCAGTGAGCGGCGCACCTCCGCGAGCTGGAGCAAGACCGCCGCCCGGGTGAGCCGGCCACTGCGCAACAAGTCGGTCACCACCCCGCGGTAAACCGCCAGTCGCGACGCACCGAGCTGGGCCGGGAGCACCTTGGCCAGGGTCACCACCTCATCGGCACCCAGATCCTCCACCCGGCGACCGTCGAGATGGCGCGCCAGGTCGGGCACCAGCTTCTGCAACTGCTGCCGCAGGCTGGCACTGATGCGCTCGCGGGCGTACTGGCCCTGGTCCCGGCCCAGGCCGCGGTACAGCCACATGGCACTCACGGCCATCACCAGCATCCGCAGCGCAGGCGACACGGCTGCGAGGTAGGGCAGCAGAACGGGCTGGCTCAGGCCGAAAAAAGCATTCACAGCGATGAACGTGGCCAGCAAGCGGGCGATCTGGTCGGCGCGCTGCAACGCTTCCGTTCCCAAGCGGGGCTGCAGCCGCCGCCGTTGACTCTCCCGGAAGGTCCGCAGCAGCAGCACCGACAGCCACCCGCTCCCCAGCAGCAGCAGGGGAGCCCAGATCCGTTGGCCGGGATCCAGGCGCTGCAGAAGTTGAAATCCGATCACCACTCCGGGGTAGGAGTACCAGGCCCAGGCGAGGCCGGGCTTGCCCCGCAGCCCCTCCCAAAAGCTGAGCTCGGCATCGATGTCGATGCAGTTCTTCTGGCAGCCCACGCAGGCGCGTTGCTCCTGGCCGGTGGGACCGATGCTGCGGCAGGTTGACTGGGAAATCACACCGGATCCGGCCAGATGGGCCTGGCTGCCCAGCAGGCTGCGAGGACCGACCAGGATGGTCTGCACCGGAGCCATCGGGCAGAAGTACTGGCACCAGGCCTTGCCAGCCCAGGCCCAGCCAACGAGCAGGGCCCCTGCCAGCGTGGCCAGCAGGAAGCCGGCCAACCAGCGGGGGCTGTGGTTGAGCAGCACCAGGCGCAGGGAAAGACCAGCCAAGAACAGTCCCCACTGCAGCTGGATGTGGTGGCGGCCCAGCCAGCCCGATGACGCCACCCGGGCCAGGCTGGGCCGACCGCGGGCATCGAGCACCGTGCGCTGCCAGCCCAGGGCGCGGGCCAGCTGCGACACGAAGGCCAGGGGGCACAGCCGACGCCAGGCCTCATGACTGAGCACCACCAGCACCAGCAGCACCAGGGGCACGGCCACCTGCCAGAACAACCCCATGGCGGTGATCGCCATGGACGGGGCCGGTGCCAGCAACGAGGCGATCAGCAGCAGCCAGGCCAGCAGCAACAGCCAGCGGCACCGGTGGACCTGGCGTTCGCTCCAGGTGTGGAAGGCCAGCACCGTGGCAGGTGCGGAAGGCAGCCAAAGTTAGGAACCATCACCGGGGGCTTGGCAGCAGCCAGCCAGAATCTGCACCAATGGCCCCATCCCTGCCCCTAGATGCAGAAGCGGTGGCGATCTGCCACCAGCTGGCCGGCCGCGCCTACCCCTGGGACATCACCCGCGCCCTGGAGCTGGCCCTGCTCAAGACCTTCTGCGTGCCCTCGATCTCGGCACTGCTCAGCCGCAGCGGTGAATTCGAGCAGCGGCCGCGCAAGCGCTACGACGACACTGGCCTGATGGTGGCCGAGCTGCTGCGCCATGGCCCCGAAAGCGCGGTGGGCACGGCGGTGATCGCGCGGCTCAACCGCATCCACGGCCATTACGTCATCACCAACGCCGACTTTCTCTACGTGCTTTCCGGCTTCGTGGCCGAGCCGATCCGCTGGTTGGAGCGCTACAGCTGGCGGCCGCTCACGGCCGCAGAACAGCAGGCCCTGTTCCGCTTCTGGCGCCATGTGGGGGGCCAGATGGGAATCACCGGGCTGCCGGCCACGCTGGAGCAGCTGCTGGCGCTCAACCAGCGGGTGGAGGCCACCGTGTTCGCCGCCGCCGCCAGCAACCAGCGGGTGGCCGATGCAACCCTGGCCATGCTGCTGGCCGGCTGGCCCGCACCGCTGCGCCCGCCTCTGAAGGGGCTGCTGCGGGGGGTGCTGCCGGAGGCGGTGACCACCAGCCTCGGTTGGCCGGCAGCACCCGCCTGGCTCAGGGGTGCTGTGAGGCTGGCCCTGCGCGCCCGCAGCCGGCTGCTGAACGGCTGGCAACGGCTGCGGGCGCAACAGCGCACACAGTTCTATTCCGAGCGGCCCACCCCCAGCTACGGCCCCAGCTTCCAGCTGGAGCAACTGGGGCCGCCGCCCCTGCTGGAGCGGCTCAACCGGCCCCGCTGGAGCGGCCGGCAGCGCCGCATCGGCCTCACCGGCGGCATCGCCAGCGGCAAGAGCACGGTGGGCCAGCTGCTGGCTGGCCGGGGGCTGACTGTGCTCGATGCGGATGCGTATGCCCATCAGGCCCTGGCGCCGGGAAGCGCGGGGGCCAGGGCCGTGCTGGAGCGCTACGGCGCGCGAGTGCGGGGAGAGGAGAGCGGTGGCATCGACCGCGCCGCCCTGGGGCGGATCGTGTTTGGCGATGCCAGCGAGCGCGGGTGGTTAGAGCGGCTGGTGCACCCGCTGGTGCGCGAACGTTTCGAGGCCGAACTGGAACAGCTGGCGGCTGCACCGCAGGTGGTGCTGATGATCCCGCTGCTGTTTGAGGCCGGCCTGGAGCCGCTCTGCAGCGAGGTGTGGCTGGTGGACTGCCACGAGGAGCAGCAGCTGCAGCGGCTGATCGATCGCAATGGCCTCAGCGAAGCCGAGGCACGGGCCCGGATCGCCGCCCAGTGGCCCCTGGCGCGCAAGCGGCCCCTGGCCGATGTGGTGCTCGACAACCGGGGCACGCCTGATCAGCTGGCGGCCGCTGTGGCTGGGGCGCTCAGCCCTGGGGCAGGGCGGCCAGGGTCTGATCTACCGACTCCCTGAGCCGGCCGAGGCAGCCGGGCAAGGAGCCCGGCGCTGCCCGCACCAGATGCGGGCGCGCTTCCTGCACATCCACCACCCAATCGCGGCTCACCCCTTGAGCTTGGCGCTGAGGATCTGGTTGGCGAGCTTGGGATCGGCCTTGCCGCCGGTGCGCTTCATCAGCTGGCCCACGAAGAAGCCCTGCAGCTTGGTCTTGCCGCTACGGAAGGCCTCCACCTCCTCGGGGTGGGCCGCCAGCAGCTCCGCCACGATCGCCGTGATCGCAGCGGGATCGCTGATCATGCCCAGCCCGCGCTGCTCCACGATCGCCTTGGGCGAGCCGCCTTGCTCCAGCAGTTCCGGCAGGATCTCCTTGGCGATCTTGCCGCTGATCACACCCCCCTCGATCATCCCCACCATCTCCGCCAACTGCTCCGGGCGGAAGGGGAGTTCGGCATAGGAGAGCCGGGAGGCGTTCACATGGGCGGCGATGTCGCCGCTGATCCAGTTGGCGGCCGCCTTGGCATCGGCCCCGGCCGCCACCACGGCCTCGAAGTAGTCGGCCATGGGGCGCTCATCGGTGAGCACCCGGGCGTCGTACTGCGACAACCCCAGCTGTTCGGCGTAGCGGTGACGCTTGGCCGCTGGCAGCTCCGGCAGCTCGGCCCGCCAGCCCTCACGCAGCTCCGCGCTCACCTCGATGGGGCCAAGGTCGGGGTCGGGGAAATAGCGGTAGTCGCTGCTGCCCTCCTTGGAGCGCATGCTCTTGGTGAGCTGCTTGCCCTCGTCCCAGAGGCGCGTTTCCTGCACCACCGGCTCGCCGGCCTCGTAGGCCTTGATCTGGCGCTGAATCTCGTACTCACACGCCTTCTGAATGGCGGAGAAGGAGTTCATGTTCTTGATCTCCACCTTCGTGCCGAAGGGAGCATCGGGGCCGCGGCGCACCGAGATGTTCACATCGCAGCGCAGGGATCCCTCCTGCATGTTGCCGTCGCTCACGCCCAGATAACGCATGATCCGGCGGATCTCGGAGGCGTATTCTGCGGCTTCGCGGCCGGTGCGCAGATCGGGCTTGCTTACGATCTCTGCCAGTGCCACGCCGGCGCGGTTGTAATCCACCAGCGAATGGGTGGAGCCGGCCAGGCGATCGCTGCCGGCGTGCACCAGCTTGCCGGCGTCTTCTTCCATATGAAGACGCTCAATGCCGATCGTTTTAAGGTAGGTGTCCTTACCCTTCTCGGCCACCTCCACCTCGATCCAGCCGTCTTCAGCGATCGGCTCGTCGTACTGGGAGATCTGGTAGTTCTTGGGCAGGTCGGGATAGAAGTATTGCTTGCGGTCGAACTTGCTGTGCTCGGCGATCTTCAGATTGAGGGCCATGGCGGCCTTCACCGCATATTCGAGCACCTTCTGATTGAGCACCGGCAGGGTGCCGGGCAACCCGCACACCACCGGATCGATGTGGGTGTTGGGGTCGTCACCGAAGGTGGTGGAGGCGCAGGTGAAGATCTTGCTGGCCGTGCCCAGCTGCACGTGGGTCTCCAGGCCGATCACCGCCTCCCAGGCCGCACCGTTTCCTGCCCCGTTCGCCGCACCATCAGCCACCATGAGCCCATCGCCTGCCGGTCAGGGCCGATCCTATGGAATTGGTTGCGGCACTTCACCGCTTCGTGTGGGGGCTCCTGGCCGACTGGGTGTGCTTCGTGGCGGTGTTCCTCTGCCTGGGACTCAACTTCGGGCCCTGGCGGCTGGTTCCCTATGGCCTGCGCCAGCTCTGGCTGAGCCTGCGCAGTCCGGCCACCCCTGCCGGCGGCGATGACGGTGAACTGGACAGCTGGCCCGCCTTCCTGGTGACGCTGGGCGGCACGGTGGGCATCGGCAACATCACCGGCGTCGCCCTGGCGGTGAGCCTGGGCGGACCCGGGGTGCTGGCCTGGCTGTGGACCGTTTCCCTGGTGGGCATGGCCCTCAAATTCGCGGAGACAGCCCTGGCCGTGCGCTTCCGCAGGCCCCAGGCCGACGGCAGCGTGCTGGCCGGGCCGATGCTCACGATCCGCAGGGGCCTGCAGCCCCGCTGGCGTTGGCTGGCCGTGCTGTTCGCCGCGATGACGGTGCTCTCGGCCTTCGGCTCCTCCAACGGCCTGCAGGTGGGCCAGCTGGCCGCCGTGCTGGCCCAGGACCTGGGCAGTCCGCCGCTGCTCACCGGCCTGATCACGGCCCTGGCCACAGCCGCCGTGATCAGTGGCGGCCTGAAGCGGGTGGGCCGGGTGTCGGCCCTGCTGGTGCCGCTGATGGTGCTGGGCTACGGCCTGGCCATGGCGGTGCTGCTGCTGCTGCACAGCGCCGAGCTGCGTCCGGTGCTGGATCAGGTGCTGGCGGGAGCCCTGGCCCCGCGGGCCATCGCCGCCGGGGGTGTGGCCGTGACGGTGGGCGCGGCCGTACGCCTGGCGGTGTTCTCCAACGAGGCCGGGACGGGCAGCGCCGCCATCGTGCAGGCCGCCGCCAGACCCGCCGATCCCCTGCGGCAGGGATCGATCGCCATGCTCGGCAACCTGGTGGATGCGGCCCTGTGCAGCGTCACCGGCCTGCTGCTGGTCGCCAGTGGCTCCGGTGAGGCTGCGATCGCTCCCCTGGCCATGGTGAACGGGGCGATGGACTGGGCCCGGCCGGGGTCGCAGTGGATCAGCCATCTGGCGATCGTGCTGTTCGGCTTCACCACCATCCTCAGCGCCGCCGTGGTGGCGGAGCGCTGCCTCGTGTTTCTGGCGGGCGCCCGCTGGCGCCTGGCCTTCCGCTGCTGCTGGTGTGCAGCCCTGGTACTGCTGGCCCCCTTCGACGGCAGCGGCCTGTGGCTGATCGCCGAACTGCTGGAGGCGCTGGTGGTGCTGCCCAATCTGCTCAGCCTGCTGCTGCTCTCTCCCCTGCTCTTCGCGTGGTTCGCGGAGGCGGTGCCGCAGATGGGCAGGACCTCCACAACCCCCAGCGCCCCTCCCTCCGGCAGCCAGGCATGACCCCCAGCGAACCCCTCACCACAGGCCTGCAGCTGTCCCTGCCGGGGGTGCTGGCGGTGATCGCCGTGATCTACCTGGCCACCCTGGTGGCCAGCCGGCTGGCCGTCCGCCTCCGGGTGCCCGCCATCCTCGGCATCCTGGTGCTCGGGGTGGTGCTCCAGCCCGGTACGGGGCTGCTCTCGGTGACCGCGGTGGATGCCCTGAACACCGTGACCCTGAGCATGCTGCTGTTCGTGGCCGGGCTCAACTCCGACACCCAGCACATCCGCGGATTTCTGGGCTATGGGGTGCTGCTGGCGGTGGGGGGCGTGGCCGTGTCGTCGCTGGTGCTCGGCGGCCTGATCTGGGCGGTGTTCCAGGCCCTGGGCAACCCCATCCCGCTCACGCTCGCCCTGCTGGTGGCGGCCTGCCTGGGCTCGACCGACGCCGGCGCCACCCTCAGCGTGCTGCGCAGCGTGCAGGACCGCATCCCGGTGCGGGTGCGCTCACTGGTGGAATTCGAGTCGTCGGTGAACGATCCCTCCGCCATCCTGTTCCTGTTTCTGATCCTGGGGCTCACCGGCCAGGGGGGCAGCGAAGGAGCGGCGCTGCTGGATCAACTGCAGGGCTTCATCAAGAGCGTGGGCAGTGGCATCCTCGTGGGCCTGATGCTCACCTATCTGGCCCAGTTCGTGCTCAACCAGCTGATCACCAGCAAGGATCAAATCCTGGTGGTGGGCATCGCCATCGCCCTGGCCTCCTACGGCTTCGCCAGCCTGCTGGGAGGCTCCGGCTTCATCGCCGCCTACGTGACCGGACTGTTCCTGGCCAACAACATCTACGACAACAAGCTGATCACGCCGGAGCTGCTGGAGCACAGCCTGGAGCCGTTCAACACCACGATGCAGATCACGGTGTTCCTGTTGTTCGGTGTGCTGATCGAGGCCCGCACCATCCCCGGCGCCGTGCTGCCCGGCGTGCTGGTGGCCCTGGCGCTGATGCTGGTGGCCCGGCCCCTGAGTGTGCTGATCGTTCAGCCCTGGTCACCGTTCGACTGGCGGGGCGGCGCGCTGATCGCCTGGTGCGGCCTGCGCGGCGCGGTGCCGATCGCCCTGGGCTACAGCGTGACCCAGGCCCTGCCATCCCTGCCCGGGATTGCTCCCGCCGAGCTGCCGCGCCTGGAGGGGCTGGTGGAAGGCCTGATCTTCGTGGTGGTGTTCCTCAACCTCAGCCTGCAGGGCCTGAGCCTGCCCTGGCTGTGCCGCAGGCTGGAGCGCTAGACATCTCTTCGGTCCCCCACTGCAGCGATGCCGGCAGCGGCCAGCCCACCAGTGTTGATCCTCGGCGGCGGCCTGATCGGGCTGGCGATCGCCCACCAGTGCGCCCGCCGCGGCCAACCGGTCACGGTGCTCAGCCGCAGGCGCAGCGAGGCGGCCGGCTTCGTGGCGGCCGGCATGCTCGCCCCCCACGCCGAGGGACTGACCGGCGAGCAGCTGGCCCTGGGCCAGGCCAGCCTGGCGCGCATCCCCGCCTGGGTGGAGCAGATCGAGGCCGACAGCGACCTGACCTGCGGCCTCCGGCCCTGCGGCATCGTGGTGCCGTTCACCACGGCGGCGGAGCGGAACGCCTATCCCACCGCCGCCTGGGGGGAAGCACTCGATCGCACCGGCCTGGAGCGCGAGGTGCCGGGCATCGGCCCCCGCTGGCAGGCCGGGCTGCTGTTCGCCCAGGACGGCCAGATCGACAACCGCCGCCGGCTGATGCGGGCGCTGGAGCGGGCCTGCGCGGGCCTGGGTGTGACCTTTGAGGAAGGCACGCAGGTGCTGGCCCTGGAGCGTTCGGCCGCCGGAGCACTGGAGGGCGTGCGGCTGCAGCGGGCCGACGGCGAGCAGCTCAGCCTGCCGGCCGACAGGGCCGTGCTGACCTGCGGCGCCTGGAGCGCCCAGTTGCTGCCCCAGCTGCAGGTGTTCCCG
>JBIIXY010000171.1:0-3442 GCA_044347105.1 Prochlorococcaceae cyanobacterium
ATCTCGTGGCTGCCCGCACCGAGCTCACCAAGACCGACGTCGGCCTGGTGGTCGATGCCCTGATCGACACCATCATCGACTCGGTGGTGGATGGCAAGAAGGTGTCGATCCTCGGCTTCGGCTCCTTTGAACCCCGCGACCGTTCCGCCCGTCAGGGTCTGAACCCCAAGACCGGCGAGAAGATCAAGATCGAAGCCAAGCGGGTGCCCGCCTTCACCGCCGGCAAGATGTTCAAGGACAAGGTGCAGGGCGTCGGCTGATCCCTGATCCAGCCCAACCGTTCCCGCCTGAGCTGCCCGCCCATCTCGGCAGGCAGCTTTCTTTGGGTATGGCCCTGCGTGAGCAGGGCTATCGCGGGCGCTTCGCTCCCTCCCCCACCGGTCCCCTCCATCGCGGCAACCTGCGCACGGCGTTGCTGAGCTGGTTGGCTGCCCGGCTCGAGGGCGGCGAATGGCTCCTCAGAATCGATGACCTCGACACCCCGCGCAACCGCCCGGGGGCTGCGGAGGCGATCCAGGCCGACCTCACCTGGCTGGGTCTGCACTGGGATGGTCCGATCTGGCGCCAGAGCAGCCGCCGGGGGATCTACAGCACCGTGCTGTCTGCACTCCGGCGTGGGGGCTGGCTCTACCCCTGCCGCTGCAGCCGCCGCATGCTGGCCGACGTCTCCGCGCCCCACGGCGCCGCGCCGGTGTATCCGGGCCACTGCCGCCACCTGGCCCTGGGTTGGCAGGCCCGCCAGGGCCGCCTGCCCAGCTGGCGCTGGCGCCTGCCCGCCGGCGAGATGCGTTGGCGGGAGCGCTTCGGCAGCGAGGGGCGGCTCGATGGGCCCAGCCAGGTGGGCGATGTGGTGCTGCGCCGCGCCGATGGCTTTCTGGCCTATCACCTGGCCACCGCCGTGGATGAACTCAGCCTGGGCATCAGCGAGGTGGTGCGTGGGGAGGATCTCAGCTGGGCCACCGGCCCCCAGGTGGCGCTGATGCAACTGCTCGGGGCCGAGCCGCCCGGCTATGGCCATGTGCCGCTCTGCCGCGATGCCCAGGGCCAGCGCCTGAGCAAGCGGGAGGGGGCCGAGGGGTTGGCCGGCATGCGTCAGCGCGGTCTGGACCCGGCCGCGGTGATCAGCGAGCTGGCCGCCAGTGCGGGCCTGGTGCCGGCGGGCCATCGGCTCAGTGCGGCCGAACTGCTGCAGGAGCTCACGCCGGACTCGTTCACGCAACGGCTGCGGGACCCCGCGGCAGAGGTGCAGTCTTAAGGAAGGTTTCGGGATCGTTGGGCTCCAATCCCCCCACACTGGAGAGCATCTCCCATCCGCTTCCCGCGAGCGCAGCCGCGATGTCCGCCCACCAGCAGCCCCATCTGGCGGCTGCCCCGGCCCCGTCGATCGACCCGTTCCCTGATCAGGCCAGCCTCGCTCTGCGCCAGGTGTGCCCCAGCTGCGGCGGCAGCGGCAAGCTGCGGCTCGGCGACCAGAGGTTCCGCACCTGTCTCGACTGCCTCGGCCAGGGGCAGCTGCCGGCGGTGGCGGCTGCCACCACCGTGGCCGAGGTGCTCCAGCTGGACAGCCGACGGCTCAACGCAGCTGCTTCTTCCGCTGCTGCCAGATGAAGAAGCCGGCGGTGCCCACCACCACCGCCAGGGGCGCGGCTGTGAGCAGGAGCAGGATCACGGCGGTCCAGTCGGTGTACATCGCTGCAGACGAAAACCGCGGCCATCATCCCAGGTGGCCTGGATGGTGTTCAGGGCCCCTGCCGCTGGTGCTGCCACTGCTGATCCAGGTCCTGGTCGTGGCTCCTGCCTCGGCCGGCGTGGCGTTCGACAACTGCCAGCCCAGCGGCGATGGCGGCATCACCTGCGACACCCGCCCCACCGGCAACACCCGCATGGACGATCAGGACGCCCGCTACGGCCTGCTCGACCAGGCCACACCCGGCTGGCGTGAATTCGACCCGGCCGGTGGCGAGGGGGAGTTCTCGATCGAGGCGCCGTTCTGAGCAGCCCGTGCGGGCCGGAATGGCCACACTGGAGCCAACGCAGTCGATCCCGCCGCGATGGCTGAGTTCAGCACCAGCCGGACCGATCCCACCTACGACATCCTGCGCAGCGAGCGCCGCCCGCTGGACGCCCTGTTCAATCCCGGCAGCGTGGCGGTGATCGGCGCCAGTGAACGCCCGGGCAGTGTGGGCCGCACCCTGCTCTGGAACCTGCTGCGCTCGCCCTTCGGCGGCACGGTGTACCCGGTGAACCCCCGCCGCCACAGCGTGCTGGGGGTGCACTGCTACGCCAGCGTGGCGGACCTGCCCGAGCCGGTGGACCTGGCCGTGATCGCCACGCCGGCGCCGGGTGTGCCGGATGTGGTGGCGGCCTGCGCCGCCGCCGGCGTGCGGGCCGCGATCGTGATCTCCGCCGGCTTCCGCGAAGTGGGGCCCGAGGGTGCGGCGCTGGAGGGACGCCTGCGCGACGCCGTGCGGGGTTCGGGCCTGCGCCTGCTGGGGCCCAACTGCCTGGGCCTGATGAATCCCCGCAGCGGCCTCAACGCCAGCTTCGCCCCCTCCCAGCCGGCGGCGGGACACGTGGGCTTTCTCAGCCAGTCGGGGGCGATCTGCACGGCGGTACTGGATTGGAGCCGGCGCCAGAACGTGGGCTTCAGCGCCTTTGTGTCGATGGGCTCGATGCTCGATGTGGGCTGGGGCGACCTGATCACCGAGCTCGGTGACGACCCCGCCACCCGCAGCATCGTGATCTACATGGAGGCGATCGGCGATGCCCGCTCCTTCCTCTCGGCCGCACGGGAGGTGGCGCTCACCAAGCCGATCGTGCTGATCAAGGGGGGCCGCAGCGCCGAAGCCGCCCGGGCGGCGGCCTCCCACACCGGCGCCCTGGCCGGCAGCGATGCCGTGCTGGAGGCGGCGCTGCGCCGCTGCGGCGTGCTGCGCGTGGAGCGCCTCTCCGACCTGTTCGACCTGGCCGAGGTGCTGGCCAAGCAGCCGCGGCGGCCGGCCGGTCCGCGGCTGGCGATCCTCACCAATGCCGGCGGGCCGGGGGTGCTGGCCACCGATGCCCTGGTGCTCAGCGGCGGCGAGCTGGCCAGCCTGGATCCGGCCACCGTGGTGGCTCTGGATGCTGTGTTGCCGCCCCACTGGAGCCGCGCCAACCCGATCGACATCCTCGGCGACGCCGACCCGGAGCGCTATGGCCGGGCGATCGAGATCGCCCTGGCCGACCCCAACAGCGATGGCCTGCTGGTGATCCTCACCCCCCAGGCGATGACTGATCCGGCTGCCACCGCCGTGCGCCTGCGCGAGCTGGCGGCCCGCTCCAGCAAACCCCTGGTGGCCAGCTGGATGGGCGGCGAGGAGGTGGCGGCCGGCGAAGACCTGCTCAACCAGGCCGGCATCGCCACCAACGACTATCCGGATGCGGCGGCCCGGCTGTTCACCGC
>JBIIXY010000015.1:0-35006 GCA_044347105.1 Prochlorococcaceae cyanobacterium
GAGGGTTCGGGTTGACGTTGCGGGTGCGGATGCGGTCGAGCTGGAAGGCGGAACGGGTGGCGGCGATTGAACGCTGCAGGTAAGGACGCTCCCGCTCCAGCTCCCGGGGCGTGACCACCAACAGCTGCAGAAGGGGGGACAGCAACACCTCCAGCAGGGGCATCAGCAACAGCAGTCCACCGCCTAAGGCAACGGCAGGAGCGCGCCAAGACCGGTGCGGGAGCGGCAGCGCCACCAGTACGGCGGTACCCAGGGCCAGGACGGCAGCTGCTGTGCGCAGGGGCAGGGCCAGATGCACGTCCACCCAGCCCGCCCCGGGCACGCTGCCGTTGGTGCCCAGCAGCAGCTGGTGCCGCCCAAGCCAGAAGGCCGCGGCGGCGGCGAGAGCCACCAGTGCCACAGGCAGGTGCAGGAGCCGAATCTGAGCCTGGCTGAAGCCGGCGCATCGACCGTCGCTGAGCTGCGGATGCTGGGCGAGCTGGCCCCACAGGGCGGCGGCCAGGTGCTGCACCACCAGCGCAAGCGCCAGGGTGAGCAACAGGGCGAGGGCAGGGAAGCGGGCCAGGGCAAAGGTCACATCGGCGCCCAGCAGCTGTTCACGCATGCCGGCCAACGGGGTGAACAGCGCCAGCGACCACAGCCCCCAGGCGCGGGCAATCGCCACAGCCGCGGCCACGGAACCGGCGGCGGCCAAGGTGCGGGCCACCGGCTGAGGACGCCAGAGCAGGGCCACGGCGACCACCACCAGCAAAGCCAACAGGGCGATCTGACCAGGAAGCGAGCCGTCCAGGAGCACCACGAGGCCGTGCAGGCGGCGGGCACCGAAGGGCTGCAACAGCAGGCGATGGGCCAACTGGAGCAACAGGAGCAGGGGCAGCGACTGGGCGACGACGAGTGCGAGCAGGGCGAGGGCATAAGGCAGCGGCTCAAGGGGAAAGCGGCGGGGCACGCCAGCGCCCCGGCCCAGCCGCCAGAAGGTCTTGAGGCAGCGCTGCAGCAGCAGCCCCAGGGCCAGCCCCGCCAGGAGCAGGGCCAACTGCAGGCCTAGGCGGCGTAGCAGGACCGGCCCCCAGCCGAACTGCTCGAACCAGTGCCACTCCACCCACAGCCGGGAGGCCGCCACCACGCCAGCGCCCAGAAGAAGCAGGGCAACAAGCCAGGACAGGATCTGCCTGCGGCGCATCGGCACGCGACATCGATCACGGGAACACAGGCGAGGCTAGGCAGGGCCGGGCTGGGCGCCAGCGGTTGAAGGGGAACAAGGCCGGCAACCTTTAAGCCGATTCGGGAGATCGGGATTAATTCGCAGCTCAGGTTGCCGCTGTTAGCCTCCGGCTGCACCTCGGTTCAGGCCGTGACAGCCACCCTCTCCCGCGCCACGTTCTCGGGGCTTCGCTGCAAGGAATGCGGCCACCCCTATGAAGCCGGTGCCCGCCATGTCTGCGAGGACGTCTGCTTTGGGCCACTGGAAGTGGTCTACGACTACGAGGCGATCCGCAACCGGGTGAGCCGGGCCACGATCGAGGCCGGTCCCGCCTCCATCTGGCGCTACCGCGAATTTCTGCCGATTGAGGGCGATCCGATCGATGTGGGCACGGGCTTCACCCCCCTGCTCAAAGCCAACAACCTGGCCAGGCGTCTGGGCCTCAAAAGCCTCTACATCAAGAACGACGGTGTGAACATGCCCACCCTGTCCTTCAAGGACCGGGTGGTGAGCGTGGCCCTCACCCGCGCCCGCGAACTGGGGTTCACCACGGTGAGCTGCGCCTCCACCGGCAACCTGGCCAACTCCACCGCCGCCATTGCCGCCCACGCCGGTCTGGAGTGCTGCGTGTTCATCCCCAGCGACCTGGAGCTGGGCAAAGTGCTCGGCACACTCATCTACAACCCCACCCTGATGGCGGTGAAGGGCAACTACGACCAGGTGAACCGCCTGTGCTCGGAAGTGGCCAACACCTACGGCTGGGGCTTCGTGAACATCAACCTGCGCCCCTACTACTCCGAGGGCTCCAAAACCCTCGGTTACGAGGTGATCGAGCAGCTGGGCTGGGAACTGCCCGACCACATCGTGGCGCCGCTGGCCTCCGGCTCACTGTTCACCAAAATCCGCAAAGGCTTTGATGAATTCATCAAGTGCGGCCTGGTGGAGGAGAAGGCCGTGCGCTTCAGCGGTGCCCAGGCCGAGGGCTGCAGCCCGATCGCCCAGGCCTTCGCCGAAGGCCGCGATTTCATCACGCCGGTGAAGCCCAACACGATCGCCAAGTCGATCGCCATCGGCAACCCGGCCGACGGCCCCTATGCCATCGACATCGCCAACGCCACCAAGGGCAACATCGCCGCGGTGAACGACACCGAGATCATCGATGGCATCAAGCTGCTGGCTGAAACCGAGGGCGTGTTCACCGAAACCGCCGGCGGCACCACGATCGCCGTGCTCAAGAAGCTGGTGGAGCAGGGCAGGATCAACCCGGAGGAACGCACCGTGGCCTACATCACCGGCAACGGCCTCAAGACCACCGAAGCCGTGGCCGATGCCATCGGCGCGCCCTACACGATCGAGGCCCAGCTCGACAGTTTCCGCCAGGCCTGGGACCAGGCCCAGACAACCCACGCCCAGCGCTGAAGCCTGGCACCTCCCGGGTGCCCACTGGTTGACATCGCCCTCCCTCCTCTCCACGCCATCCACTCCGCCCCCATGGCCGTTCAGGTTCTGATCCCGACCCCCCTGCAGAAGTTCACCCGCGATGAGGCGAGCGTCAGCCTCGAGGCCACCTCGGTGAGCGCCCTGGTGGATGCTATGGAGGCCCGTTTCCCCGGCATCAAGGCCCGCCTGTGCGACGACAGCGGCAAGCTGCGCCGCTTCCTCAACGTCTACGTGAACAGCGAGGACATCCGCTTCCTGGACAACGAGGCCACAGCCCTCAGCGATGGCGATGAGGTGTCCATCGTGCCTGCCGTGGCTGGGGGCTGAGCCCGTAGCCGATGTGGCAGATCGACAGCGGCGGCGTGCCGCTCAATAGGCTCCACCCACGCCCATCAGGTTCGCTCCGGGAGCCCATCCCATGACCCAGGCCCCGCTTCAGGCCAGCCAGCCGTCGCCAGTGTCGGTTCAGCCATCAGCCGCCATGGGCGAGTGGCAGGCCGCCGCCCTGGTGTACGACTACCGCCAGGCCGCAAACCCCGTGCGGTCAGGACTCACCGAGCCGATCCCCTACCACTGTTGGCCGCCGGAGCTGCATCAGCAGGGTCCGACCCGGGTGATTCCTCTTGATCTCAGCGAGATCCTGGGCTGTCCGGGGCCCGCCACCAGCCCTGGCCTGGCTGCCCACTTTCTGCGCATGGAGGGCGGAGAGGGTCTGAAGGCCGCGGCCCAGGCCACCAGTTCGCTCTTCTATGTGCTGCAGGGCTCCGGCCGGCTGCGCTGGAACAACCGCCAGCTCACCTGGGCCAGTGGCGATCTGATCGTGCTGCCCGCCGGGGATACTCCCCTGCTGGATGCCGACACCACCAGCGTTCTCTACTGGGTGCATGACGGTCCACTGCTTCAGCACCTGGGCGTACAGCCCAGTACAGCCCGCTTCACGCCTTGCCACTACCCGGCGTCCCTGTTGCGTGACAACCTCGACCAGTTGCTGGCCGACCCATCGGCGGCTCGCAGCAACCGGCTGAGCATCCTGCTGGCCAACGCCGACCTACCCGCCAGCCGCACCGTGACCCATACCCTCTGGGCCATGCTCGGCGTTGTTCCGGGCGGCGTGATCCAGCCACCCCACCGCCACCAGTCGGTGGCCCTCGACCTGATCCTCGACTGTCCCGCCGGCTGCTACACCCTGGTGGGCACCGATCTGGACAGCGACGGACGCATCCGCAACCCCGAACGGATCGCCTGGCAACCCGGTGGCGCCTTTATCACCCCTCCCGGCCACTGGCATGCCCACGTGAATCCCACCCAGCAGGCCGCCCACCTGCTGCCCATTCAGGACGCGGGTCTACACACCTACCTGCGCAGCCTGGACATCCGATTCTGCGGCGGGCTGGCCGGCTGAGGCCTGGTTCCGCTGTTCATCGGCATCCACCAGAGAGCGGAAGAGATCACCATCCAGGGTTTCCTCCACGATCAGGCGCTCCACCAGGTCATCCATCAGGGCCCGGCGGGACTTGAGCAGACCCACGGCCTGGTTGAGGGCGTGGCCGGCCAGCTGACGCACCTGGGCATCGATGCGACGACCGGTGTCTTCGGAATAGTGGGGCTGGGAACGGAGCCAGTCGCGCCCCAGGAACACTTCCGGTCCCTCGCCCTCAAGGGCGAGCGGACCCAGGGGGGAGAAGCCGTAGCGGGTCACCATCTCCCGGCCGATGCGGGCCACCAGCTCCAGATCGCCGGATGCACCCTGGGTCACCTCATTGGGCCCGAACACCACCAGCTCCGCGGCTCGCCCCCCCATCGCCACCACCATGCGGGCCAACAGGTAGGCCTTGCTGATCAGGCCGGAGTCGAGCACCTCCTCATCGGGCATGGTGCGGGCGAAGCCACCAACGCCGCCGGCGCGGGGCAGGAGCGTCACCTTGTCGAGCCGGTCGGCGTGGGGCACCAGGGTGGTGAGCAGGGCATGGCCCACTTCGTGGTAAGCAATCAGGCGTTTCTTGGCGGAATCCTGCAGGGGAGCGGCGGACAGGCCCATGGTGATCCGCTCCAGGGCGTCGGAGAGGGCCTGCTCATCGATGGCGCTCTGCTCACGCCGGGCTGTGAGGATGGCCGCCTCATTGAGCAGGTTGGAAAGATCGGCACCGGAGAATCCCGGCGTGCGCGAGGCCCAGTCCGCCAGGGATACCGCATCAGCCAGGGGCCTGGAGCGGGCATGGACAGCCAGGATGGCCTCGCGGCCGCGCCGGTCGGGCAGATCCACGGTGATGCGGCGATCGAAGCGCCCGGGGCGCATCAGTGCCGCATCCAGCACATCGGGCCTGTTGGTGGCCGCCAGGAGAATCACTCCGGAGTTGTCGGCGAAGCCGTCCATTTCCGTGAGCAGCTGGTTGAGTGTCTGTTCCCGTTCGTCGTTGCCGCCGCCGATGCCCGCACCCCGCTGGCGGCCCACCGCATCGATCTCATCAATGAAGATGATGCAGGGTGCCTTGGCCTTGGCTTTGCGGAACAGGTCCCGCACCCGGCTGGCACCCACTCCCACGAACATCTCCACAAATTCCGAGGCCGCCATCGAGAAGAAGGGAACCCCGGCTTCACCAGCGATGGCTCGGGCCAGCAGCGTCTTGCCCGTGCCCGGAGGCCCCACCAGCAGCACACCCTTGGGGATGCGTGCACCGATGGCGGTATAGCGCTCGGGTGCCTTGAGGAAAGCCACCACCTCCTGGAGTTCCTCCTTGGCCTCAGCGATTCCGGCCACATCCTCAAAGCGCACGGCCACGCTGCCCTCGGCCTGGAGGCGCGGCTTGCTGCTGCCGAAACCCATCGCCCGGTTGGCCACCTGGGCCGAGCGGCGCAGCACCATCGCCAGGCCGGCGAGCAACAGCAGCACCAGCAGGCCATTGGAGACCAGGGAGGCAGCCGCGGCATCGGCCCGGTCGTCACGCACGGCCAGCGGCACCCCGGCGGCTTCGGCACTGCGCAGCAACTGCTGGTCGTTGTCGAACACCGGCACCTGAACCTGCTTGCCATTCTTGAAGGTGACCTGCACAGCCCGCTGGCGCGGGGAGAGCTCCAGGTCTTTCACCTGTCCCGCCTTGATCTGCTTGAGCAGAGCGCTGTAACTGGGGGGTGCCACGGTGCGGCGTTCCAGCAACTGACGCAGATTGCCTGGCTGGTCTCGGGCCTCGGCAGGGGCGGCGGCAGCGCGGGCTTCAGCCGGAACAGCTTCAGCCGGAGCCGCTTTTTCCTGGGCCTCGGACTCAGCTGACGACTGAGAGGGGCTGGCGCTCACGGCAACGGTTCTTTCCCCGGAGCTTAGCGATTTGACGAAAGTCAAGTTGGCACGACAAGATCATTGTTTGGCTGCAAAACAGGGATGGCTGTTCCCAAGAAGAAAACATCGAAGGGCAAGCGCAATCAGCGTCACGCCCACTGGAAAGCCAAGGCGGGCGACGCGGCCCTGAAGGCCATGTCCCTTGGCAAGGCGGTCCTCAGCGGCAGGGCCCAGGGCTTTGTGTACCCGATCGCTGACGAAGACGAGGCAGCCGAGAGCTGATCCGCACCAAACGCCGGCGTCCATCAATGGTTGCGGCCATCTCGGCACGCCCCAGCAGCGGATCCTGATAGAGCTGGGGTGGCAGGCTGCAGAGGCTGGCTTGCACCAGCTGATCCAAGGCCACAGCCGAGAGCCACGCCCCTCCCCGTCGTCGCTGGCGTGCCTCCGCCTGAAAACGCCAGCGCCGCGGCAATGTCCAGTCGGTGGGCCGCACCAGCCAGAGGCCATCACTGCGGCTCCACAGGGGCTGGTAGGCACGCAGGGCCTGGTCCCAGCGTGGCAGCCATGCCCTCTCCTCAGGGCGCAACCTCAGGCCTGCAGGCAGGTCCTGGCCATCCTGGCTCCTGAGAGCAGCCGCGAGGTCCCCTCCCAGCGGTTCGCACCCCAGCAGCCAACCCTCCAGAAGCAGGGCATCGGCCTCCAGGCAAACCCCGGACACCCGGTCTCCCTGGCCATCCCTCAGGGTCTTGTCGAAGCGGGGGAGGCTCAGGGTGCCCCCAGCCCGCCAGCGGTCGATCAGGCCGCAGAGCAGCTGCGGGTCATGGCTGCCCGGAGGCACCCGGGTCACGCCGAAAGGATTGCCGGCCATCGCTTCCACCCGCTCCTGCCAGGGCAGGTAGGCGTCATCGATCGAGGCCACCGCGAGACGCAACCCATGCTCAGGCGCCAACCGGCTCAGCAACCCTGAAAGGGTGGTTTTGCCGGCCCCCACAGGCGCATTCAGCAGCAGCAGGGGACGGTATCCATCCGCCGCAAGCAGGCGGAGGCGCTCCAGCAGCGGCAGGGTGAACTGGGCGAACAAGCCGGGATCCACCGGTGCGGAGAACTGGCAGCTCACGTGCCCAGCTTGAATGCCTCTAGCACCACCGCATACACCAGGCCGATGCGCAGGTTGTCGAGCAGCCGCCACAGCAGCGGCGGCTCGCCGCTGACCAGACGCCCGCGCAGGCGCACCAGAACCTCCAGAACGATCACCACCGCCAGCACCATCGCTGGCCGGCCACCAGGAAAGCGGGGCAGCACATAGGCCGTGATGTTGCCGCCTGCATAAAACCCCAGCAGCAGGGCCAGCAGCACGGCGCTGCGGTACCTCCAGCTTCCGCGAAGCTGGCCGATCAGCGCGTTGCCGGCGGCCGCGCTGAAGCGCTGGAAACGGGTGGTCTGCAGGGCACTCACAGCAGGGACTGCAGATAGAACAGCGTGGCGACCCCCGGAACGCAAGCCGGCCCCCGCAGCACCCGGTCGTCGGCACCCAGCCCACTCAGCACGGCCCGGGCGGCGGCAAAACGCTCCAGGGGCTCCATGGCGCCGTAGTGGCTGCGGGTCACCACGCAGGCCAGACCAGCGGCGCTGGCCGCCGCCAGGCCGAGGGGCGAATCCTCCAGCACCAGCAGCCGCTCGCGGGGCAAACCGAGGCGCTCGACGGCCTGCAGGTAAGCCTCAGGATGGGGCTTCTTGTGGCTGACATCGTCGCCGCACACCCAGAAGGCGAAGCAATCAGCCCCGTCTGGCAGCAGCTGCTGGAGCAGGGCCTGCACGGCGGGCCGGCCGCTGGTGGTCACGATCACCTGGCGCAGGCCGGCGGCTGCAGCCGCTGCCAGCAGCGCCTGCACGCCTGGGCGCAGCGCCAGCCCGCCACCAGCGAGCAGGGCCGCATAGTGCGCCTGTTTGCTTGCCTGCAGGGTCTCCACCAGGCGGGGATCGGGCTCACGCTTCTGCTGGTGAAGCAGGGCAGCGCGGATCCGCTCCCGGCCACCGGCGATCGCCAGCCAGTGGGCGTAGGTGTGGGCATCCCAGTGGATGGGAACGCCGGCCTCGGCAAAGGCCCGGTTGAAGGCCCGGCGATGGCCATCCCGCTCGGTCTCCGCCAGGGTGCCGTCCACGTCCCAGAGCAGGGCGTCCAGCGCCATCCTTCGCCATCAGCCAGCAGGGAGCCAGCACGCTAGCCCTGGCCAGTGCGCGCACAATGGGGCTGCTACGCCCCTGCTCCTTGCTCCCCGCCCTCGACGCGCAGTGCTGGCATCTGCCGGCTCCCCTGGGGGAGCTCGCTGCAGCCGGATCCCTGGAGCAGCTCAATCCCCAGGGCAGCCAGCCCCTGCCCCTGTCCCTGCTGGCCGTCCTTGCCCGGCGCGGCCACACCAGTGCCGCCGCCGTGGCGGCCCTGCTCGATCCCCCGCAGGCCCCGGCGGCGGCCGAGCACTTCCAGCAGCTGGAGCAGGCGGTGGAACGCCTGGCCCAGGCCTGTCAGCAGGGAGAGCCGGTGGCAATCTGCGGCGACTATGACGCCGACGGCATGACCAGCACGGCCCTGCTGGTGGGCGTGCTCGCGCGGCTCGGCGCCCGGCCCCAGGCCGCCATCCCCAGCCGCATGGAGGAGGGCTACGGGCTCAACGCCGCCATGGTGGAGCGGCTGGCGGCCCA
This sequence comes from Prochlorococcaceae cyanobacterium, assembly GCA_044347105.1. Classification (GTDB taxonomy): domain Bacteria; phylum Cyanobacteriota; class Cyanobacteriia; order PCC-6307; family Cyanobiaceae; genus NIES-981. Next base: position 8,622 of record JBIIXY010000015.1, read on the forward strand.
GGAGGTGCGTCTGCTGGTGACGGTGGACAACGGCGTTTCGGCCCGCGAGGCCCTCGAGCGGGCGGCCGCGCTGGCGATGGAGGTGATTCTCACCGACCACCACACCATCCCCGAGCAACTGCCGCCCCACCTGGCCCTGCTCCATCCCGCACGCACGCCGGAGGGCTCCCCCTATCGCGGCCTGGCCGGGGTGGGGCTGGCCTATGTGCTGGCGGCCCAGCTCTGTGCGCGGCTGCGCCAGGGCCAGACCCTGGCCATGGCCCGCGACCTGTTCTGCATCGGCACGATCGCCGACATGGCCCCGCTGCAGGGGGTGAACCGCCGCTGGCTGATGGATGGCCTGCCGCAGCTGGGCAGCAGTGGCCTGCCCGGGCTGCAGGCCCTGCAGCGGCTGGCGGGCGTGGACGAGCAACGGCTGGATGCCCAAGTGGTGGGTTTCCAGATCGCGCCGCGGATCAATGCCGTGGGTCGCCTGGGCGATCCGGCCCTGGTGGTGGACCTGCTCACCACCGCCGATGGCGAGCGGGCCCTGGAGCTGGCGCGGGACTGCGAAGCGCTCAACCGCCAGCGCCGCGACCTCTGCGAAGCGATCGAAGCTGAAGCCCTGGCCCTGCTGGAGGCTGATGGCCATCAGCGGCCGGCCTTCGTGCTGCTCGCCCAGAACCACTGGCACCATGGGGTGATCGGCATCGTGGCTGCCCGGCTAGTGGAGCGGTTGCACCGTCCCTGCGCCCTGCTGGCTGGTGAGGGCAACGGAAGGCTGCGGGCCTCCGTGCGCTCGCCGCGGGGTTTTGCCGTGGATCGGGCCCTGCAGCAGTGCGCCCACCTGCTGGAGCGCTACGGCGGCCATCCGGCAGCGGGGGGCTTCAGCGTGCGTGCCGAGCACCTGGCTGCCCTGCATGCGCGCCTGGAGGAGCTGGCCCAGGACTGGCTGGCCGGCAGGGCCAACGGTCAGCCGGTGGAACCGGAGGCCCTGCTGCGGCTGAAGGAGATCGACCCCGCCTTTCTGCTCCAGCAGCAGCGGCTTGAGCCCTTCGGCATCGGCCACCCCCAGCCGGTGTACTGGAGTGCGGGCTGCACGATCGTGCAGAAGAAACTGCTGCGCGGCGGCCACCTCCAGCTGGAACTGGAACAGCAGGGGGCACGGCGCCAGGCGATCGGCTGGCGCTGGTCCGGCGATCCAGGCGGGCTCCCCCAACTGGTGGATGTGGCCTATCGCCTGCAGCGCAACCTGTGGCAGGGGCGAGAACGGCTGCAACTGGAGTTGCTCGGCCTGCGCGCCAGCGCCGGCGATGAGGTGGTGCTGGCCCGGCACCAACGCCTGTACTGGTGCAGCCGCCGGGGGGATGGACTGGTGGTGCGCAACGCGGCCGGCGAGGAACTGCACAGCGACAGCCGACCTGAGCATCCTTACCTGAGGGCACTGCTGCAGGATGCGGCGGTGGCCCTTGGGCTGATGGCCTGAGCCCGGCATGACCCGCAAGCCCCTCTCCGAACGCGACCTCACTGGCCTGAGCAGGCTGCTGCTGCTGGGCGCACTGGTGGGACTGGCCAGCTGGCCCCTCAACCTGGTGGATGGCTGGCAGGATCGGCTGCTGGCGCGGCTGCCAGGCCCGTCCGGGGAGGCGTGGAGCCCACCCAGCCTGCTGATCGCCGTATCGCCCCTGCTGGTGGTGCCTCTCCTGCTGCTGCTGCAGCGGGGCCCCCTCGCCGGGGGGGCAGGGTCGGGCATCCCCCAGACCATCCAGGCGCTCGAGGAGCCCAGCCGAGCGCCCTGCCTGCTCGGCTGGCGGCCCACCGCTGCGCGTCTGGCCCTCTGGACCAGCGCCAGCCTGGCCCTGCTTCCTCTGGGCCGGGAGGGACCGCTGGTGGAGCTGGGCGCTGCCGTGGCCCAGGGCCTGCATCGCTTGGCCCCCAGGCTGGCGGCGACTGTCCGCCCGGGCTCCCTGCTGGCGGTCGGGGCGGCTGCCGGCCTGGCCGGGGGATTCAACAGCCCGTTGATGGGGGTGCTCTTTCTGGCGGAAGAACTCACCGGCAGCATCCGCACCGCCCTGATCTGGCCCGCCCTGGTGGTGTGTTCAGCGGCAGCCCTGGTGAGCAACCTGGCCGGGATCGGCATCTTTCCCCTGGGCCTGGTTCCCACCCTGGTGCCGGAGTGGCAGCAACTGCTCTGGGCCCTGCCGATCGGCGTGGGCGGGGGCTTGCTCGGCGGCCTGTTCGCCCGCGGGCTGCTGCTGGCCAATCGCTGGTTGAAGGCGTGCGTGGCCCGCCACCCCCTGATCTGGGGACTGGCGATCGGCCTTTGCCTGAGCGCCATGGCGGTTGTGAGCGGCGGCTGGAGCGGTGGCGATGGTGAAGTGTTGATGCGGCAGCTGCTCGACGAGCGAGGGCCGCTGCCGGTGCCGGGATCGCCCCTGGGAATCGCTGGTTGGCTGCTGGTGCTCCTGGCCCGGGTGCTGGCCCCGATCCTCGCCCTGGCCTGCGGCATTCCGGGTGGATTGATCGACCCGGCCTTCAGCTTCGGGGCCCTGTTCGGGGCCGGAACCCTCCATCTGCTCGACGCCGATCCCCAGCTGGGCATGGCCCTCGGCATGGCGGCCGGTCTGGCGGGCGCCACCCAGCTGCCGATGATGACGGCTGTCTTTGCCCTGCGCCTGGCTGGCGATCAGCAGTGGCTGCTGGGGACCCTGCTGAGTGCAACACTCGCCGCGATCGTGGGGCGACGGCTGCAACCGCTGCCGATTTATCACGCTCTGACGGCCGATCTCAACCGCCCCGGGCCGAAGGGCTCAGAGCCGAATGACGCAGACGCACCTGATCAAAGCAAAACCTGACTGGATCAGCACTCACTGAGGCAGGCTCAGTTTCAGAGAGCCCCGCGGCGGTAGAACAGGATGAAGATCACGGCGGGGCCAGCCAGGGTGATCAGGGCAAGGGCGGCGAAGTTGGCGATCAGGTGGAAGTCGATGCCCATGGATGGCCGCGCAGAGACGCAAATCACTGATCACGAGCCTAAGGCCCCAGCTGCTGCTCACCCATGCCAGGGGCGCCACTGTGACGCCCCGTTACAGCGCTCTGCCCAAGCTGACAGCTGCCATGCTGAAGCCGGTGATCCCCCTGCAACAAGCCATGGCCCAGGCACCCCAGTGGCAATGCATCACCGGCTGCGGGGCCTGCTGCCGCCTGGATCCCGAACTGCGCCAGGACGCCCTTGCTGCCCTCTCGCCCCCGCAGCGCCAGACCTATCTGGGCATGGTGGGGCCGGATGGCTGGTGCATCCACTACGACACCGGTGGACGCCGTTGCCGCATCTACGAGGAGCGTCCGGATTTCTGCCGGGTCGCCAATCTGCTGGGCCTGTTCGCCCCTGAACTGGCCCCGGCTGAGCCGGCGCAGTGGAACGCCACGGCCCACGGCCTGGCGATCGCCTGCTGCCGCCAGCAGATCCGCAGCGAGTACGGCGGCCGTGGCAGGGTGATGCGTCGATTCGAGCGGGCGATCCGGCAGCCATGAGCAGCGAGTCCGCCACTCCGGCCGAGCACCCCCGTCGGGCCTGGTTCACGGCCTTCATCACCACCTTCACCACCGTCTTCCTGGCGGAACTGGGGGACAAGACCCAGCTGGCAGCCCTGTTGCTCTCCGCCCAGTCGGGCAGGCCGGTGCTGGTGTTTCTGGGCGCTTCACTGGCCCTGATCTGCTCCAGCCTGGTGGGCGTGCTGCTGGGCCGCTGGCTGGCCCGGGCCATGCCCGCCCACCAGCTGGAGCGCCTGGCTGGCCTGCTGATGGTGGCCCTCGGCCTGTGGCTGGGACGTCAGGCGGCGGTCCACCTCACCCCCCTGCCCACCGATCTGCCCCTGAGCTGACCACCTCGCTCCTGCCAGAGCGGCCTGCCACTGGCTCAACACCCCAACCTCAACACCCAAACCGCCGATCCCCCCAACCGCCATGGATCTCGCCCTGCTGGCCTCCACGTTCGTCACGGTGTTTCTGGCGGAACTCGGTGACAAGACGCAGCTGGCGATCGTCACGATCAGCGGCACCTCCAACAGGCCAGGGGCCGTGTTTGCCGGCAGTTCCCTGGCGCTGGTGCTGGCCAGCCTGCTGGGGGCCGCGGCCGGTGGTTCCCTCTCGGCGGTGATTCCCACCGATGCCCTGCAACTGGCGGCATCGGTGGGGTTTCTGATTCTTGGAGTACGCCTGGTCGTCAAGGCCGGCAGCAGCGAAGGCGATGCCCAGGCCGCCGCCGCCGCCGAGTCGGAGGCCGAAGCCTGAGCTGGAGCCGGTCTGGGAATGGCACCATCACTGATTAAAGTCTCCATTGGGAGACACCGTCGTGGGCATCGCTCCGAGCCCGGACCAACCGCTCCCCTCGCCGACACCCCAGCCCCTAGGGAAAATCCCCGGCGGCCTCCGCCAACCAGCTGCCAGCCCCGATGAAGTTCACGGTCGCCGACCTGCTCGACCAGCTCTCCACCCAGGACCCCCTGCCCCAGCCCAAGCTCGAGAAGGCGCTGGGCCTCAGCACCAAACCGGAAAAACAGCAGCTGCGCATCGGTCTCGATGCCCTCAAGCGGTTGGAGCTGGTGCAGGTCAGTGAAGCCGGCCTCCTGCGCCGTCACAACCCGGAGCTCATACCCGCCCGGCTGCGCTGCTCCAGCAAGGGCTTCTGCTTCGCTCTGCGCGAGGACGGCGGCGAGGACATCTACATCCGCGAGCACCAGCTCAACCACGCCTGGAACGGCGATCGGGTGCTGGTGAAGGTGACCCGCGAAGGCGGACGCCGCCGCTCGCCGGAAGGGGGCGTGCAGTGCATCCTGGAGCGCCACACCACCAGCCTGCTGGCCCAGGTGGAACAACAGCAGGAGCGTCTGGTGGCCACGCCGCTCGACGATCGCCTGCTCACCAGCGTCGAGCTGCCGGCCGCTGACGCCGAACATCTCGATCCCGAGCAGCAATCCGTGGTGGACGTGCTGATCGATCGCTATCCGGTGGCCCAGTTCTCCCCCCAGGGCCATGTGGCCCGCAGACTGCCTGTGAACGGCGGCGAATCCGCCGACCTCGACCTGCTGCTCACCAAGCACCGTCTGAATCAGCGCCCGACGGCTCCCCGGGCCACCCTGCGCCAGCTCGAGGCCAAGGACCGCAGCGATCTCACCGCCCAGCAGACACTGCTGCTCGAGAGCTGGAGCGGCAAGGAAGCTCCCTGCCTGCCGGCACTGGGGCTGGAAACCCGTGGCGAGGAAGGCTTCACCCTGTGGCTGCACAGCCCAGCCGTGGCCGAACGCCTGAGCCCGGGAAGCAGCCTGGACCTCTGGCTGCGAGAGCAGGCCGATGCCCTGTGCGTGGGACGGCAGTGGCTGCCGCTTCTGAGCGCGCCCCTCAGTAAGGCGGCCGCCTTCCAGGTGAACGAGGAGCAGGCAGCGGTGTCGGTGGCACTGGAGATCAGCAGCGAGGGCTCGCTGCAGAGCTACCGCTTCTGCCGCAGCCAGATCCGGCCGGTGGCCAGTGCCGACCTCACGGCCCTCACCGCCCTGGCCGAGCGGAAGCCCAAGAGCCGCACCGTTCCGGCCGCCCTCAAGCCGCTGAAAAACCAGCTCGATCAGCTCAGCGGCCTGATCAGCGTGAGCGAACTGCTGCGCCAGCAACGGCTGGCGAGTGGCTCGATCGAACTCGACCTGGGCATGCCGCCCATTGAGAGTCTCGGTGACCTGAGGGCGCCGGCCCCCACCCCCGCCCTGCAGGGCTGGCTGGAGCAGCTGCCGGCCCACCACCCTGAGGCGATTCTGCGGGAGGTGGTGCTGCTGGCTGAGCGGGCCCTGGGCAGCCATCTGGCCGCCCTTTCCCTGCCGGCCATCTACACCCTCAATCCCGAGGCCGAAGCGAGCGACCTCAACGACGTGGCCCGGGCAGCCCTGGCCCTGGAGATTCCCCTCGAACTGGGGGAGGAGGGCCATGCCAGCGCGGCGGAACTGGCTGCAGCGTTTGCCGCCACCGACCGCCGGCGCGCCCTGCAGCAGCAGCTGCGGGCGGTCCTGCCCCAGCAGGTGCTCAGCACCAGCCCAGGGGAGCACTGGATGGCCGGCGCGCGCGGTGAGACGGCAGCCCTCGCCCCCTGGACCTGCCCAACCCTGCGCTATGCCGACCTCTGGAACCAGCAGGTGCTGGTGCTGCTGCTCTGCGACGGCAAGGACCGCCCCAGCGTGCGCCACAAGGTCAGCGTCGACCTGGCCTCGCCGGCCTGCCATGGGGCCATCGACTGGCCCCTGCTGGCACCGAGCCAGCTGGCGCCGTTCCAGCAGGCCCTCGACCATGGACTGGTGCAACGTCTCAACGGCCGCAGGCGCTTCCAGCAGGAACTGGAGAGCGATCTGGTGGCCATGGCCCAGGCCCGCCAGGCCGAGCCCCTGGTGGGTCATGTGCAGCCAGGCGTGATCAGCGGCGTGCAGAGCTACGGCTTCTTTGTGGAAGTGCCCCCTTCCAACGTGGAGGGCCTGGTGCACGTGAGCTCACTCAAGGACGACTGGTACGAGTACCGCAGCCGTCAGAACCGGTTGGTGGGCCGCAAGAACCGCCGCACCTACATGCTCGGCGATGCGGTTGAAGTGGAGATCGAGAAGGTCGACGCCCTCCGCCATCAGATCGATCTGGCGGTGGTGCTGCCCGCCGGCAGCGAGCTCGGCGAGAACGAACCGACGGCTGACAGCCCTGGCAGCGCGGAGCCCGATCACGAGCCGGAGGAGACCTCGGAGTTCACCCCGGTGGCCGTGCTGAGCGAGAGCTGAGCGATGGTGCCCTTGGTGCTGGCCATCTCAGGTGCCTCGGGCCAACCCCTCGCCCAGAGAGCCCTGCAGTGGCTGCTGGATGCGGGGGAGAGCGTTGAACTGGTGACCAGCCGCGGAGCCATTGCGGTGTGGCAGGCCGAGCTCGGCATCCAGGTGCCGGGTGAGCCGGTGGCCCAGGAACGCTTCTGGCGCGAGCGCACCGGCAGCAGCGGCGGCTGTCTGCGCTGCCACCGCTGGAACGACCAGGCCGCCGCCATCGCCAGCGGCAGCTACCGCACCCGGGGGATGGTGATCCTGCCCGCCTCCATGGGCACCGTGGGGAGGATTGCCAGTGGCGTCGCCCTCGACCTGGTGGAACGGGCCGCTGACGTGCACCTCAAGGAAGCCCGGCCGCTGGTGATCTGCCCGCGGGAAACCCCCTGGAGCCTGGTGCACCTGCGCAACCTCACCGCCCTGGCGGAGGCGGGAGCACACATCGCTCCGCCGGTGCCCGCCTGGTACCACCAGCCCCGCACGATCGACGACATGGTGGATTTTCTGGTGGCCCGCATTTTCGACCTGCTCCACGACAACCTTGGCGATCTGCGGCGCTGGAGTGGACCGATCGGCCCAGCCCAGCCAGGCTGCGCGCTGGCTGATCCCACTCCCCCCGCCTGACCGTGCTGCGCCAGTTGCTGCTGCTCCCTCTGCTCGCCCCCCTTGCGGCGGTGATCCTGGTGGGCGCCCTCAATCCGAAACCGGCAGTGACTCTGCGGCTGCTCACTTACACCAGTCCCGCCCTGCCGATCGGCGTGTGGATGATGCTGGCCGGCGGCGGCGGCGGGCTGCTGAGTGCCGGCACCACCGCCCTGGCCCTGCGCGGCGGCAACGGTGGCGTTACTCGGCGCCAGGTGCGCCTTCCTCACAACGCCGAGCCGGCCTGGAGTGGGCGAGAGGGCTGGAGAGCAGCCGCGCCCCCGTCCCCTGACGAGTCCCGCTCCGCTGGCCCGACCCCCGCGCCCAGGGACCCGGAACCCAGCCCGGCAAGTCCCAGCCGAGCACCGGGTGAACCGGCGCCCACGGTGGAGGTGCCCTTCCGGGTGATCCGCCGGGCTCCCAGCAGCCAGCAAGCCAGCACTGCCCCTGTGGATGGCTGGGATGAGGGCGACAGCGACTGGTGAACACCAGGGTTCCCCTGCTTAGAGTCAGAGTCACTCAACCCCTGGGGCCCGAGCCTGGTGAGCGATCCCACCCCTTCCCCCACTCCAGCAGCAGCAGCCGAGGCGAAGCCGGCGAAAGCGGCCAAGCCCCCTGCTCCCGAGGATGCTCCCTTCGCCAGCTTCATCCCCAACTCCCTGATCCCAGCCCTGGCCAAGGAAATCTGCGGCTACGGCGGCCCCGAACCCCAACTCCGCTTTGAGCAGGGGCCGATGCCGGTGGTGGCCAGCCCCTGCTGGATGGTGGTAGGGGAGCTTCCGGGTGGGCGCCGGTTCTGGCTCTGCTTCACCAGTGAGGACATCAACGCCGCCAAGACCGTGGCCGTGGCCGAGGCAGGCGCTGAGCCCAGCCTGCTGGAGTCTTTTCTGATCGACGAAAAAAAGATCACCCAGGCCCTGCTGGTGTCCCGCCTGGTGCAGCGGCTCAACGGCCAGAAATGGCTGGGCCCGAACTGACAACCCCCACAGGCAACGCAGATTGCCAACAAGGGCGGCACAGTCCGTGACAGGTCCCGCCGACCTGGGCGTAGGCCCACCTACCATGCACCCACTGCTCTGACCTGATCTGTTCGATGGTGCCACCTACCGCAGTCGCCAGTTCCAGCCAGGCCGATGCCCAGGCCGCTGGCCAACAAACCGCGGGCCTCAAAGCGAGCGCCGGTGGCCCGGCCATCAAGGAACCGGTGAAGGACACGATCCTCACGCCGCGGTTCTACACCACTGATTTCGAGGCCATGGCTGCCATGGACCTCCGCCCCAACGAAGTGGAGCTGGAGGCAATCTGCGAGGAATTCCGTAAGGACTACAACCGCCACCACTTCGTGCGCAACGAGGAGTTTGAGGGCGCGGCCGACAAACTCGACCCCGAAACCCGCAAGGTGTTCGTCGAATTCCTGGAGCAAAGCTGCACCTCGGAATTTTCCGGCTTCCTGCTCTACAAGGAACTGAGCCGCCGCATCAAGGCCAGGAATCCCCTGCTGGCTGAGTGCTTCGCCCACATGGCCCGCGATGAAGCCCGCCATGCCGGCTTCCTCAACAAAGCGATGAGCGATTTCGGCCTACAGCTCGACCTCGGCTTCCTCACCGCCAACAAGGCCTACACCTACTTCAAACCGAAGTTCATCTTCTACGCCACCTATCTAAGCGAAAAGATCGGCTACTGGCGTTACATTGCCATCTTCCGCCACCTTGAGAAGAATCCCGACAGCAAGATCTTCCCGATCTTCAACTTCTTTGAGAACTGGTGTCAGGACGAGAATCGCCACGGCGACTTCTTCGACGCCCTGATGAAGGCCCAGCCCGACACTGTGCGCGGTTTCACAGCACGGCTCTGGTGCCGGTTCTTCCTGCTGGCCGTGTTCGCCACCATGTACGTCCGCGACGTGGCCCGTAAGGAGTTCTATGAAGCCCTTGGCCTGGACGCCCGCACCTACGACAAGTACGTGATCGACAAGACCAACGAGACCTCTGCCCGGGTGTTCCCTGTGGTGCTGGACGTGCGCAACCCCCGCTTCTGGGAAGGCCTGGAGCGCCTGGTGGTCAACAATGAAAAACTGTCGGCCGCCGATGCAAGTCCGGCGCCAGCGCCGCTGAAGGCAATCCGCAAGCTGCCCTACTGGATCGCCAACGGAGTGCAGATGGCTCAGCTGTTCCTGATGAAGCCCATCCGCAGCGAACAGTTCCAGCCGGCCGTGCGCTGAGCGGCAGCAGACCAGAGGCCAGCAACCGCCGATCCCTGGCCCTCTGGAGAACGGCCAACGGCCCTGGCCACCATGGCCGGGGCCTTTTTGCTAGGACCGCTCCCAGGCCAGGAAGGTCCAGCGTCAGCCCCGGCAGGCAGCCGTTTCTCTCCCCGTATCCCCCCTGTTCCGTCCTCGAACGATGGTCGTCTCCACTGCACCTCCAAGCCTGCGCCAACTCGATGGCAGCTGGTCCCTTCGGCTGGAATCGCTGCTCGCCGCGGGCCGGGCCGCGGGGGCCGATTTGGTGGAGGTGTTCCTGGAGCGCACCGATCACCTGGGCGTGCTGGCCGAGCAGGATGGCATCACCAGTGTGAGTCCTGCCTTTGGGATGGGAGCTGGGCTGCGGGTGTTCAGGGGCCTGCGCGACGGTTTCGTGAGCACCAACGACCTCAGCGATGCCGGCCTGTTGGAGGCCCTCGACCAGGCCCTGGGGATGCTCGGGCTGCAGCGCAGCGGAGCGGTACGCAGTGCCTTTGAAGGCCTGGGGAGCCTGCGCGACCACGCCAGCGCCAAGGCGGATTGGCTGTTGCGCTGCCCCGAACTGGCGGCAGCCACCACCCGACTGCTGGAGGGCACCGCTGCCCTGGAGCGGCGCGGCACCCACCTGCAGGTGCGCCGCGGCAGCTACGCCCGCGATTGGCAGGAGGTGCTGGTGGCCGCCAGCGATGGCACGTTCGCCCGCGACATCCGCCTGCATCAGTCGCTGGGGCTGAACGTGCTGGCCTCCGACGGCGAGCACCGCTCCAGCATCGGCCGTCGCTACGGCAGCCACGGCCGCCCGGAGCAGCTGGAGCAGTGGGATGTCGACGCCAGCGCCCAGGAGGTGTGCGAAAGCGCAGCCACCATGCTCTACGCCGATTACGTGGAGGCCGGTCAGATGCCGGCGGTGCTGGCCAACCGTTTCGGCGGGGTGATCTTCCACGAGGCCTGCGGCCACCTGCTGGAAACCACCCAGGTGGAGCGCGGCACCACACCCTTCGCAGACAAGGTGGGCGAACCCATTGCCCATGAGGCCGTCACGGCGATCGATGAGGGCCTCAGCGATGGCGCCTTCGGCTCGCTGGCGATGGACGACGAGGGCATGGAGCCCGAGCGCACCGTGCTGATTGAAAACGGGGTGCTCAAGCGCTTCCTCAGCGACCGGGCCGGCCAGCTGCGCACCGGCCATGCCCGCACCGGCAGCGGCCGGCGCCAGAGCCACAACTTCGCCGCCGCCAGCCGCATGCGCAACACCTACATCGCCGCCGGCCCCCACACCCCCGAGCAACTGATCACCTCGGTGGACAAGGGCCTTTACTGCAAGTCGATGGGCGGCGGCAGCGTGGGCCCCACAGGCCAGTTCAACTTCGCCGTGGAGGAGGGCTACCTGATCGAGAACGGCCAGCTCACCAAGCCGGTGAAGGGCGCCACCCTGATCGGTGAAGCCAAGGAGGTGATGCCGCGGATCTCGATGTGCGCCAACGACCTCGACCTGGCCGCCGGTTTCTGCGGGTCGGTGAGCGGCAGTGTGTTCGTGACCGTGGGCCAGCCCCACATCAAGGTGGATTCGATCACCGTGGGGGGCCGCTGATCATGACCATCAGCAACGGCAGCCTCGATGCCGAACAGCTGCGCGGCCAGCTCGAGCAGCTCGCCCAGCACCACGGCATCGACCGGTGGGACCTGGGAGCCTCCTGCAGCACCGACACCTCCGTGCAGGTGGATCGCGGCGAGGCCAAGCAGATGAAGGGGGCCCAGCGCAGCGCCATCACGGTGCGGGTGTGGAACGGCGACGGACTTGTGGGCATCACCAGCACATCCGACCTCTCCCCTGATGGCCTGGAGAAGGCCCTGGCCGGGGCCAGGGCCGCCAGTGCCTTCGGCAATCCCGAGGACACGCCAGCCTTCTCGCCCCTGGCCACGGCTCCCCTGCCGGAGCTGCATCAGCCCCTGCGCCCCAGCCAGCCGATCCTCTCCCTGCTGGAGACCCTCAAGGACGCCGAGCGCCAGCTGCTGGAGCGGCACCCGGCCATCGGCACCGTGCCCTACAACGGCCTGGCCCAGCGGCGCAGCGAGCGGCTCTACCTCAACAGCGATGGCGCCTGCCGCCAGCAGCGGCTCACGACAGCCAGTGTGTATCTCTACGCCAAGGCCGAGGAAACGGGCCGCAAACCCCGCAGCGCCGGCGCCGTACGCCTGGCCTATGGCGCCGATGACCTCGACCTGGCGGGCTGCATCGCCGAGGCCGCCGAACGCACCATCAGCCACCTCGACTACGCCCCGATCGAGACCGGCCACTACACCTGCGTGTTCAGCCCTGAAGCGTTCCTCGATCTGATCGGCGCCTTCTCCAGCCTGTTCAACGCCCGCGCCGTGCTCGATGGCGTCAGCCTCAGCAAGCGCGAGTCCCTGGGCGAGCAACTGGCGGTGCCGTTCCTGTCGATCACCGACAACGGCCTGCACCCTGGCAACATCGGCGCCAGTGCCTTCGACGGCGAAGGCACCCCCACCCGAGCACTGCCCCTGCTGGAAGGAGGCATGCTCGCCAACTTCCTGCACTCCGAAGCCACGGCCCGGGCCTTCGGCGTCGTCCCCACCGGCCACGCCGGCCTGGGGGCCAAGGTATCGGTGAGCCCGGACTGGTTCGAAGTGGGGCCCGCTCCGGGGAGTGGGGGCGGCCAGCAGGGCCTGGATCACCACAGCCATGGAGAGGCCAAGGGCCTGGTGCTGATCGATTCGCTCTCAGCCCTGCATGCGGGGGTGAAGGCCAGCCAGGGGTCGTTCTCACTGCCTTTTGATGGCTGGCTGGTGCATGGCGGCGAGCGCCGCTCGATTGAAGCAGCCACCGTGGCCGGCGATATCCGCCAGGTGCTGCAGGCGATCGTGGGGTTTGAGGGTGAGGCGAAGATCACCCCCGATGGCCTCTGCCCCCAGGTGTGGGTGGAGGGTCTGTCGATCACGGGCGAAGCCTGAGCAGCCGCCCAACGATGAACGTGCTGTTCTGGGGCACCCCGGCCTACGCGGTGCCCAGCCTCAATGCCCTGCACGCCGCCGGCCACCGCCTGGTGGGCGTGGTGAGCCAGCCCGACCGTCGCCGCGGCCGCGGCAAGGAGCTGGTGGCGAGCCCGGTGAAGGCGCGCGCCCTGGAGCTGGGGATTCCCGTGTTCACCCCTGAGCGCATCCGCCGCCAGAGCGAGCTGCAGGCCGAGCTGGCCGCCCTGGGCGCCGATATCTCTGTGGTGGTGGCCTTTGGCCAGCTGCTGCCAGCGGAGGTGCTGGCCCAACCACCCCTGGGCTGCTGGAACGGGCACGGCTCCCTGCTACCCCGCTGGCGCGGCGCGGCCCCGATCCAGTGGAGCCTGATCAGCGGCGATGCCGAGACCGGCGTGGGGATCATGGCGATGGAGGCGGGGCTGGACACCGGCCCGGTGCTGCTGGAGCAGGCCATCCCGATCGGCCTGCTGGAGAATGCCCAGCAACTTGGGAACCGCCTGGCCGATCTCACCGCCGAGCTGCTGGTGGAGGCCTTGCCGCGGATCGAGGCCGCCGGTCCCGGAGCGGAAGGCGAACGGCTGGCGCGGCTGCAGGTGCGCCGCCAGCCTGAAGAGGGGCTCACCTATGCCCGCCTGCTGAGCAAGGACGACTTCGCCATCGACTGGGGGCAGTCCGCATTAGCCATCCACCGCCGGGTCATGGGCCTCTACCCCGGCGCCCACACCAGCTGGCGGGGGGAGCGACTGAAACTGCTGGCCACGGAACCGCTGGTGGAGCGCCTGGCGGGGCAACTGAGCCCTGAGGCCGCAGCACTCTGCGGCCGCTGGCCCGGCGCAACCGCCCCCGGTGGGGCGGGCACGGTGCTCGCTTGCGAGCCAGGCCTGGGGCTGGTGGTGGGGACCGGGGGCTGCCCGGTGCTGCTGCGCCAGGCCCAGCTGGCCGGCAAGCGCAGCAGCACAGACCAGGGCCTGGTGCAGCAGCTGCAGGCGCAGGTGGGCGATCGACTGGGCGACTGAACAATTCTGAGCACGACGTTGTGTGTCGTCTGGCCCATGCAAGGTCAGGGATCGCTCACGAAGAGCTAGAGCTGAATCAGCCTCTACTGGGACCCATGGCACGTGATTGTTCCGTCGGCCTGTCCTATGTGACGGAAGCTGGCCCTGGCTGCCTGATCTACCGGGAAACAACCGGAGGCTACGTGGTTCGCCCCGGCGATCGGGATGGTCAGAGCCAGAAGGTTGCCACCCTGGCCTCTGCCTACGCCGCCTGTCAGCTGCTCAGCGGTGCCGCCGCATCCACCGAAAAGCCAGTCTCAGACTTGCGATAGAGGCCGTGAAGGCCCTCCAGTTGATGGTGCACGGAACGCAGCTGATCACGGATGTGATCACTGTTCTCAATACGCTCGAGGGCCAGCAACATCGACTCGATCTGACTCTTGCAGTCGATCAGCACACGGCACTGGGGTGATCCGGGCTCGTAAGGCATGGAAGGTGGTGACGCCCCCCCATGGGAGCTGAGCTCAGCGGTTCCGTGTGTGTCGGTTGTTGCCGTTTGCAGACCGACCGGGCCGGCCCGACGCCGGCTGGGATGAGCGGCCCCGTCCTTTGCCTCGCCCACCGCTGAGGTCAAGGGGCGGAGCACTGAGAACTGTGGGTTCAAAGCCTGGCACCTCCTCCCTGGGCAGGCGACTGCCGATCAGCCGCTCGATCGCCCGCAGCAGCTCATGCTCCTCCGCCGCCACCAGGGAAATGGCGTGGCCAGGATGGCCGGCCCGGCCGGTGCGGCCAATGCGGTGCACGTAGTCCTCGGCCTGGTTGGGCAGATCCAGATTCACCACGTGCGGCAGCTGGTGGATGTCGATGCCGCGGGCCGCCAGATCAGTGGCCACCAGCACGCGCAGTTCGCCGCTCTTGAAGCCGTCGAGAGCGCGGGTGCGCGCCCCCTGGCTCTTGTTGCCATGGATGGCCGCCGCCGCCATCCCGGCCTCACTGAGCTTCTCCGCCATGCGGTTGGCCCCGTGTTTGGTGCGAGCGAACACCAGCACCTGCTGCCAGCCCTGGCTGGCAATCAAATGGATCAGCAACTCGGGCTTGCGGGCCATGTCGCAGGGGTGGAGCAGGTGCTCCACGGTGGTGGCCGTGCGGTTTTCGGGCGTGACCTGCAGCTGCACCGGGTTGTGCAACAGGCCGTGAGCCAGGGCCTTGATCGGGCCGCTGAAGGTGGCGGAGAAGAGCAGGTTCTGGCGCCGCGGCGGCATCAGGGCGAGCAAGCGCCGGATATCGCGGATGAAGCCCATGTCGAGCATGCGGTCGGCCTCATCGAGCACCAGGATCTCCACCTGATCAAGGCGCAGGGCACCCTGCTGCTGCAGATCGATCAGGCGGCCGGGGGTGGCCACCAACACATCGGCACCCGCCTTGAGCCGGTTGATCTGGGGGTTGATCTTCACCCCACCGAACACCACGTCACTGCGCAGGTCGAGAAAACGGCCATAGGCGGCCACGTTCTCACCCACCTGGGCCGCCAGTTCGCGGGTTGGGGTCAACACCAACCCCCGCACCACGCCATTGCGGGCGTGTGACCCATGGCGCAGGCGCTCGAGCATCGGCAGAGTGAAGCCTGCGGTTTTGCCCGTGCCGGTCTGGGCAGCCGCCATCAGGTCATGGCCCTCCAGCACGGCAGGAATGCACTGACGCTGGATCGGCGAGGGCTCGCTGTAGCCCTTGCTGGCCACCGCCTGCACAATCGGCTGGCCGAGGCCCAGTTCGGCGAATGCCGCAGCCAGGCTGGCGTCGACGGCTGGAGGCAGCTCCCGCACTCGCCTGACCATGGCACGGGCAGACGGGCCAGGGGAGGCGGTGGCGTTGCGTGAGGGCGTTCGATCCGCAGCCGCAGCGGGGCGGGGGCGGCTGGAGCGCTTGGCTGAACTGGTGATGGGCTCGGCAGCGGTGAACGCACTTCACCCTACGGGCTGCCCCGACAGGATCAGTCGGTGTAGAGCAGACGCGCCTGCTCCAGCACCGCGCTGAGATCGGCGTCACTGAGATCGAGGGCTTCGCTCCAGCCCTGGCTCTGCAGCCAGGCCCGCAGCCGAGAGCCTCCCTCCGGCCCCGCAAAGCTCACGAAGAACTCCCCCTGGGCCGCCAGCACCCGGAATTTGAGGAACTCCAGCAGCCGGGCCCGCAGACGGGCGGGCTGCACCAGCCGGCAGCGGGCCCCATCCACCCCAAGCTCCAATCCTTCAACCCCGGCGATGCCCCGGATCCAGGGAGCCAGCACCTCCAGCCGGTCGGGGGGCTGGAAGTGGCGCTGCTTGGTCTCCGGGTGGGGCCAGTAGATCCAGCCGGCAACCGCTGCATCCGCCCCCCGCCAGCGCAACAGACATGGCCAGAAGGAGAAGCTCTCCGGCGGATGGCGATCGGTCCAGCGCAGGTGCTCGACCTGCCAGGCCGGCTGCTGCAGGCGCCAGGCAGCGCCGGCGAAGGCGAGGTTGAGGGTGCCGGCGAAGCAGTGGCGCAGGTCGAGCCCGGCGTGGGCAAACAGGGGGGTCTGCAGGGCGATCGTGCCGGCCGGGTAAGGGCTGTCGGCCGCCTGACCCGACGCGACGCCATGGCCGGCCACCAGCCGGCATGGATGCCAGCGCAACTGCGCGGCCGGGATGGCGGCAGCAGGTTCAGGGGCGGGGGAGGAAGTGGGCACAGCGTTCACAGGGGCCCGCCGGCAGCACCGCACAGCGCAACAGGGGACTGCGGGCATTGAAGCGGCAGAGGGGATCGCCGATCACCCAGCCCGAGCCCCACGGGCGGGCGTCAGCGGGCCGTTCCTCGGCCTTCACCTGCAGGGCCACGCTGGCGAGGTCGTAGCGGCCATTGCGCAAGCGGTAGCGATGGCGTCGTTGCAACACGAGAAAGGAGCGGCCGCCATGCTCCAGCCAGCGCCCGGGCTGGGGCACCTCCGCCAAGCACTCCACATCGAGGCAATCGAGCAGTTGATCGCTGCCGATCTGGCGCAGCTCCACCCGCATCGATCAGCCGGCGGACTCTGCATCGGCCAGGGGTGAGCCGTCGGGATTGCGCTTGGAGAAGCCCCACACGAACAGGCTGGCAACCAGCACAAGCAGCAACCACTCTGGGGGCACCAGGTCGGGCCGTCCCAGCCGCAGCAACAGCCTCAGCCCCACCAGGCCGACAGCCAGATAGCCGGCCGTCTCCAGGTGGCGGTAGCGCTCCAGCCAGCGGATGAACAGTTCAGCGGTCAGCCGCAGGGCGACCACACCGATCACCCCACCGGCGATCACCAGCTCCAGGCGGTCGCTCACCGCCACCGCAGCGGCCACGCTGTCGAGGGAGAAGGCCAGATCGGTGAGGGCCAGGGTGGCCACCACCCCACCCAGCGAGGCGGAAACCACACCACCATTGCCGACGCTGCCAGTCTGGGCACCGGGCGGCTGTTCGCTGGAGTCGTCAGCTGGGGAGGCCAGGCCCTCCTCGCGGCCCTGGGCCAACAGCTGCAGGTGGCGACCGCAGAGCCAGAGCAGATAGGCGGAGGCGGCCAGTTCCAGGGGCCAGAAATTCAGCACCCAGCGGGCCGCCAGGATCAGGATGATGCGAAACACCAGGGCCAGCAGCAGGCCCAGGTTGAGGGCCATCTCCTGGCGGGCACGGTCGTGCAGGCGACGGGAGATCGCCGCCAGGGCGATGGCGTTGTCGGCCGAAAGCACCGCCTCCAGCGCCACCAGCAGGGGCAGCAGCAGCAGCACCTCACTCCACTGATCCGCCGCCTGAATCAGGGGCGTGAGCGATTCCAGCGACTCAGCTTCCATTCGACCCATCCGTTGCAGCACTCTAGGAAGGGCCCACCCAGCAATCGCGAGCCATGCCTGTCCACCTGCGGCTGGTGCACGCCGAGCCCGGCAGCAGGGTGGTGGAGGCCAGCGCCATGGAGAAGGGAGAGGTGCTGGCCATGGCCCTGGGAGAAGGCCTCACGGCCGAAGCCGCTGAAGATCAGGCCCGCCAACGGCTGCAGCTGCTGCTGGCACCAGCGAACGCCACGTCCGCAATCGCGGCGGGGGCTCCCAGCATCCCGGAGCCGGGGCAGCCCGGTGCCAGCCAGCACCAACTCAGTGGCCGCACGGTGGCACCTGCCCCGCCCCCCGCACCCCTGGCGGCAGCGACCGATCCCGAAGCCACACCCCTTCCTGCACCCGCAAGCGGGGTTGAGGAACCGGCAGCCGACCCGGAGGACTGGAGTGCGGAACTGGCCCGGATCGATCTGGCCCTGAAGCGGATCGGCTGGCAGCGCGATCAGGAAGGCCTGTACCTGGAGCGGGCCTTCGGCCACCCCAGCCGCAGCCGACTCACCACCTACAACGACCTGCTGGCCTACCTGCGCCAGGTGGAGCAGCTTGAGCCCGGCAGCGATCCGCTGATGGCACCCGTGCCGCTGCGCCGCACTGACCTGCTCACCCAGAGCGATGTGCTGCTCGGCCAGCTGGGCTGGGATGCCCCGCAGGGCAGGCAATTCCTGGAACAGAACCTGGGTCGGGGGAGCCGCCAGCAGCTCAGCGACGCCGAGCTGCTGCAGTTCAACATGCTGCTGGAAGAAGCACTGCTGGCAGCTGGCCCAGCTGCTCAGCCGGTACCGATCGACTGAACAGCTCACCCTGGCCCAGACGGCAACCCATCTGGCGCAGGGCCTGCCACTGGTCGGTCCGCTCGATGCCCTCGGCCACCAGCTCCAGATCCAGCTCAGCAGCGAGGCGGGGGATGGCCGCCACCAGCGCCTGGCGGCGAGGGTCCTCGAGCATGGTGGCAGTGAAGCTGCGGTCGATCTTCACCCCATCGATCGGCAGTTCAGCCAGCCAGTTCAGGCTCGAATAGCCGGTGCCGAAGTCGTCGAGAAGCACCCGGAATCCAGCGTCCCGCAATGCCACCAACTCCTCCCTGGTGCGCTGGGGATGGTCGATCAGCGCGGTCTCGGTGACTTCAATGCACAACTGCCGGGGCAACAACTACAGCCGGCTCACCAGGGTCAGCACATCGGCCGCGAAACCGGGGCGTGACAGTTGCTGGGGGCTGAAGTTCACCGCCAGCGAAGGCCCATCGAGCATTGCCCCTGACGGATCAATCGCCAGCAGACTCTGCTCCAGCACCAACTGGCCCAGGGCCGTCATCAGCCCCGAGGACTCGGCCACGGCGATCAGCTCGGATGGGGGGATCCACGCCTCCCTGCCGATCCTCCAGGCGCACCAGGGCCTCATAGCCCAGCACCTCGGCGTGCTCCAGGCTCACCCAAGGCTGAAAGTGCATGGTCAGGCGCTGGCTCTTGAGGGCGGCCTGGAGGCATTGCCTGATGGCATTGCGCCAGTTGAGCTGGGAGCTGATGGCGGAGTCGTGGACCACGATCTGGCGATCGGGTCGGCCCTTGGCCTCATACATGGCCAGGTCGGCGTCATGCAGCAACTGGTCCGGTGATTCCAAGCCGTGCTCGCTGAAGGCGATACCGATGCTGGGGTCGGGGTGAATCTCGATCGGGTTGCCGTTGGTGTCCGCTGTCCAGGCCCGGCCCACCACCTGGCGCAGCCGCTCGGCGATGCGCAGGGCCTCATCGGGATGGTCGAGCTCCGTGCAGAGCAACACGAATTCATCCCCACCCAGACGGGCCAGCACGTCGTCAGCCCGGATCACCTGCTGCATGCGCTGGGCCAGGGCGATCAGCAACTGATCGCCCACCTGGTGGCCGTAGGTGTCATTCACCTCCTTGAAGCGGTTGAGGTCGCCGAACAGCACAGCCAGCCAGGCGGGGTGACGCTCCAGATGCTGGAGTGCGGCCTGAATCGCCCGGGCAAATCACCGCCGGTTGGGCAGACCGTTCACGGGACAGGTCACCACCTGCTGGGCCAGGGCCAGTTGCTCATCCACCAGCTGGCGCGACTGCAGCTGCAGGGCCTGGAGTGACTCCCGATCACTCACATCATGGAAGCTGAACACGTAGGGAGCGGGCTGCTCCGACTGCACGGGACGCCACTCCAGCTCCATCACCTGGCGCGGCTCCCGATCCAGCACCAAGGTGACCATGCCACCGTGGCAGCGCTGCTCCAGCAGATCGTGGAGATTCAGAGAGGAATCCCCCGCAAGTCTCGACTGATGCACCTGATCGAGGCTGCCTCCAAGCAACTGCAGGCGGGATTTTTGAATCAACTGCTCAAAACGACCGTTGCACCAGAGCAGACAACCAGCGGCATCGGTGATCACCTGGGCGTGACTGATCTGAGCCAGGGCCAGCTCCAGCCGGGCCAGGCTGCGGCCCAACTCCAACACCAGGCTGCTTTCGGAGTCGGCTCGCGGCGCGCTCATGCGTCCACAGGGGTGCCCTCGGGCAGGGGCGTGAGCGTGGTCGCGAAGATCCAGCCCTCGGCACGCTTCTCCGCCACGATGAAGTGCTCGGAGACCAGGGAGCGGCCATCCGCACACAACGTATTCAAATGGAGGGGATGGGCCAGAATGGTGGATTGCTCCGTGGCCTGGAATCGGGAGAGGCCGAATTGGTGGGCCATGCGAAACGATTCCGGCAGAATCTTGCCGATCGGTTCACCAACGATCTCCTGATCGAGCCAGCCGTAGATCTGGCGAAACTCTTGATTGACACGCACCACAGTTCCCAGAGGGTCAGCGAGCACTAAGGGACCACCGCTGCACTCAAGAGCTGCAATGCAAGGCGTTGTACCAGCCCTGAAAATCGCGTCCTCAGCCACAGAATATCAACCGAATCGGTCAAGTTACTTACAACTCTGCTCCATAGAGCTCTGCTCCATAGGGGCGATGCATGGCTCTCACCCCCCTCCTGGCAACGCTGAATCAGGCCATCGATTCACCCTAAGCAAAGATGATCCATATGCTCCAGCTGCAAACCGCAAATCGTTGGAGCATGCGGGGGTTCACTCCCTGGCCAGCCGGCAATGGGTGCGCACCAGCAGAGCTCCTAGATCCAGCTGCTGCTGGTTGGCATAGGCCTCACGCTCCAGCTGGCGCTCCAGCGGTCCAGCCGCTTGATAGAGGGTCTCTTTCAACACCGATTCGAGCTGGGGGGTGAGGCCGTCAGCCAGGCCCAGGGGACGGGGCATCGCCCGGACATGGCCGTTGCGACAGCTCTGGGCGACGTGAATGGCCTCATGGTTGATCACCTTGGCAAATTCGGCACTGCCGCTTTCCAGCACATCGGGACGCACCCGAATCGTGCGGTTGCGAGGATCCCACTCCGCGGCGGCGCCGGCCTTGCGGGGCTGGCCGAGATGGATGCGTACCCCCGCCAGGCGCAGCACCTGCATCACCTGAAGGATGGCCTGCCGCTCAGCCTCGAAGCGAGGGGGATCCGCCATCAGACGGCGGATCTGCGCAAGGGTGAGTGGGGGATCACCACTGCGGCGCTTGTAGTGGTAGGTGATGCGGCCATCTGCTTGCAACTCGGCCCGGGGCGTCCAAGTGGCATCGGCCTCGGCCAGGGCATGAAACAACATGCCTTTGTTGATTCCCTCCAGGCCGGCCGGCGCCGGGGGGAGCAGCGCAGCCAGGGGAAGCGGCAGGTCCTGGCGCTGCAACCAGGGCAGGCCAAGAGGGACTGCGGCGGCGCCGAGGGCGAGCAGAGCCAACAACCCCCATCGCCAGACCCCGACCTGGCCTGGGCGCTTCCGCCACTGGAGAGCCCCGCAATGCCCGCAGATCCAGGCACCATCGACGCTACGCAGCACTGCGGGAGGCCGGATCCGGCAGGACAGGCAGATGGAGCGGGCCACAGGGGCCATTGTGGCCCGCTCCATGGAGGAGCGGCTGGATTGCGAGGATCTGCAGCAACGACCTCCGCCGTGGCCATGCCCCTCTCCGCCCTGGTGCGCCAGCTGCAGCAGGCCACCCTCACCGGCGAACTGCGGGCACGGATCGATCGCAGCCAGCGGCTGCGGCTGAGTGGGGCGGGCCGGGCGGCGCGGGCGCTGGTGAGCAGTGCTCTGGCGGAGCAGGTACCGCTGGTGGTGGTGGTGCCCACCCTGGAGGAGGCAGGCCGCTGGGCGGCGCTGCTGGAGCTGATGGGCTGGCGCAGCTGCCAGCTCTATCCCACCAGTGAGGGCAGCCCCTATGAGCCCTTCGATCCCACGAGCGAGATCACCTGGGGGCAGCTGCAGGTGCTCAGCGAGCTGCTGGATCTGGCCGGCGAGGAGACCAAGGCCAGCGGCCAGCGCCCGGCGATCGTGGCCACCGAGCGGGCCCTACAGCCCCACCTGCCGCCGCCGGCCGCGCTGAAGGAGCAGTGCCTGAGCCTGCGCGAGGGCGACACGCTCAATCTGGAGGAACTGGGCGACACCCTCACCCGCCTGGGCTACGAGCGGGTGCCCACGATTGAGCAGGAGGGCAGCTGGAGCCGCCGCGGCGACATCGTCGACGTGTTTCCGGTGAGCAGCGAGCTCCCCGTCAGGCTGGAGTTCTTCGGCGAGGAGCTGGAGAAGCTGCGGGAGTTCGATCCCGCCACCCAGCGCTCCCTTGATCCGATCGAGGTGGTGCGGCTCACCCCCAGCGGCTACGGCCCCCTGATCGCCACAGCCCTGCGCGAAGCCATGCCCGACGGGCTGGAGCAGCTGCTGAGTGCCGAAGCGCTGGAACAGCTGCTTGAGGGCGGCACCCCGGAGGGGCTGCGGCGGCTGATGGGCCTGGCCTGGAGCCGGCCGGCCTCCCTGCTCGACTACCTGCCCGCCCATGCGCTGGTGGCGATCGACGAGCGGCGTGCCTGCCTGGCCCACGGCCAGCAGTGGTTCGACCATGCGGTGGACCACCACGCTGAAACCGAGAGCGAGCTGGGGCTCGAGCCCGGCATCAGCCTGCCGCCCGTGCAGCACCGCCCGCCGGCCGACACCCTGGCCGAGGCCAGCGAGGCCTTCACGGGCTTCGATCTGGCCGAGCTGCATGAGAGCGACGGCCACGGCAACAGCTTTGATCTCACCAGCCGGCCGGTGCCGGCCTACCCCAATGCCTTCGGCAAGCTGGCCGAGCTGATCAAGGGCTTCCAGAAGGACAAAGCCACGGTGTGGTTGCTCTCGGCCCAGCCCAGCCGGGCGGTGGCTCTGCTGGAGGAGCACGACTGCATCAGCCGCTTCGTGCCCAACCCCGGAGACATCCCGGCGATCGAGCGGCTGGTGGAGCAAGGCACCCCGGTGGCCCTCAAGAGCCGGAGCACCGCCGAGCTCGAGGGCCTGCAGCTGCCGGCCTGGAAGCTGGTGCTGATCACCGACCGGGAGTTCTTCGGCCAGCACGCCCTGGCCGCCACCGGCTATGTGCGCCGCCGCCGCAAGGCCGCCAGCCGCACGGTGGATCCGGGCAAGATGCGCCCCGGCGACTTCGTGGTGCACCGCAACCACGGCATCGGCAAATTCCTGAAGCTCGAGAAGCTGGCGATCGGCGGCGAATCCAGGGATTACCTGGTGGTGCAGTACGCCGACGGCCTGCTGCGGGTGGCCGCTGACCAGCTGGGCAGCCTGGGCCGCTACCGCGCCACCGGTGACACCCCGCCCGAGCTCAACCGCATGGGCGGCACCGCCTGGACCCGGGCCAAGGAGCGGGCCAAGAAGGCGATCCGCAAGGTGGCGGTGGATCTGGTGAAGCTCTACGCCGAGCGCCACAAGGCACCGGGCTTCGCCTACCCCGCCGATGGCCCCTGGCAGAACGAACTCGAAGATTCCTTCCCCTACGAGCCCACGCCCGATCAGGTGAAGGCGATCGCCGATGTGAAGCGTGACATGGAGCAGCCCTCACCGATGGACCGGCTGGTGTGCGGCGATGTGGGCTTCGGCAAAACGGAGGTGGCGATTCGGGCGATCTTCAAGGCGGTGACGGCCGGCAAGCAGGTGGCGATGCTGGCCCCCACCACGGTGCTGGCCCAGCAGCACTGGCGCTCGCTCTCGGAGCGCTTCGCCCCCTACCCGGTGAAGGTGAGCCTGCTCAACCGCTTCCGCACCGCCGGCGAGCGCAAGACGATCCTCGAAGGCCTCTCCGAGGGCACCGTGGACGTGGTGGTGGGCACCCACCAGCTGCTCTCCAAGGGCACGGCCTTCAGGCA
The DNA here is from genome assembly GCA_044347105.1 of Prochlorococcaceae cyanobacterium. Lineage (GTDB taxonomy): Bacteria > Cyanobacteriota > Cyanobacteriia > PCC-6307 > Cyanobiaceae > NIES-981. Next base: position 32,415 of record JBIIXY010000015.1, read on the forward strand.
GCTGGGCCTGCTGGTGGTGGATGAAGAGCAGCGCTTCGGCGTGAACCAGAAGGAAAAGATCAAGGCCCTGCGCAAGGACGTGGACGTCCTGACGCTGAGCGCCACGCCGATCCCGCGCACCCTGTACATGAGCCTCTCGGGCGTGCGCGAGATGAGCCTGATCACCACGCCGCCGCCGCTGCGCCGACCGATCAAGACCCACCTCGCCGCCCTCGATGAAGAAGCTGTGCGCAGTGCCATCCGCCAGGAGCTGGATCGCGGCGGCCAAATCTTTTACGTGGTGCCGCGGGTGGAGGGGATCGAAGAGGCAGCCGAGCGGCTGCGGTTGATGATTCCTGGGCTCAAGTTGCTGGTGGCCCACGGCCAGATGGCCGAGGGCGAGCTGGAGAGCGCCATGGTGGCCTTCAACGCCGGCGAGGCCGACCTGATGCTCTGCACCACGATCGTGGAGAGCGGCCTGGATATTCCTCGGGTGAACACGATCCTGATCGAGGACGCCCACAAATTCGGCCTGGCCCAGCTGTATCAGCTGCGCGGCCGGGTGGGCCGGAGCGGCATCCAAGCCCACGCCTGGCTGTTCTATCCCGGTGATGCCTCGCTGAGTGAGGCGGCGCGGCAGCGGCTGCGGGCGATCCAGGAATTCGCCCAACTGGGCAGCGGCTACCAGCTGGCCATGCGCGACATGGAGATCCGCGGCGTGGGCAACCTGCTGGGGGTGGAGCAGAGCGGCCAGATGGAAACCATCGGCTTCGACCTCTACATGGAGATGCTGCAGGAGTGCCTGGCTGAGATCCAGGGCCAGGACATTCCCACTGTCGACGACACCCAGATCGACCTACCGATCACCGCCTTCATTCCCGGCGACTGGATCAGCGACAACGACGAGAAGATGGCCGCCTATCGGGCCGCCGCTGAATGCGGCAGCCCCGAGGCCCTGCTGCAGCTGGCGGCCGACTGGGTGGATCGCTATGGCGCCCTGCCGGCGCCGGTGATCGCCCTGCTGCAGCTGATGGAGCTCAAGCTGCTGGCCAGGCGCTGCGGCTTCTCGCGCATCAAGCCCGAGAAACCCAACATCGCTCTGGAAACGCCGATGGAGGAGCCCGCCTTCCGGCTTTTGCGCCAGGGGCTGCCCCAGCATCTCCATGGCCGCCTGGTATATCAGGCTGGCTCAGGCAGCACCGCGAAAGTACTGGCCCGCGGACTGGGGGTTCTGCCGATCGATAAACAGGTGGAGGAACTCAAGGGCTGGCTGGAGCAGATGGCCGCCCATATCCCAGGCGCCGACGGGCTCACCGAGCCGCAGCGAGAGGAGCTGGAAGCAGCAAAGAGATCTAAAGTACTGCAAGTTTAAGCATACTTAATCTATCCAGCTACCATGAAGATTCAACAATTTAGCTTCGAATCGAAAGAGCAGGAGAGGGCAGACAGGCCTGACAGCACTTATAATAGCTCTTGCTCTCTCAATGGTGCAAGAGAGTCAAGAATAGGCCAGGCCTTACTCAGGAGACGGTCTTCACCAACAGCACGAGAAGCTTGGGTATCGGCAATGGCCTCATTCAATCTAAGTTGAACAAATAAACAAGGTCGACTCGTCAAGGGACGGCCGAGTAGAATCCCTTGAAGCATAAGAATCTTTCCACGTCTTGAGTCAGCTTGAGTGGATTGATCATTCTCTTCCATCATGCGTTGATTGGTCACGGCTGCTCGACCGCTGTCCATAAGACAGGTGTGCAGTTCAGGTCGACCACCATCAGAAAGTCCAAGCGCAACCTGACCCCCAGGACCATCCACAAGCTTGCGCCGCTCAAGAATTAAATCAGGGCGCAAGGATTTAATCATGTAGGCCAGTTGATAAGTATCTTCTGTGTACGGCTCGGGCGTGACCCTAAAGACCTTTAAACTTACATCAGAGGGCAAGTCAATGTCGACGACCGCAGGAGAAACTACTTGCAGAGTAGAACGTCTGTAAAATGCACGCTGAATGGTTGACAACAGCGTTATGAGAATCAGGATAGTGATTACAGAATTCACTTTGATTCGTTTGATTGCCAAGATTCCGGGCCGCATATCAACTCTTACCGACTCCGTTTTGAAGGAACAGCAACTGTCCGTCAATGACTTTCACATAAGCATAGGCATAGGCCGCAATACCAAGCCCTGAAAAGACCATGCCGCCCTCACCCAGGTGAAAAAATCCAAACATGCCAGAATCGTTCATTGCCGACACGGGATCAATGGATGCAATCATAGCGAGTAGAGCTACTCTTAGTCCATTAACAATCCAACCAAGTAAAGGAGCCAGAAGAAGAAAAGGCAAACGTGTCCAACGTTTTGGCATAGGAAAAATAATAAGAGCAAGCAGTGCTACTACGAAGGCTTGTACCATGATTTCATTACCAGAACAAGGGCCTGCTACATTGATAGCCGAACTGCCAATGGTAAGCTTAGTACTATCCTGAATAATATCTATACCAAAGGTACGGAGAAAAAAAGCAGCGAAAAAAGCTGCCGAATGACTGAGGCTTTGAGTAGGGACCAAGCGAGGAAGCCAAGCAAGCACAGGCACCAGTGAGAGAATATATAGAGATTCAC
>JBIIXY010000016.1:0-34940 GCA_044347105.1 Prochlorococcaceae cyanobacterium
GGGGGGGTGTCATCCATCGATGGAGCCTCCGAATCCCGATGCAGCCACGATGGGCTGGCCGGCCCGGGCGAGCAAGCGAGCACGCCCGTTCGACACCGCTCGCGATCTGCGGCAACGGCTCTTCATGAAGGGAGCGTCATGGCGCAGCAAAAACCCCCGGCCACAGCCAGGGGAAGGGGTTCTCATGAGCAGGGCCGCAGCCCGGGGAAGGCGTCAGCCCATCAGCCCTCCACCTTCACCGTCACCGAGCTCACGGTCTGAGCCTTGGGGGCGGTGACGGTGAGCAGGCCATCGCGGTACACCGCCTGGAGCTGCTCGCGCTCGATCGGCTGGGGGAAGCGGAAGCTGCGGCTCCAGGTGCCGTAGCGGAATTCGCTCAGCAGCGGCGCGGGAGCAGGGGTGCTGGCCTCAGGACTGGTGGGCTGCGGGCGCTGGCTGCGGCGCTCGGCGCTGATCACCAGGTTGCGCTCGGTGGCTTTCACCTCGATGGCGGCTTTGTCGACGCCGGGCAGTTCGAGCACCAGCTCGTAGGCCTCGGGGCTTTCGTGCACCTCGGCGGCGGGCACGCGCTCAGCGCTGTGCAGCTGCTGGCTGAGCTGTTGCTCCAGCCGGTCGAACAGCTCGAAAGGGGAAGAAGAACGCAGGGTGCGCATGGTTCGGATGGCGAAGGTTGGGATGGCGGGGTCGTCGTTCGCCCCCGGTGCATGCACTGTCGCCGGGCTGAACCTGAGCGGGGGAGGGGTGAGCCGAACCGGGCGATTCGGCCTGCACCACCTCCGTTCGGTGCACCGAATCGCTTGGTGGGGGCAACCGAACAGCTTGCGGGATTGGGATTAGTTTCTCGCCAGTCTTCTCCTGATTGGCAGCAACGCTCTCACCATGCCGATGCAGCCCGGCTCGCCCCGCTTCTACATGCTGCTGTCGGTGGCTGCCGCGCTGGCCACGATCGCCCTCAAGACATGGGCCTGGCGGCTCACCGGCTCGGTGGGCCTGCTCTCCGACGCCATGGAGTCGGGGGTGAACCTGGTGGCTGCCCTGGGGGCCTTCTGGGCGCTCAGCCTGGCGGCCAAGCCGGCCGATCGCAGCCACCCGTACGGCCATTTCAAGGCCGAATACTTTTCCAGCGGCCTGGAAAGTGTGCTGATCGTGGTGGCCGCGCTGGCCATCATCCAGGCTGCGGTCGGCCACCTGCTGCAGCCCCCGCCCCTGGAGCAGCTGGGCATCGGCCTGGCCGTTTCCCTGCTGGCGACCGCGATCAACGGGCTGGTGGCCTGGCTGCTGCTCAAGGCCGCCAGGCGTTTCCACTCGATCACGCTGCGCGCTGATGCCCACCACCTGCTCAGCGATGTCTGGACCTCCCTGGGGGTTGTGCTGGGGATCGGATTGGTGAAGGTCACCGGCCTCACAATCCTCGACCCGCTGATCGCCATCGCCGTGGCGCTCAACATCCTCGTCACGGGTTGGAAGCTGCTGCGCGAAACGGCCTCCGGCCTGCTCGATCGCTCCCTGCCGGAGCACGAACAGCAGCAGCTGGAGCAGCTGCTGGCCAGCCGGGAAAGCGGCGAGGTGCGCTTCCATGCCCTGCGCACCCGTGTGGCCGGCTCGCGGCGCTTTGTCTCACTGCACGTTCTCGTTCCCGGCCACTGGAGCGTGCAACGGGGCCACGAGCTCTGCGAACAGCTGGAGCAGGAGATCGCCACCACGCTCACGCGCACCGACGTGCTCACCCATCTCGAGCCGATCGAGGATCCCACCGCCTGGAATGACCAGGCCTTCCGCTGGGAACAGGGCTGAAGCCCTCACCCCCGTTCCCCCGATTTTCCACGACTGCGATGGCCCGTCCCTACCAACCCTCCCTGCTGCGCCTGCTGCATGGCGCCACCGCCCTGCTGGTGCCCCTGGCCTGGCTCTCCGGTCTGCTGGTGTACTCCATCCACGACGGGCGCTTCGGGCGCCTGCCGTTTTCCCTGCCAGGGGACTGGATCAATCTGCACGGCACGGTGGCGGTGGTGCTCTGGCCGCTCGCCCTGCTGTTCGGCCTCTATGCCCTCAGCGCCGGTCGCGCACGGCTGCGGCTGCCTGCCAATGCCATCGCCCTGCTGGCTCTGGTGCTGGCGGTGGGCAGCGGCAAGTTGATGAATGAACACTGGCTACGCGACGGCCAGCTGGATCACCTCGTGTACGCCATCCATCTGTTGGCCTGGCTGCTGATCGCCCTCGCCGTGGGGCTGCACGTGCTGACTGTGCTGCAGCGTGGCGGTGTGCCCCTGGCCCGTTCGATGGCCAGCCTCCAGCTGCGCCCGGGGGATCTCCCCGGCGACTGGTGGGATCAGATCCGCCGCTCGCTCAACAGCAAGCGCTGACCCGGCGGCCGGCGCGGTTTTGCGTAGCAGACAACACACTGGAGCAGCAAGGCGGGCCAGTTCAGTGGGGCTCCCGCCAGACGAGCCGGTGATGGTGTCGATGCCCGTGCCCACCTCCACCGCGCTGCGGGGGCTGCAGCTGCTGCGCGATCCAGCCCTGAACAAGGGCACGGCCTTCAGCCGCCAGGAGCGCCAGGCTCTGGGGCTGGAGGGGCTGCTGCCGGAGCAGGTGGAAACGCTGGAGCTGCAGGTGGAGCGCAGCTGGCAGCACTTCAACAGCCTCAGCGGCCCCCTCGAGCAGTTCAGCTTCGCCGACAACCTCAGGCGCAGCAATCTGGTGCTGTTTCACCGCTTTCTGGCCACCCATCTGGAGGCCGTGCTGCCGGTCGTGTACACCCCCACGGTAGGCCGGGCGATCCAGCGCTTCAGCAGCACCTACCGCACACCAAGCGAGGGCCTGTTTCTCAGCGCTTCCCAGCGGGGGCGCCTGGCCAAGGTGCTGGAGCCGCACGTGCGGGGTGGTGTGGACCTGGTGCTGGTCACCGATTCGGAGGGAATCCTGGGCATCGGCGACCAGGGGGTGGGCGGCATCCATATCTGCCAGGGCAAGCTCGCCGTGTACACCCTCTGCGCGGGACTGAACCCGGAGCGGGTGCTGGCGGTGGTGCTGGACGTGGGCACCAACCGCGCCAGCCTGCTCAACGACCCGCTCTATCCGGGCCTGCGCCAGGTCCGCCTGCAGGGCGAGGCCTACCTCGCCTTCGTGGATGAATTCGTGGCGGCCGTGGCCGAGCTCTGTCCCGGTGCCTGCCTGCACTGGGAGGACTTCGGCACCGGCACTGCCCGGCTGCTGCTGGATCGCCACCGCCGGCGACTGCCCAGCTTCAACGACGACATCCAGGGCACCAGCGGCGTGGCCAGTGCGGCCGTGCTGGCCGCCTGTCGCGGCCTCGGCCAGCGCCTCAGCGCACAACGGATCGTGATCTTCGGGGCGGGCACCGCCGGCTGCGGCATCGCCGAAGGGCTGCTGCGCCTGCTGCGTGCGGAAGGGCTCCCGGCCAGTGAGGCCCGCGCCCGGTTGTGGGCGATCGACCGGCCCGGCCTGCTGTTCGAGGATATGGCCAACCTCAGCCCGGCCGCCGCCGGCCTGGCCCGCCCTGCTCACGAGCGGCAGCACTGGCCAGGCGGCGGTCAAAACCCGATCACCCTTCAAGCCGTGGTGGAGCAGGTGAAGCCCACGGTGCTGATCGGCACCTCCACCGTGGCCGGTGCCTTCAACGAGCAGGTGGTGCGCTCGATGGCCGACCACTGCCCGAGGCCGGTGATTCTGCCGCTCTCCAACCCCACCCACCTGGCCGAAGCCTGTCCCGCAGACCTGCTGCGCTGGACGGACGGCCGCGCCCTGGTGGCCACGGGCAGCCCCTTCCCACCGGTGGCCACGGCCCATGGCGCGCGGGAGATCGGCCAATGCAACAACTGCTTTCTATTCCCGGGCCTCGGCTTCGCCGCCGCCGCCCTGGGCCTGCGGGAGATCACCGACAGCATGATCGACGCCGGCCTCAACGCCCTGGCCGAGCGCATTCCCGCCCGGCACAACCCGGAGGCGGCCCTGATGCCCGCACTGGCTGACGCACCGGGAGTGAGCCAGGCCGTGGCCGAAGCGGTGGCGACCATCGGCGTGCGCGAAAACCTGGCCCGGCGGGCCCGCACACAGGCTGAGGCCCTGGCCTGCCTCGAACAGGCCCGCTGGCAGCCGGTGTATGGAGCGGTGCAGCCCGCGCGCTGAGCCCTACCGGTAATGGTTGGGCACAAAGAACTGCTCGTTCAGCGGCGGCCGGTGGTAGTCGCCACTGGCCTTGCGCGGCGGCAGTTCGATCGCCTCGGGGGTCATGTCCTCGTAGGGCACCTTGCTGAGCAGGTGGCGGATGCAGTTGAGCCGGGCCCGCCGCTTGTCGTCGGCCTCCACGGTGAACCAGGGAGCCTCGGGAATGTTGGTGCGGGTGAACATCTCGTCCTTGGCACGGGAGAACTCCACCCAGCGATCGCGCGATTCCAGATCCATCGGACTCAACTTCCAGCGACGGGCCGGATCCTCCAGCCGTGAGCGGAAACGGGCCTCCTGCTCCTCATCACTCACAGAGAACCAGTACTTGATCAGAGTGATGCCGCTGCGCACGAGCATCCGCTCAAACTCCGGGCAGGAGAGCATGAACTCATCCACCTGTTCGGGCGTGCAGAAGCCCATCACCCGCTCCACACCGGCGCGGTTGTACCAGCTGCGGTCGAACAGCACAATCTGACCGGCGGAAGGGAAGTGTTCCACATAGCGCTGGAAATACCACTGGCTTTTCTGCTGATCGGAGGGCGTACCCAATGCCACCACCTGGCAGCCGCGGGGATTGAGAGGCTCGGTGATGCGCTTGATCGTTCCCCCTTTGCCGGCCGCATCCCGGCCCTCAAACAGCAGGATCAGGCGATAGCCCACGTGCTTGATCCAGTACTGCATCTTCACCAGCTCCACCTGCAGCCGTGCCAGCTCTTTCTCGTAGAGCTTGCGGTCGAGCTTGGGCGGGCGTCCCTCGGAAAACTCGGAAAAGTCGTCGAGAATCGGTGATGGATGATACTTGTCGTTGCAACCATTGAGGCCTGGAACCATGGCCTCAGCGGCCTTCAGCTTGCCCTTCTTCTTGTCTTTCTTCTCGCCTTTTGTTTTGGTCTTGTCGTGCTTGTCTTTCATGGCTAAGCCCTGCAGGTGGCGATCCCAAAAAACTAGTGGCAGCTGCCGCAGACCAGAGACAGCGATGACACCGTGACGCGAAAAATCGGAAAGAGTTCCGATTTCCAGCCGCCTTGGGCTACGGAGTCGGAAACACCACTCGCCAGTCCCGCCGCATGTCCACCACGGTCCAGCCGCGGGCGTTGGCTTCAGTGAGGGCCCGGTCAAGCCGGCCCACCGCACTGCTGCGGTCGTAGGCCCACTCGCGCTGGGCGTCGGTGTGATGCACGAGCAGGGCGAAGCGCAAACCCGACCCGGCCATCGTCCACTGCAGCATGGCCAGGTCGCCATCGGAATTGCCGAAGGCGGCGATCGGCCTGCGGCCGATGTGCTGCTGGATGCTCACCGGCTTGATCGCGCCGTCATTCACAACGTTGATCTGGGGCAGCCGCATCAACACCGGCTCCCCATCGCGCAGCTCAAAGCGCGTCTGGATGCTGCTGCCGATCACCTGCTGCGGCGGAATGCCGTAGGTCTGCTCCGCCCAGGGGCGCATGAAGTCCACGCCCCCGCCCGACACCACGAAGGTGGTGAAGCCGCGCTGCTGCAGATAGGCCAGCAGTTCCAGCATCGGCTGATACACCATCTGCGTGTACAGGCGTCCGGTCTGCGGATGGCGGGCGGTGCGGATCCAGTCGCGCACCAGCTGCTGGAAGGCGTCGGTGCTGAGACCGGCGTGACTGGCCGCCACGATGGCGGCGATCGACTGCTCGCCTCCAGCCAGGGCCGCCGCGGGCTCCCCCCGCAGCACCGAGGCGAAGGGCTCCTGCTCGCGCCACTGGGGATTGGCGGGGGCCAGAGCCCGAACCCGGTCAAGGGCGAACAGACCCTGCACGTAGAAGGGCTGCTCCGCCCAGAGGGTGCCGTCGTTGTCGAAGGTGGCGATGCGCTCGGCTGGCGGCACGAACTGGGGCGACCCCGGGGTGGTCACCGCGTCCACAAACGCCGTGATCGCCTGTTTGCTCGGCCCCTCTCGCCAGGAGGGCAAAGGATCGCCGCCGCGGGCCTGCACCCGGCCGGCCAGGAGCAGGGCCAGCGACAGGAGCAGCAGGCGGGCCGTCTTCATCCAGCGGTGAGGCATCAGGGCGAGCAGGGGATCCCCATGCTGGCAGCTCAATCGTGGCTGCCAACCCAGACAAAAACCCGCCCGGCGGAGCCGAGCGGGTGAAGTTGGTCAGCTGACGTGAAGCTGTCGTGAAATCGTGGCGGCTCAGCCCAGACCCAGCTGGCCGAGGATGCCTTGACCGGTGAGCAGTTCGGTGCCCAGGCCGATCACAAAACCCAGCATGGCCAGACGGCCATTCCAGGTTTCAGCAAAAGCCACGAAGCCGAAGCGGGAGGTGTTGGAGTCAGCCATGGAGCAGGCGTTGCGAAACGTGACGCAACTATAAAGAGATTTGAAGCTCCCTGGCGCCTGGCGGCTGGGGCAGGTATCCGCACCTTGCCAGAAGCCTTGTTCCATTGATCCGAAGATCGCTCCGGCCTGACCGCAGGCTGCCGATGCCGGGACGCCAACTCCGGAGGCGACGGAGTGAGGCCGGCCAGCCACAGTGGAACCACCTGCGGGGTTCTGATGGGGCTGCGTTCCAACCTGGCCGCCTGGCTGGCGCGGCAGCTGCGTGCCCTGGGTGAACGTCTTGAGCCCGGAGCGCTGCTGGCCGACGCCCGCCCAGTGGCCGGCCCGGAACAGCATGAACCCCTGCACCCTGATCTTGGGCCCGCCGCCGCCCGGGACAGCACGCCCTCTGAGTCCTGGCAGGGGGTGCGGGAGCGGGCCCTGGGCAAAAGCCTGGCCACCCTGCGCTCCGAGGCCCTCTACAGCCTGGGGGCCCTGCACGCGGCCCACCTGGCGGCGGCGGCCGTGTTCGACGACCGGCGCCTGGCGGCGGCCGTGAACCAGCACCGGGGGCTGGCCGTTGGCGAGGAAGCCCTCAGCAAGCTGGCCGAGGCGGCGGCGATCTGGCACCGCGACAGCGCCTCCCTGGGGGTGGCCCTCACCGCCGTCGGCGCCACCCAAGTGCCGGACCTCACCCTGGCTGAAGCCCTGGAGGTGGATGAGCGCGAAGAGCAAGCCCTGGAGACGATGGCCGAGAGCTACCAGATTGAGCTGAAACGCCAGCTGCTGGAGGAAGGGGACGACTGACCCAGGTTTCTTCGGCTGGTCGGGGTGGCTGGCCTCAACCTGTCACCACGTCCACACTGCTCAGGGCAGGGCCCAGGAGCTCGGCCACCTTGGCCAGTTGCTCCTTGCTGCCCATCACCACGAGCATCTGGCCGGGCATCAGGCGCAGGTCGCGCCCGGGGTTGGCCACCAGACCCGGCTCGCCGCTGCGGTACTGGGAGCCCCGGTAGTGGCGCAGGCCGTTGCCGCTGCTGGGGGTCTTCACGGCGAGAACCAGGGCACCGGTGCGCCCGCCGAGCTGCAATTCGCCCAGGGTGGCGCCCTGGAGGGAGCCGAGGTCGCCGGGGTCGCTGCTGAGGCGGAATTCCTCCACTTCACAATCGCTGCCGGAGATCAGATCCATGAAGGTCACCGCCAGCGGCCGCAGGGCCGTTGCGGCCATGATCCGCCCTCCGCTCACATAGGGACTGATCACCTCATCGGCCCCGGCCAGGCGCAGCTTGCGCTCCGCCTCCTCGCTGTCGGCCCGGGCGATCAGCCGGCAGTCCGGGGCCAGCCCCCGGGCGCTGAGCACCACATAGAGATTGGCGGCGTTGTTGGGCAGGGCCACCACCAGGGAGCGGCAGCGGTGCAGACCGGCGGCCTCCAGGGTTTCATCCAGGGTGGCATCGGCGGCCAGCACCGCCAGCCCCTCCTCCTCGGCGGCAGCACCGCGCTCAGGGTCGAGGTCCACCACCAGCAGCGGCACCCCCTCGCGGGTGACCTGGCTGGCGATCTCCCGGCCGATGCGGCCATAGCCGCAGAGAATCACATGATCTTGCATGGCCCTCAACCAGCGACGGAAACGCCGCTCCCGCAGGCGGCGGAAATAACCGGACTCACTCAGCCCCAGCACCCCCTGGATGCTGATCTGTACCACCACCAACCCACCCAGGACCAGCAGGGCGGTGACGATCCGCCCGCCGGTGGTGAGCGGATTCACCTCCCCGAAACCGATGGTGCTCAGGGTGATGGCCACCATCCAGTAGCAGTCACCCCAGTCCCAGCCCTCCACCAGGCGGTAGCCCAGGGCCCCGAGATTCACCACCAAGGCCAGGGCCAGGGGCGCTCGCCAGGGTTGGCGCGTGCGTCGGGATGGAGGTCGCCTGGACGGAGCGCGCCGGATCGAAGGGGGCATGGCGGTGGGGATCCGGCTGCCGGCATGGGCCGGTCCAGCGAACTGATTCAGGAAAGCGTGGAATGTTCAAAGCGCTGCAGAACAAGCAGGGAATCGGTACAAAACAGGGGCAGATCTGTAGCCGATCGAGCCGCAGCTGCACGCTGACCTCCTGAACAGTGGGGCGGGTTTCAACCCAGACCATTTCGAGCCCGCCCCGATCGCGACTGCCGACGCATGGACTGGATGGATGAGGCGGCCGAGCGGGCGGAGCGGCGCCTGAGCGAAGCCGGGGTTGCGCTCACCCTCGGGGGCGAGCCCACTTATATCCCTCTGGATCCCCAGGGTGCGGAGTGGAGCGTGGCGGCCGACGGCCCCACCAAGCTGGCCATGGCCCGGGCCATGGCCGCCGCCATCCAGCGCCGCGCCTGGCCGGGCTCCAGCCTGCTGTACTGCAGCGGCAAGCGCTACGAAGGCGAGGTGAACCCCCGTTGGGCCCTGCGGCTGGTGACGGGGCGCGACGGCCAGCAAATCGCCCCCTGGCCCGCTGCCGACGCACCGGCGCAGGCACTCGAGCCGCAGGCGGCCGAGGCCTGGCTGCAGGCCCTGAGCAGCCAGCTGGGCACCGACCTCCAGCCCCTGCAGCTGCAGGATCCTGCCGATCCCGAGCGGCGGGTGTGGGCGGTGCCGCTCACCTACACCCCGGATTCAGGCTGGAGCGCGGCCGCCTGGCCCCTGGCCAGGGACCGGCGCCAGCTGGTGCCCGCACCTGGGCCGGCGGGACTGCGGTTGCCTCTGGAGCACTTCCCGCCGGGGATCCCCTGTCAGCTGCTCACCCTGGAGATCAGCCCAGGGGAGTGGGGGGTGTTTCTTCCGCCCCTGGAGCGCCAGCCCAGCGAACAGCTGCTGCGGGCGATCAGCGGCCTGGCCCTGGAGCCGGCCCTGGGCGGCCCGCTCACCCCCCCCCTGTTCAGCGGCCTGCTGCCGGTGGATGCCAGCGATGGCTGGCAGGTGCTCGGCCTCACCGCCGATCCGGGTGTGCTGGAGATCAACCTGCCGGTATGCCACCGCTGGGGGGAGTACCGCCACTGGCTTGCCCTGCTGGAGGACGCAGCGGCCGAGGTGGGCCTGTGCAGCTGGCGTGCCACAGCGAGCGGCGGCCAGCGCGGCACCGGCGGCGGCAACCACCTGCTCTGGGGCGGTCCCGACCTGGAGCGCAATCCCCTGTTCAGTCGGCCGGCCTGGCTGGTGCGAATCCTGCGCTACTTCCAGCACCATCCCAGCCTCAGCTACCTGTTCAGCGGCGACTGCGTGGGGGTGGCTTCCCAGTGCCCCCGTGCCGACGAGGCCCTGGGCTCCCTGCTGGATCTGGAGCTGGCCTACACGGTGCTGGAGGACTGCGAAGCCGGTGACCAGCGCTGGCTGATCGGCGAAACCCTGCGCCATCTCCATGCCGACCGCTCCGGCAACAACCACCGCGCCGAGGTGAGCTTCGACAAGTTCTGGAACCCCGGGGCGCCGGCCGGTTGCCTGGGGCTGATCGAATTCCGGGCGATTGAATCCCTGCCCTCAGCGGAGTGGATGGCCGCGATCGCCCTGCTCTGGAGCAGTGTGGCGGCGCTGCTGCTGGATCCCGCTCGCCGGCCACGGGCCCTGCGCGACTGGGGAACCGAGCTGCACGACCGCCTGCTGCTGCCCAGCCAGCTGCGCGCCGATCTGCAGGCGGTGCTCAACGATCTGGCCGCTGCAGGCCTGCCCCTGCAGAGCGAGGTGTTCGACGCCATCTGGGCCTGGCGTTTCCCGCTGCTGCTCGACTGGCACGACCCGGCCAGTGGTGCCTGCCTGCAGGTGCGCCAGGCCCTCGAACCCTGGCCGCTGATCTGCGACACGCCGCGGGAGGGCGGATACACCAGCCGCTTCGTGGATGGATCGATGCGGCGGGTGGAGATCAGCTGCAACGCAGCGTTTCACCAGGCCTTTCACCTGCTGCTGCAGGGCCGCCCCCTGCCCCTTCCCACCAGAGGCCAGCCGCTGGCGGTGCGCTGGCGGGAGCTGCGGCTCTATCCCTGCCTCCATCCGGGCATCGCGCCGCTGGGGCCGCTGCAGCTGGATCTACAGGAGCTGGTCACCGGCCCGGATGCAGGCACGCCTTTGCAGCGCTGGCAGCTGGCGCCCGGGGCGGAGCGTTTCGAGCCCCTCAGCCCCGGCAGCCTGCTGGAGGAGCCAGCCCCGGGGAGCCCCTGGCCCGCCAGCGCCGGTTGCACCATTGACTTGCGCCAGGCTTTGCTGGGGGATCCGACCGACTGACGCCTGCGCAGGAGGATGCAGCCCAACCGTTTGGCGGCATACAGGCCTGAATGGAGGGTGAGTCAAAGGCTGCCGCTCACCCAGAGGATGGTTGCCCCCGAGCCGGGCCAGGGTGTCATCAATCCTGAACAGCGGCTGGATGCAGGCGTCCGCAGCTGATCCCGAACAAATCCCATCATTTCGGCCAAACGGGCCGCACGCTGCGCTGTTGCGCGGCACCCTGAAGCCTGTGTGCCCCCGAGGAGTCCGGCATGTCCGTGGCCGCCAGCTCCCCCGCCCCTGCCGCGCCTGAGGTGCTGCGCGAGAGCGGCCAGCGGGAGGTGTTCTGCGGCCTCACCTCGATCGTGTGGCTGCACCGGCGCATGCCGGATGCCTTCTTTCTGGTGGTGGGCTCGCGCACCTGCGCCCACCTGATCCAGAGCGCCGCTGGCGTGATGATCTTCGCCGAGCCCCGCTTCGGCACCGCGATCCTGGGGGAGCGGGATCTGGCCGGGCTGGCCGATGCCAATGAGGAGCTCGACCGGCTGGTGGCCCAGTTGCTGGAGCGACGCCCCGAGATCCGCACCCTGTTTCTGGTGGGCAGCTGCCCCAGCGAGGTGATCAAGCTCGATCTGGCCAAGGCGGCAGAGCGCCTCAACCGCCAGCACGCCGGCCGGGTGATGGTGCTCAACTACAGCGGCAGCGGCATCGAAACCACCTTCACCCAGGGGGAGGACGGCGCCCTGCAGGCCCTGATCCCGCTGATGCCCAGCCCGCCGCAGGGCACGGAGCCTGCCAGCAACCAGCAGCAGCTGCTGATCGCCGGCACCCTGGCTGATGCGGTGGAAGACCGGCTGATCGGCCTGTTCCACAAGCTCGGCATCGAGCGGGTAGCGAGCCTGCCGCCGCGGCGGTCCACCGAACTGCCGGCCGTGGGCCCCGGCACCAGGCTGCTGTTGGCCCAGCCGTTTCTGAGCGGCACCGCCCGGGCCCTGGTGGCCCGCGGCGCCGAGCTGATCCGCGCCCCCTATCCCCTGGGGGTGGAGGGCAGCCGCGCCTGGATGGCGGCGGCGGCGGCGGCTTTTGGCATCGCACCAGATCGGGTGGCCGAGGTGCTGGATCCCCTGGTGGAGCGCGGCCGGCGTGCCCTGGCGCCCCACCGGGAGACGTTGGCCGGCAAACGGCTCTTCCTGTTGCCCGATTCCCAGCTGGAGATCCCCCTGGCCCGCTTCCTCGCCCGCGAGTGCGGCATGGAGCTGGTGGAGGTGGGCACCCCCTATCTGGATCGCCAGCTGATGGCTGAGGAGCTGGCCCTGCTGCCGCCGGGCACCCGCCTGAGCGAGGGCCAGCACGTGGACAACCAGCTGGCCCGGGTGCGGCAGGCCCGGCCCGATCTGGTGCTCTGCGGCCTCGGCCTGGCCAACCCGCTGGAGGCCGAGGGCATGGCCACCAAGTGGTCGATCGAGCTGGTGTTCAGCCCCATCCACGGCATCGACCAGGCCGGCGACCTGGCCGAACTGTTCGCCCGCCCCCTGCGTCGCCGCACTGCGCTGGCGTTCACCTGACTGCTGATCTGCCCCCCGTCCCTTTCGTCTGTATCGCCAGCCCAGCTGATGGAACTCACCCTCTGGACCTACGAAGGCCCGCCCCACGTGGGCGCCATGCGCATCGCCGCTTCGATGGAGGGGGTGCACTACGTGCTGCATGCGCCCCAGGGCGACACCTACGCCGACCTGCTGTTCACGATGATCGAGCGGCGCGACAAGCGCCCGCCGGTCACTTACACCACCTTCCAGGCGCGGGATCTGGGCGGCGACACCGCCGAGCTGGTGAAGCGCACGATCGCCGAGGCGGTGGCCCGTTTTCAGCCTGAGGCGCTGCTGGTGGGCGAGAGCTGCACCGCCGAGCTGATCCAGGACCAGCCCGGTGCCCTGGCCGCCGGCATGGATCTGGGCGGCATCCCGATGGTGAGCCTGGAGCTGCCCGCCTACTCCAAGAAGGAGAACTGGGGCGCCGCCGAAACCTTTTACCAGCTGGTGCGTGGTCTGCTCAAACCCCAGCTGCCGGCTCCGGGCACGCCCAAGCCCGACCCCACCCGCTGGCGCGCCGAGGGCCGCCGGCCACGGGTGAACCTCCTGGGCCCCACCCTGCTGGGCTTCCGCTGCCGCGACGACGTGCGCGAGATCACGCAGCTGCTGGCGAGCTATGGCATTGATGTGGCGGTGGTGGCGCCGCTGGGGGCGCGCCCGGCCGACCTTTGCCGCATCCCCGGCGCCGATGCCAACCTCAACCTCTACCCGGAGGTGGCCGGCACGGTGAGCAGCTGGCTGGAGCGCCAGTTCGGCATGCCAGCGGTGCATACCGTGCCGATTGGCGTGGGCGCCACCGCGGCCTTGCTGCGGGAGCTGCACACGCTGCTGGGCATGGAGATTCCGGCGGAGCTGCAGCCGGGAGCCGATGGGGTGAGCCACGTCGAGCGGCGCTCGCGGTTGCCCTGGTATTCCCGCTCGGTGGACTCCACCTACCTCACCGGCAAGCGGGTGTTCATCTTCGGCGACGCCAGCCACGCCATCGCCGCCGCCCGCATCGCCAGCCGCGAGCTGGGTTTCCGGGTGGTGGGCCTGGGCAGCTACAGCCGCGAGCAGGCCCGCGAGGTGCGGGCGGCGGCCAAGGAGCTGGGGCTGGAGGCGTTGATCAGCGACGACTACCTGGCGGTGGAGGCGGCCATCGCCGAGGCGGCGCCGGAGCTGGTGCTCGGCACCCAGATGGAGCGCCACAGCGCCAAGCGCCTGGGCATCCCCTGCGCCGTGATCAGCACCCCCCTGCACGTGCAGGACGTGCCGGCCCGCTACGCCCCGCAGATGGGGTTTGAGGGGGCCAACGTGATCTTCGACACCTGGGTGCACCCGCTGCTGATGGGGCTGGAGGAGCACCTGATCGGCATGTTCCGCCACGACTTCGAATTCGTGGACGGCCACCGCAGCCACCTCGGCGATGGGGCGCCTGCAGCCATGCCAAGTCCCAGCCCTGAGCAGCCAACCCCGCCAACGCCCTCCCAGCTGAGCACAACTGCAGCCGAAGGCGAAGGCGGCCTGGTGTGGAGCGCCGACGGTGAAGCGGAGCTGCACCACATCCCCTTCTTCGTGCGCGGCAAGGTGCGGCGCAACACCGAGCGGTTCGCCCGCGAGCGCGGCATCGCCACGATCGACGCCGAGACCCTGCACGACGCCAAGGCCCACTTCAGCCGCTGAGCACCCCTAGCGCGGCTCCTGCCGCTGCCGGCGTCGCCGGGCCATCCGGTCGAGCACGTCGCCCACCAACAGCGCACCCACCACCACCATGCCGATGGCCAGGGCGGCCGCCAGGGCCGTGGTGTTGGCCATCGGCATGATCACCTGCAGCTGCGGGGCCATCGTTCGATCCAGCACGCGTTCCATCGCCAGCCTGGGGACGCCTGGCGCCACCGGTGAAGGTTGCGACCCACCGGCAGCAGAACGGCTGCGCGCCAGCGCTTGCCAGCCGCAACGCGGAATCGCCAGCAATTTAGGTATTGCTACCTACGATTCTGTGGGCAGATCATCACGTTTCTGCGAGCGATGTTTCGCTTTACACCGACAGCTGGGCGCTTGCACCTGCGCCTGAGTTGGATGGCATCTGCACCCGCCAAGCTCCGCCATGACAGCCACCCTCAGCCGCCCCGATGGGGAGGGCAGTGTGCAGGTGCATCAGGACCCCGCCATGCACATCGAGGAGGGCGCCCTGGTGATCGCCGTCTACGGCAAGGGAGGCATCGGCAAAAGCACCACCAGCTCCAATCTCTCGGCCGCCTTCTCCAAACTCGGCAAGCGGGTGCTGCAGATCGGCTGTGACCCCAAGCACGACAGCACCTTCACGCTCACCAAGCAGATGGTGCCTACGGTGATCGACATTCTGGAAACCGTTGACTTCCACACCGAGGAACTGCGACCGGAAGACTTCGTGTTCGAAGGCTTCAACGGCGTGCAGTGCGTGGAGTCAGGCGGCCCCCCCGCGGGCACCGGCTGCGGCGGCTACGTCACCGGCCAGACGGTGAAATTGCTGAAGGAACACCATCTGCTCGAAGACACCGATGTGGTGATCTTTGATGTGCTTGGCGATGTGGTGTGTGGCGGCTTTGCCGCCCCCCTTCAGCATGCCCATTACTGCCTGATCGTGACGGCGAATGACTTCGATTCGATCTTCGCCATGAACCGGATCATGGCCGCGATCCAGGCCAAGGCCAAGAACTACAAGGTGCGGCTCGGGGGGGTGGTGGCCAACCGCTCCAAAGACACTGACGAGATCGACAAGTTCAACGCGCGGGTGGGCATGAAGACCATGGCCCACTTCCCGGATCTCGATGCCATCCGCCGCTCGCGGCTGAAGAAGTGCACGATCTTCGAGATGGAGGCCACGCCGGAGGTGGAGGCAGTACAGAACGAATACCTCAAACTCGCCCAGGCGATGCTCGACAGCGTGGAGCCCCTGGAGGCCGAACCGCTCAAGGACCGGGAGATCTTCGACCTGCTGGGATTTGACTGAGGCCCAGGAGCGCCCAGCACACGGGCCAGCACACTGGGAGGAATGGCTCCAAGCGACTCCCACGGCCTGAGCGACCCCAGCCGAAGCGAAACCTGCCCGAGCGTGGAAGACCCGGAAGCAAGCCTGGCCCGCAGTCGCCGGCTGCTTTCAGCCCTCCGCCAGCCCGGGCCCTGGCCGCACCCGGTTGAGGAGCCGATCGGCCTGGTCGAAACCCACATCTCCTGGGTGCTGCTCACCGGGCCCTACGCCTACAAGCTGCACAAGCCCGTGAACCTGGGTTTTCTCGACTTCACGAGCCTGGAACGGCGTCTGCACGACTGCCGCGAGGAGCTGCGGCTGAACCGGCGGCTGAGCAACGACCTCTACCTGGGCCTGGTGGCCGTGGTGGAGGGTCCGGCCGGCGTGCGCGTGGTGGACGCCAGCGAGGCGGCTGGCAGCGCTCCCCTGCCGGGAGGCGAGCCGCCGCTGGAGGTGGGGCTGCGCATGCACCAGTTCCCCCAGGAGGCCCTGCTGCCCGCCGCCCTGGCCCGCGGCGCCGTGGATGGCCAGCAGATCGACGCTCTGGCCCTGGATCTGGCCCGCTTCCATCAGCGGGCGGCGGTGGCCCCGGCCGACGGGGCCTTCGGCACGCCCGCCGCCGTGCTCCAGCCCGTGCGCGACAACCTCACCGCCCTGCGGCCGCGGCTGGCCGAGGATGCCCAACCCCTGCTGGATGAGGTGCAGCGCTGGAGTGAAATCTGCTTCGAGCGGATCAGGCCCCTGCTGCAGCAACGCCTGGCCGCAGGCTGGGTGCGCGAGTGCCACGGCGACCTGCACCTGGCCAACATGCTGGTGAGGAACGGCCACATCCAGGTGTTCGACTGCCTGGAGTTCAGCCCCGCGCTGCGCTGGATCGATGTGATCAGCGACATGGCCTTCCTGGTGATGGACCTGGAGGAACGGGGCGCCCCCGTCCTGGCCAACCGGCTGCTGAACGGCTGGCTGGCCGCGACCGGCGACTACGAGGGCCTGCGGCTCTGGCGCTGGTACAGCGGCTACCGGGCGATGGTGCGCGCCAAGGTGGCGGCCCTCAGCGGCGACAGTGCCGGAGCGCTGGCCTACCTGCGCCGGGCCCAGCTCACCTGCCGGCCTGGCTCACCGCGGCTGCTGCTCTGCCATGGCCTCTCGGGGTCAGGCAAGTCGCACCTCAGCCGCCAGCTGGCCGGGCTGCTGGGGGCGATCAGGCTGCGATCGGATGTGGAGCGCAAGCGCCGGTTCGCCCAGCAGCCAACCGCCAACCTGTATGCCGCCCAGGTGAGCGATGACCTGTTCCTTGAACACCTGCCCCGCCTGGCCGAGGCGGTGCTGGCGGCGGGCTTCAGCGCGATCGTGGATGCCACCTTCCTGCGCGGCGCCTACCGTGCGGCAATGGCCGCCGTGGCCGAGCGCTGCGCCGTTCCCCTGGTGATCCTCGATCTGCAGGTGCCGAGGCCCCTGCTGGAGCGACGCATCCGCGAGCGCCAGCGGGCCGGTGGCGATCCCTCCGATGCCGACCTGGCCGTGCTGGCCGGACAACTGGACTGCCAGGAGCCGCTCACAGCCTCGGAACAGGCCCGCAGCATCGTTATCGGTGCCGAACCGGAACTGGACATCATCCTGGGCGCCATCCAGGCCCGCGCCACCGATCCGATGGCCCAAAGCGATGACTGAGCCAACCAGCCTTGCGCCAGCCCGCGGCCAGCGCACCGTGCTGGTGAGTGGCGCCAGTCGCGGCATCGGCCGGGCCACCGCCCTGCGGTTGCTGGCCGACGGACACCGGGTGAGCCTCGGCCTGCGCCAACCGCTGAAGGCCCAGGCCTGGCTGGCGGCGGCCAACCCCCAGCGTCCCGAACGCTGGCAGGAACAGCTGCTGATTCATCCCTACGACGCCCGGGCCGTTCCCCCCGGCCCTGCAGGGACCAACAGCCCTGAGGCCTGGGTGGCAGCCACTCTGGAGCGCTGGGGCAGCCTGGATGCCGTGGTGCACAGCGCCGGCATCTTCTCGCGGGTGGGCCTTTGCTTCGCCCCTGGAGAAGAGGCGGAGATCCAGCGGGTGCTGGATGTGAATCTGCTCGGGCCCTGGTGGCTGAGCCGGGCGGCCTGGCCCCACCTGGCGGCCAGCGGCGATGGTCGGGTGATCACCCTGGTGTCGATGAGCGGCAAGCGGGTGAAAGGCAACCTGGCGGCCTACAGCGCCAGCAAGTTCGCCCTGCTGGCCCTCTGCCAGACGATGCGGAACGAGGGCTGGTCGCAGGGCATCCGGGTCACGGCGGTGTGCCCGAGCTGGGTGAACACCACCATGGCCGCCGCCGTGACCGCCCTGCCCAAGGAGGCCATGACCCAGCCAGACGACCTGGCCGCCAGCATCAGCCATCTGCTCAGCCTGCCGGCCAGTGCCGTGCCCTTCGAATTCAATGTGAGCTGCCAGCTGGAGCGTTGAGCCATGCCCCCTCCCAGGTCCGAGGAGCATGTGCCCGCGTGGGATGTCGCCAGTGATCGGCGCCACCAGCGCTACCGCCACCTGCTGGCCATCTGCCTGGCGTTGCTGGCGAGCCTCACCCTGCCCGGCCCCTGGGCCCGCCTGTCCTCAGTGGGCTACCTGGCCCTGGCCGCCACCATGCTGCGCACGCTGGCCCCGCGCGACCGGGGCCCCCTGGCGCTGGGGCTCTACCGGCTGCTGGGACTGGCGGTGCTCATCAGCGGCGTGGTCTGGTATCTCACCCCCGTGGCGATGCGCGGCAGCGGCATCCCGGTGCTGGTGCTGTGGAGCCTGTTCAGTTGCTGGAGCGCCCAGCGCCTGATCCTCAGCCTGGCCCAGGAGCGGCGGGTGAGCGCTGACGTGTTGCAAGGAGCCCTGGCGGGATACCTGATGCTCGGGCTCACCGGCGGGCTGATCTTTGCCGCCCTGGAGACGATCCAGCCGGGCAGCTTCACCCAGGCAGGGGCGGCTCTGCAAGGCATGGGCCCCAATGCGGGGGATGGGCCCGTGGAGGCCCTGGTGGGCCAGCGCCAGGTGTGGGAGCTGAACTTCGTGCAGCTCAACTATTTCGCCTTCGTGAGCCTCACCACCACTGGTTTCGGCGACGTCCTGCCGGTGCGCACCCTGGCCCGGATGGGCAGTGTGGCCATCGCTGTGGCGGGCACCTTCTACCTGGCCGTGGTGATGGGCCTGTTGATCAGCCGGTTCAGCGCGCGTGGCCGGGATCCTGCCGACCCCTGAGCGGGCGCAGCTCCCAGCCCTTGATGATCCGGTAGAGCACCGGCACCACAAACAGGCTGAGCAGGGTGGCCACCAGAAGGCCGGAGAACACCACGGTGCCGATGCTCACCCGGCTGCCGGAACCGAAGCCCCGGGCCAGCAGCAGCGGCACGAAGCCGGCCAGGGAGGAGACGGCCGTGAGCAGGATCGGCCGCAGGCGGGTGCGGGCGGCATCGCGGATGGCCGTATCGAGGTCCAGCCCCTCGGCCAGGCGCTGGTTGGCGAATTCCACGATCAGGATGCCGTTCTTGGCGGCCAGGCTCACCAGCACCAGCAGGCCCATCTGGCCGTACACATCCAGGGGCAGATCGCGCAGGGCCAGCCCCACCAGCGCCCCTAGCAGGGCCAGCGGCACCGTGACCAGGATGATCAACGGGTCGAGGAAGTTGTCGTAGAGAGCCGCCAGCACCAGCAGGGTCACCAGCACCGCCAGGGCGAAGGTGAGGCCATTGCCGGCCCCGGCCCGCGACTCCTCCTGCGCCAGGCCGGCCCACTCCAGATCGGTGCTGCCGCCCAGTTCCCTTTGCAGTCGCTCCAGCGTGGCCATCGCCTGGCCTGTGCTCACCTCCGCACTGGGCAGGGCCCGCACGGTGATGGCCCGCGCCAGGCGGGTGCGGTTGATGCTGGTGGGGCCGCTGTCGGTCTCCAGCCGCACCAGCTGGGAGAGGGGAATCAGCTTGCCCGTGCTGCTGCGCACCGGCAGGGCCAGCAGGTCGTCGGTGTCCTGGCGGCCGGAACCCTCGAGTTGCACGATCACTTTGCGCACCTGCTCGCTCTCGAAGCTGTCGTTCACGTAGTCGCTGCCCAGGGCGGCGCCGAGGCTGTCGACCAGGGTGGAGAGATCCACACCCAGGGAGGCCATCTGCAGCCGGTCCGGTACCAGCGCCAGCTGGGGTGCGTTGGCGGTGAAGCGGGTCGACACCCGCTCGAACTCACCGGTGGCCAGCGCCGCCCGGATGAAACCCTGCACCTCCTGGGCAAAGGCCTCGAGGCTGAGCTGGCCGCCACTGGTGTCGAGCAGCTCCAGCTCCAGGCCCCCCTCCGAGCTGAAGCCCCGCACCGAAGGGGCCTGGCTCAGTTGCACGGCTGCTCCTTGCACCTTGCCCAGGTTGGCGCTGAGCCGCTCGGCCACCGCCTCGGTGCTCTGGTCGGGGCGAGGACGCTCCTCGATCGGACGCAGACGTAGGAAGAACTGTCCCTTGTTGGGGCTGCTGTCGCCGAAGGAGCGGCCGGCGTAGAAGTTGGCGCGGGCCACCAGGGGTTCGGCCGCGATCACCTGGCGCACCTGCTCCATGGCCGCGGCGGTGGGCTGCAGGCCCAGCCCGTCCGGCAGGATCACCACGCCGCGCAGCTGGCCGGTGTCCTCCTGGGGGATGAAGGCGCGGGGTCGCAGCTCAAGAGCCACCACGGTGAGCAGCATGCCCAGCAGCAGCAGGGCCGCCACCCGACGGCGATAGCCGAGCGTGCGCTCCAGCAGCCGGCTATAGGGCCCCTCCAGGGATTCCAGCCACCGCCGGGGGGGATCGATCCAGCGCAGCAGCCAGGCCGGCTGGGATTGGCTGGGCCGCATCAACCGGCTGGCCGCAACCGGCGTGAAGGTAAGCGCGTTGAGGGTGGAGAAGACGATCGTGGCACTGATCGTGATGGCGATCGGGACGTAGAGGCGGCCCACACTGCCCTCCAGACCCAGCACGGGCACGAACACCGCCACCAGCACCAGGGAGGTGGCGACCACGGCGCTGCCCAGCTCGGCCATCGCCTCACGGGCTGCCCGCAACGGCGGCGTGCCGCCCTCCAGCCGCCGGCCGATGTCCTCGCTCACCACGATGGCGTCATCCACCACCAGGCCGGTGGCCAACACCATGCCGAACAGGGTCAGGGTGTTGATCGACTGGTCGGTGAGGTCGAGCACGATCAAGGAACCCACCAGGGCCACCGGCACCGCCACGGCGGTGATCAGGGCCAGCCGCAGGTTGCCCAACCCCAGCAGCAGGGCCAGGAACACCAGCAGCACCGCGTCGCGCAGGCTGCTGAGGGTGGCGTTGATGCTGCCACGCACGAAATCGGCCTCATCCACGATCAGCTGCAGGTCCACCCCCGGCGGGAAGCGCTCGTCCAGTTCCGCCAGGGCCCGGTTGACCCCTTCGCTCACCGTGATCGCGTTGCTGCCATCCCGCTGGAACACCTGCACCGCCACCACCGCATCGCCCTGGAGGTTGGTGGCCACGGTGTCGTAGCTCTCGATGCCCAGCTCCACCCGGCCCACATCCTTCAGCAGGATCACACCACCGTTGGGGGCCCTGGCCACCACCAGCTGTTCAAACTCCGCCGGCGAGCGCAGCCGCCCCTCCATGCGCAGCGGCAGGGTGAGCTCCTGCCCCGGCGGGCTGGGAGCGGCCCCCAGCTGGCCGAGGGCGGCCAGCACGTTCTGGGCCTGCAGGGCCTGGCGCACGTCGGCCAGGGTGAGGTTGCGCTCCTGCAGCCGCACCGGATCGAGCCAGAGGCGGAAGGCCAGGCTGCTGCCGCCGGCCACGTTCACGGAGCCCACCCCCGGCACCCGCTGCAGGCGGTCCTTCACCACCTGGTCCACCCAGCCGCTCAGGAAGCCCTCGCTGTAGGCGTTGCGGTCGGCACTGAAGCTCAGCACCATCAGCAGGTCGTCGGAGCTGCGCCGCACCTGCACGCCGAAACGGGCCACCGGCGCCGGCAGCTGGCGCTGCACCACCGCCACCTCGTTCTGGGTGTTGATCTGGTTGATCTCCGGATCGCCACCCGTGAAGGTGAGGTTGATGGAGCTGCTTCCGGCCGCACTCACCGAACGGATCTGATCGAGGCGCTCCACGCCGTTGAGCTGCTTCTCCAGCAGGGCGGTGACCCCCTGCTCCACCACCTCGGGGCTGGCGCCGGGATAGGTGGCGCGCACGCTCACCCGGCTGGGGGCGATCGCCGGCAGGTTCTCCACATCCAGGCGGGGCAGGCATACCAGCCCCACCAGCAGCACGATCAGCGTCACCACCAGGGTGAGCACCGGCCGGCGCAGGAAGGGCTCGGAAAACGACGTCACGAACGGTTGCTGGGCGAAGTCAGTCCGGACCCAGCGGGCAGGGCCGGGCTGTCCCGGGTCCGGGCTGCTGTCCTAACCGAAGCGGACCTCAGGCGAGGGTGATGCCGGGCAGCAGGGTGGCCGCCTGGGCATCGCTGAGCCGGCCGGCCGTATGCAGCACCCGGGTGATGCGGCCGATGTCCAGCACGGCATGGCTGCGATACCCGGCCGCCGCCAGCCGCTCGCTGGCATGGCGGTCGTGGTCGCCGCCGTGGTCGATGAACACCACCACGTCCTGCACCACCAGGCCCGAACTCTCCAGCTTGGCGATGCCCTCGAGCACGCTGCCGCCGGTGATCAGGATGTCGTCCACCACCACCACCAGGTCGCCCTCCTCGAAGTCGCCCTCGATCAGGCGGCGGGCACCGTGGGCCTTCACCTCCTTGCGGGGATAGATCAGCGGCTTGTGCAGCAGCAGCGACAGGCCGGTGGCGGTGGGCAGGGAGCCGTAGGGAATGCCGGCGATGCGGTCGAAGGCCAGCTCCGCCATTGCGCCGGCATAGGCCTGCAAAACCCGGTGGAAGAGGTTGGGGTCGGAGATGATCTGGCGCAGGTCCACGTAGTAGTTGAACACCGCCCCCGAGGCCTGCACGTACTCGCCGAAGAGCAGACAGCCGATATCGAACAGATCCACGATCAGCTGATCCATCGGATCGGTGTCGGCCGGGGCCTGCCAGAGCACGCAGCTGCCCGCCTGGTCCTGCTGGTTGAGCCAGGCGTCGCGGCTGTCGTTGATCTGACCCTTGAGGGCGGCGGCCCGCTCAGCGATGTCGTCCTCCACCAACAGGTTCTGGGGCAGGGGCAGCAGCAGGCCGTCGCCGGCGGCGGTGAAGCCCGCCTGCAGCATGGCCTCGAGCTTCTCTTCCTGGCCCCAGAGGCTGCGCAGGATCAGGAAGCGCTCGGGGGCTTCGGCGCGCACCCGGGCCAGGATCTCCGGATCGCTGGTGCCCACCTCCAGCAGCAGTTGCTCGGGGGTGGCCCAGAGCTGGGTTTCGCGCACGATGCGCAGGTAGAGGGGCGCCTGCTCGCTCGGGTAGTGCTGGATCACCCGCGCCGCCTGGTTGGAGCTGTGGCAGGTCATCACCACCGCCTTGCCCGAATACAGCAGGAAAGGAGCGGCGATGTCCTGACCGGCCAGGGGCGAAAGGGTCACGGCGTCGGCGGCCAGCTCCCTGAAGAGGTACTGGGCCAGGGCCGAGGAGGAGTTGAGGTCGCCGTGCTTGGCGTCGATGATCAGCGGCAGCTCCCGCGGCACCAGGTCGCGCACCTCCAGGAGCAACTCCAGCCCCACCGGCCCGAGGGCCTGGTAGAAGCCCAGGCTGGGCTTGTAGGCGCACACGTGCGGAGCGGTGGCCTCGATCACCGCCTTGATCCAGTGGCGGGCCTGGCTGAGGAAGGAACGGCCGGCCAGCCCGCGCCGCGCCGCCCAGCTCTGCAGCATCTCGGGGTTGGGATCGAGCCCGGTCACCAGCAGGGACTGGCGAGCGGCGATCGCATCGGTGAGCTGAATGAAAAAGCCCATGCCCGGCGCCGGCCTGGAACGTTGCTAGTCGAGCGATCCCCCGGCGCACCAGGGGCCGTGAGAACTCTTAGCCATGCTGACGGGTTGGCCTCAGGTCCGCTCCAGCTGGCAGCGCACCCCCTGGCGGCGCAGTTCGGCGATCAGCAGATCGCAGATGTCGCGATCCAGCGCTGGTGAGAGGTGCTCCTGGCCATCGAGCAGGCCGGCCACCTGGCCGGGCAGGCAGCCCAGGGCGCGGGCCAGGAGCTGCTGGGCCTCAAAGCGGCTGCTGGCCGAAGCGGCGTGGCTGTTCTGCAGGCGCAGGCGACAGCCGGGCGGACTGGCCTCCCCCAGTTCGATGCGGCGCAGGCTGTCCGCCGTGGCCAGCACCACCAGCTGGTCATCGGCGCCCACCACCATGTCCAGCCGGGGCAGGGCCAGGGCTGAGCCCCGTCGCGGCCGCCACAGCGACACCACCGTGATCCCGTAGCCATTTTCCAGCCTGGCCACGCTGCGGCCGCAGAGGGTGTCGCCCGCCTCCACCCGGTAGAGCACCTGCAGCAGGTTGGTGCCACGCAGGCGCAGCACCGCCTCGATCCGCTCGCCGAAAGCGGTGGCCACCATCGCATCGGCCACCAGGTCCATGGCGGAGATCACCGCGACGCCTCCCAGCAGATCGCCCAGCTGCTCGGCGGCGCCGAAGGCGTGGGCGAGCATGGCGATGCGGGCATCCGGCCAGCGCTGCTGCAGGCTGAGGGCCACCTGCAGGTTGGCCAGCAGGTCGGTGGAAAGCAGACCCACCGCCCGCGCCGGCAGGCCGTCGAGGGCCAGCAGGGCCCCCGGAAGATCAGCAAAGTGAAGGGCCTCGGCCACCGGGGGGCGTTCTCCGCCCACCAGCAGCACCGCGCGCCCCAGCCGCTTCTGCAGGCTGGCCACCCGCTCGGCCAGACCGCCGCTGCCCAGCAGCAGCACCGGCCTCCCCGCCCGCCGCGGCAGGCGGGGGCGGGACGTGCCCAGCCGATCGCGCAACAGCCGCTCCAGGATCGCGGCCACCAGAGCCGAGGTGAGCAGGGTGCCCACCAGGGAATAGAGCAGTGTGCCGCCGATCAGCCAGCCGCTCACCGCCTGCAGCCCCCTGCCCCCTTCCAGCAGCACGTTCACCGGATCCACGTATTCCCCCTTGAGCAGGGCGAGGGTCACGAACACCCCCTGCCGCCAGCCCCCCAGCTCGGAGAAGAAATGCACCCCGAGCACCGCCAGCAGGGCCAGGGCCAGCACGACCAGCTTCTGGGTGCGGGTGGTCTGGCCGAAGGCGACCGCCAGCCGTGCCGCCTGCCGCTGCCAGCGGCGGCGGCGCAGGGTGGCATCGGGGGCATCGCCACCCTGGGAGAGGCTGCGGGGCATCACCAACAGGGGATCGTCACCCGGCTGCGCCAGCGGCAGCCGCAGGGGACGCTGAAAGCGGCGGTCATCCCAGGGATGGGCCAGGATCTGAAATCCCTGGCCATGGGCCTCGAAGCTCACCGGAATCCGTTCCGGCCGCAGGGCCGAGCTGATCGCCTCCGCGCAGAGCAGCACCGGATCCACCACCGCCACCCCCGGCAACCGCTCCTCCAGCAGCGCGCCCAGGTCAGCCTGACGGCTGCTGGAGCGCACCACGATGTGGGCGCCTGGATTGAGCAGGCGCACCTGCAGCGCCGCCTCGAGGTTCACCGTGCTCTCGGAGCTGAGCAGCAGCACCGCCCGGGCCTGGTGGGCTCCGGCCTGGCGCAGCACAGGGGAGAGGCGCATGTCCCCCAGGGTGAGGCAACCCCGCAGCCGCTGATCGAGGCTGGGATCACGCCACTGGGGTCGCTCGCGATCCACGCAGGCCAGCGGCACGTTGAAGCTGAGCAGCCGCTGCAGGCAGGCCTGGCCGAGGGAGCCCAGGCCACACACCAGCACGGGCGCCTCGGACCCGGGGGCGGTCTGGGGGTGTAGGTCGGAATGCGCCATCACCAGCGAGCCCTTGATGCCTGATCGCCTAGCGCCGCCGCCACTGGCTGTCGAGCAACCACGACACAGGCACCACGGCGGCGACGATCACCACCAAAACGAAGCCTTAACGCAGCCTTCCCAGCCTGGAGGCACGCATCTCGATCGCTCCCATGACCGCCACCCCGCAGGCCGCTGCCGCTGGCACCGCCAACCTGTATGGAATCCCGGAACCCGCCAGCTACGGCGACCCCCAGCGCAACGGCCTGACAGCGGGCGACCTGTTCGACGCGATCACCGAGCACCTGTTCTTCAGCCTCGGCCGCCGGGCCAGCAGCGCCACCACCCACGATCTCTACAAGGCCCTGAGCCTGGCGGTGCGCGACCGGCTGATCACCCGCCAGTTAGCCAGCGACGCCGCCATCCGGAGCACCCCCACCAGGCAGGTGGCCTACCTGTCGGCCGAGTTCCTGATCGGCCCGCAGCTGGGCAACAACCTGCTGATGCTGGGCATCCGCGACGCCGCCAGCGAAGCCCTGGGCCGCTTCGGCGTGGGCGACATCGAGGAGATCCTGGCGGTGGAGGAGGAGCCGGGCCTGGGCAACGGTGGCCTGGGCCGGCTGGCGGCCTGCTTTCTGGAGTCGCTGGCCAGCCTGGAGATTCCGGCGGTGGGCTACGGCATCCGCTACGAGTTCGGCATCTTCGACCAGCTGATCCAGGGCGGCTGGCAGGTGGAGATCACCGACAAGTGGCTCAAGGGCGGCTGGCCCTGGGAGATTCCCCAGCCCGACCAGAGCTGCCGTGTGGGCTTCGGCGGCAGCCTCTCCAGCTACACCGACGCCAATGGCCGGCTGCATCGGCGCTGGCATCCCGCCCAGACCGTGGTGGGCATCCCCCACGACGTGCCGGTGCTCGGTTACCGGGTGAACAGCTGTGGGCGGCTGCGTCTCTGGCGCTCGGAGGCCACCGAGGCCTTCGATTTCCATGCCTTCGACCACGGCGACCACAGCCGGGCCGTGGAGGAGAAGGTGAACAGCGAAACCATCTCCAAGGTGCTCTACCCCAATGACGGCACCGACGCCGGCAAGCGCCTGCGCCTGCAGCAGCAATTCTTTTTCGTGAGCTGCTCCCTGCAGGACATGCTGCGCAGCCTCGACCAGCACGGCATCCCGGTGCAGAGCTTCGCCGACCACTGGGCGGTGCAGCTCAATGACACCCATCCGGCCATCGCCGTGCCGGAACTGATGCGCCTGCTGATCGACGAGCGCCAGCTCGACTGGGACGAGGCCTGGACGATCACCACCCGGGCAATCGCCTACACCAACCACACCCTGCTGCCGGAAGCCCTGGAAACCTGGCAGCTGCACCTGTTCGGCGACCTGCTGCCCCGCCACCTGGAGATCGTGTTCGAGATCAACAGCCGCTTTCTGCAACAGGTGCGGTTGAAGTGGCCCGGTGATACCGCAGTGCTGGGGCGGCTGTCGATCATTGACGAGCGGGGCGGCAAGGCGGTGCGCATGGCCCATCTGGCCGTGGTGGCGGCCCACCATGTGAACGGGGTGGCCGCCCTGCACAGCGCCCTGGTGCAATCGCAGCTGCTGCCCGACTTCGCCCGGCTCTACCCCGAGCGGTTCACCAACGTGACCAACGGCGTCACCCCCAGGCGCTGGCTCGCCCTGGCCAATCCCCCCCTCAACCAGCTGCTCAAGCAGCAGCTGGGCCAGGGCTGGCCTGGGCGGGGGGATGCCCTGGCTCAGCTGGAGGCGGTGGCGGACGATACCGGCTTCCAGGAGCAGTGGGCCGGCTGCAAGCTGCACTGCAAGCGCCGGCTGGCGGCGATCATCCACCAGCAGTCGGGCCTGCTGGTGGATCCAACAAGCCTGTTCGACGTACAGGTGAAGCGGATTCACGAATACAAGCGCCAGCACCTCAATGCCCTGCAGGTGATCAGCCAGTACCTGCGCATCAAGCAGGGCGACAGCGCCAATCTGGTGCCGCGCACGGTGGTGTTCGGCGGCAAGGCGGCGCCCGGCTACTTGACCGCCAAACTGATGATCCGCCTGGTGAACGGGATCGCCGATGTGGTGAACCGCGACCCCGCCTGCCGCGGCCTGCTCAAGGTGGCCTTCCTGGCCGACTACAACGTGAAACTGGGGGAACGGGTGTACCCGGCGGCCGATCTCTCCGAGCAGATCTCCACCGCCGGCCTGGAGGCCTCGGGCACCGGCAACATGAAATTCAGCCTCAACGGCGCCCTCACCATCGGCACCCTGGACGGCGCCAATGTGGAGATCCGCGAGCGGGTGGGTGCCGACAACTTCTTCCTGTTCGGCCGCACCACCGAGGAGATCGCCGAGCTGCGCTCCCCCTACCGCCCCTGGGAGTTCCTGGAGCACCAACCCCTGCTGCGGGAAGCCTTCGAACTGCTCGACAGCGGCTTCTTCAGCGAGGGCGACGGCGATCTCTTCCGGCCGCTCACCGACAACCTGCGGGGGCGGGATCCCTATTTTCTGCTGGCCGACTTCGCCGACTACAGCCGCGCTCAGGACGATGTGGCCCTGGCCTGGCGGGATCAGAGCCGCTGGCAACGGATGAGCATCCTCAACACCGCCCGCAGCGGCCACTTCTCCTCCGATCGCTCGATCGGCGAATACGCCCAGCGGATCTGGAAGGTGGAGCCCAGACCCCTGGTGATGGCCTGCGATCTCGACGCCAACGCCGGCCAGCCATGACCGGGCCGGCGGCTGATGAGCTGGCAGGACTCCGTGAGCAGCTGCTGGCGCTGCGCCGGCAGCTGCTGGCCTTTGAGCAGGAGCAGGCCGCCCTGCTGGCCCCCGTGGCAGCCCCCTACAAGGCCAGCGCCCGCAACCTGCTCCATTTCGTGGCGTTTCACCGCCACAACCATCACCGCCCCCACCAGCCCAGCCTGCAGGAGACCCTGCGCCGGCGGGGTCTGAGCACCCTGGCCGGCTGCGATCCCCATCTGCTGGCCAGCCTCAACAGCGTGATCGGCGTGGTGGAGAGCCTCTGCGCCAGCGCGGGAGCCAGCTCTGACGGCGGAACCGGGCATGGGGAAGCCACCCCTCCCGTTTCGTTTGTGCAGGGCCATGACCTGCTGCGCCAGCACAGCGAACAGCTGCTGGGCAGCAGCCGGGCCGTGATGGTGACCCTGCCGGCGGCAGCCACCGAAGACCCCTCCCTGATCCCCGAGCTGGTGAGCGCCGGCATGGACGTGGCCCGGATCAACTGCGCCCATGACTCCCCGGCGGTGTGGACGGCGCTGACGGCCCAGGTGCGCGCCGCCGCCCAGGCCCAGCAGAGGCCCTGCCGGGTTGCGATGGATCTGGCCGGCCCCAAACTGCGCACCGGTCCCCTGCCGCCGCTGCCGGGCGTGGTGAGTGCCAGGCCGGAACGCGATCGCTACGGCCGGCTGCTGCAGCCCGCCCGGATCCTGGCGCTGCCGGCGGGAAGCACAGCGCCGGCGGGAAGCGAGCCCCAGCTCACGCTGCTGCCGGTGGTGGGGGACAGCTGGCGGCAGCTCGACAGCGGCGACCGCCTGCGCAGCCGGGATGCCTCGGGGCGCTGGCGGGAGCTGGTGGTGGAGACCCGCCTGGAGCAAGGCGTGCTGCTGCAGGCTCGCCAGCACTGCCGCTTCGTGGCAGGGCTGGTGTTCCGCCAGGAGGGCGGGCCCGTGCGCCTGGAGGTGGCGACCCTGCCGGCGTGTCCGGGGGAGCTGCTGCTGCAGCGCGGCGACCGCCTGCGCCTCGGCGGCGAAGCTGGGCCAGACACCCAGGACGGGCCGGCTGCAGCCCCAGCCCGGGTGAGCTGCAGCCTGCCGGAGGTGCTGGCGGATCTGGAAGCGGGCCAGCGGGTGCTGTTCGACGACGGCAAGATCGAGGCTGTGGTGGTGAGCCCTGCCGGTGACGGGCAGCCGGAGGTGGAGCTGGAGATCGTGCAGGCCCGCGCCAGGGGCAGCCGCCTGCGGGCCGACAAGGGCATCAACCTGCCCGACAGCTGCCTGCGGATCCCCGCCCTCACCGCCAAGGACCGGGAGGATCTGGCGCTGGCCTGCCGCCACGCCGATCTGATCAATGTGTCCTTCGTGCGCAGCGAAGCCGACATCCGCTGCCTGCAGCAGGCCCTGGCGGACCAGGCGACCGCCTGCGGCGGCCTGGTGCTCAAGATCGAGACCCACCAGGCCTTTCTCAACCTGCCCAGGCTGCTGCTCACCGCCATGGGCCAGCCCATCCCTCTGGGCGTGATGATTGCCCGCGGCGATCTGGCGGTGGAGTGCGGCTGGGATGCCCTCAGCGGCATCCAGGAGGAGATCCTGCGGGTGTGCGCCGCAGCCCACGTGCCCTGCATCTGGGCCACCGAGGTGCTCGACACCATGGCCCACCGCGGCACCCCGACCCGGGCGGAGATCACCGACGCCGCCATGGGAGCGCGGGCCGAGGCCCTGATGCTTAACAAGGGTGCCTACATCACGGAAACCGTGCGCACCCTGCGCAAGATCAGCGAAAACGCCGGCATCACCCGCTCCGACCACAGCACCGAGCAGGCCGACCAGCTGCTCAGCTGCCTGTGCTTCTGAGCGGATGATCCCCCGCTGAAGGGGTCACACCAACCGCCAGGGCAGGGTTTTGCCGGCATGGAACGGCACCAGCGGGACTGGGCCTGCCCCAGGCTCGAGCAGCGGGAACTGCAGCGCGGCCGGCACCTCCTGCGGCTGCCGCTCCAGGGTGATCGTGCCCTCGTTGAGCGGCAGCCCGTAGAAGCGCGGCCCGAACTCCGAGGCGAAGGCCTCCAGTTTCTCCAGCGCCTGTTCCTGCTCGAACACCACCGCGTAGCTCTCGATCGCGAACGGCGCGTTGAAGATGCCGGCGCAGCCGCAGGCCGATTCCTTGGCCTCGCGGCTGTGGGGCGCCGAGTCGGTGCCCAGGAAAAACTTCGGGTTGCCGGAGGTGGCCGCCGCCCGCAGGGCGATGCGGTGCAGTTCGCGCTTGGCCACCGGCAGGCAGTAGAAGTCGGGCCGCAGGCCACCGGCGAACATCGCGTTGCGGTTGATGTGCAGGTGGTGGGGCGTGATCGTGGCTGCCAGGTTGGCCGGGCCGCTGCGCACGAAATCGGCGGCGTCGCTGGTGGTGATGTGCTCCAGCACCACCTTCAGCCCCGGGTGGCGCTGCAGGAGCGGCTCCAGCACACGCTCGATGAATACGGCCTCGCGATCGAAGATGTCGATGTCACCGTCGGTGACCTCGCCGTGAATCAGCAGCGGCATGCCGATCCGCTCCATCACCGCCAGCACCGGCTCGATCCGGGCGATCGCCGTGACGCCGGAATCGGAGTTGGTGGTGGCACCAGCCGGGTAGAGCTTGGCGGCGGTGAACACGCCCTCGCCGAAGCCCCGCTCGATCTCCTCTGGATCAATGCTGTCGGTGAGGTAGGCCGTCATCAGCGGTGTGAAACCGCTGCCCTCGGGCAGGGCGGCGCGGATGCGTTCCCGGTAGGCGCTGGCGGCAGCCACCGTGGTGATCGGCGGCCGCAGGTTGGGCATCACGATCGCCCGGGCGAACTGGGCGGCCGTGGCCGGGGCCACCGCCTGCAGCATCGCGCCGTCGCGCAGGTGCACGTGCCAGTCGTCGGGCTGACGCAGGCTCAGGCGCTCGATCATCGGGCTGATGGACTGGGGCGTCCCTGCCACTGTCGCAGGGCCAGCGTCTTTCGATTTGCTCTGGTTTTAACCGGCGGGAGCCTGCCGCAGGCGAGGATGGGCCGTGATGCCAGCGAGACGGCTCGGCTGCCATTCCTCCCCATCGCCATCCCGCGCATGTCTTCAGCCGCGAAACTCACGATCGGCGAACTGGAGGCTGGCTACCCCAGCTATTGCAAGGCACTGCGGCTGCTGATCCGCAAGGGCAGCAGCTTTGAGGCCATCCAGCGCACCGTCTGCTGGGACCGGCTGAGCCTGCTGCAGAAATGTCTGCCCAGCCGTTACAAGTCGCCCGACTATCTCTATGCCCTGCTCAAGCGGGATGTGGAGCAGCCAGCGGTGTGATCCAGGCCACGGGCGCGGGCGGGCAAGCTGGAAACGTTCGCTGCAAAGGTTCGCTGCAAAGGATGGTGGCGGGCCACGGGAGTGCCTAGATCTGAGGTGAATGAGTCGGCAGCCGAGGCGGAGCCTGGGCCGAGCCGCTGCTCACCCCCACTTCCGCGCCCTGCCCCGCCCATGGCCCACCACCAGATCCTGATCGTTGGCGGCGGCGCTGCCGGCATCACCGTTGCCGCCCAGCTCAAGCGGGCCCGCACCGCCCTGGATGTGGCGATCCTGGAGCCCTCGGCCGATCACTACTACCAACCGGGCTGGACCCTGGTGGGTGGCGGCGTGTTCAGCCTGGAGGAGACCCACCGCGCCGAGCGCGACCTGATCCCCTCCGGCGTGCACTGGATCCAGGCCGGCGCTGCCGGCTTCGACCCCGACCACAACACGGTCACCACCACCGCCGGCGACACCCTCAGCTACGACGTGCTGATCGTGGCCACTGGCCTCAAGCTCTGCTGGGACAAGGTTGAGGGGCTCAGTGAGGCCCTCGGCAAAGGCGGCGTGTGCAGCAATTACAGCAAGGACTTCGCTGCTTACACCTGGGAGGCGATTCAGGCCTTCAAGGGCGGCAACGCCGTGTTCACCTGCGCGCCGATGCCGATCAAGTGCCCAGGCGCGCCCCAGAAGATCGCCTACCTGGCCGACGACGTCTTCAAGAAGAAGCGTCTCAACGCCAAGGTGATCTACGCCACCGCCACCCCGGGCATCTTCGGCATCCCGGCCTATGCGGCGCCGCTGCGGGAGGTGGTGAAGCGCAAGGGCATTGATGCCCGCTACAGCCATGTGCTCACCGCCGTGCGCGCTGACAACAAAGAAGCGGTGTTCAAGGTGACGGAGGGGGAAACGACCCGTGAGGAGGTGATCCCCTACGACCTGCTGCACGTGACCCCGCCGATGGCGGCGCCCGACGTGGTGGCCAGCAGCCCGCTGGCCAATGGCGCCGGATTCGTGGAGGTGGACCAGTTCAACCTGCAGCACGTGCGCTACCCCAACGTGTTCTCCCTGGGCGATGTGAGCGGCATGCCCAACTCCAAAACCGCCGCGGCCGTGCGCGGCCAGGCGCCAGTGGTGGTGGCCAACCTGCTGGCCCACCTCGATGGCCTGCCGATCGCGGCCGCCTACGACGGCTACAGCTGCTGCCCGCTGATCACCGGCTACGGCAAGACGATCATGGCCGAGTTCAACTACAAGGCCGAGCCCGCCCCGTCGTTCCCGCTCGATCCCACCAAGGAGCGCTGGAGCATGTGGTTTGTGAAGCGCAAGATCCTGCCGGCCCTCTACTGGAACCGCATGCTCGCCGGCGCCCAGCACGAGCGCCGCTTCATCCCCGGGGTGAAAGCCGGATAGGGCTCAGGCCTGGCCTGGAGCCAGACAGTCGCGGTTGAGCAGGTCGCACACATCCAGCACCTGATCGCGACGCTGCCGGTCCAGGTCCAGGGCCTCGGCCAAGGCGAGCAGAAACTCCCGCTCAGCCGGCTCCACACAGCGGTCGCAGTGCACGAGCTGGCAGGCCAGGGCGTAGGCGGTGTCCCTCTGGGCTGGCTCGAGCAGGGGGGCCGCCGCCGCCACCAGCCCCTGCCACGACTCGGCCCGGAAGCGTGCCAGCAGGCCGGAGAACAGTACGCCGAAGGCATAGGGCTCCATCGTGCGGTACGGGGCCCTGCTCAACAGCTGCTCCCGGATCAGCTTGGCCTCCTCGGCCGCGAAGCTCTGGTCGCAGCACACCGCCGCCAGGGGAATGGCGGCGAAGGCCTCGAGGGCGGTCATGGGGGTCGTCATGGCGATGGCAGTGGTCATGGCAAGGGGGGACGTCTGGATCAACCCTGGCCAGGGAGGGTTAACGCCGCACTAACGAGCCGAGAGCAGGCGAACGGCCCGCATCCGCTCCTCCAGGGACGCCAGCAGTTCCAGGGCGAACATCGGCAGGGTGTCGAGGGCAAACAGGAAGGTTTCCCGGTTGAACACCAGCAGGCGGCTCGGTTCGATCACCGTGGCGGTGCCGTGGCGGGTGTGGCTTTGCTGCACCAGGGCACCTTCTCCGAAACACTGGCCGGCATGCAGCAGTTCGCTCCGGCGGCCATCGCCCCAGGCCAGACGCACCTGGCCGTCGAGCACCCCGAAGAAGCTGTCGCCCGGTTCCCCGGCCGTGAACACCACATCGCCGGGATTGAGTTCGCGCAGATCGGCATGGTCGGCCAGGGACTGCATGCTGCGCAGGATCAGCGCGTCGGCGGTGATGGCGACCATGGCAAGGGGGATTGGATAGCGACAGGTTCCATTCCCAGAGTGGGAACGCCGGGGCCCTTGCTGGTTAAGGCCAGATCAAGCCCCAGCCGCCAGACACTGACGCACCATCAGTCCCTCCTCATCCGCGGGCACCCGCAGCCAGCGCAGCGGCGCCAGCCAGGCCAGCTCCTGCTCCAGTTCGGCGGCCAGGGCCTGGTCGTGCTCACCGATGCCACCGGTGAGGGCGATGGCATCCACCCCGCCGAGGCTGGCAGCCATGGCAGCGATCGCCTGCCGCAGCCGGTGGCGGAACACCGCGATCGCCAGCTGAGCCCCGGCATGGCCCGTGCCGGCTGCCTGGCGCAGCTCGCGCATGTCGCCGCTGATGCCGGAGATCCCCAGCAGGCCGCTCTGGCGGTTCAGGGCCTGATCCAGCGCGGCGGCGCTGAGTCCCTGGCGCAGCAGATGCAGCAACAGGCCCGGATCCACGCTGCCGCTGCGGCTGGCCATCACCAGACCCTCCAGCGGTGTGAAGCCCATGGTGGTGTCGACACTGTGCGGAGGGCCCTCGGCCGGGATCGCCACCGCGCAGAGGGAGCACCCGGCACCGAGATGGCAGCTGATCAGGCGGTGCACCCCGGGCTCACTGGCCGCCACGGTCTCGGCCACATGCTGGTGGTTGAGACCGTGGAAGCCGAAGCGGCGCAGCCCCTGCCGCCGCCAGTCGGCAGGGATCGCGTAGGTGTAGGCGGGCTCCGGGAGGGTGGCATGAAAGGCGGTGTCGAAGCAGGCCCACTGGGGCAGGGAGGCCGCGGGCGCCTGCTCCCCCAGCCAGCGGATCACGTCCAGGGCCGGACCGTTGTGCAGCGGGGCCAGCGGCACCAGCTCAGCCAGGGCCCCACGCACCTCGGTGGTGAGAGCGGTGGGAGCGGTGAAACGGGAGCCGCCGTGCACCAGCCGATGCACCACCAGCTTTGGCGCGGCATCCCCATCGAGCAGCAATGGCAGCAGCCACGCGCGCAGCAGAGCCTGCAGGTCGGCGTCGGCGGTCACCCCCCAGGCGCGCTGCTCCTGCCAGAGGCGACGGCCCTGGCGATCACACAGCACCAGCTTGATGCTGGAACTGCCCGCATTCACCACCAGGACGGTAGGGGTGGGGGCCATCGATGCGCCTTCACTGCTTCAAATCAAGCGTGCGCCAGGGGCATGGGGCCAACCGGTGGGCGCACCCACATCGATGGGCCCTGATTTGGCTTTACATTTGTTGGGTCACTTGCCTTGACCCTTGATGGTCCAGACCCTTCAGTCGCTCCACCCGAACCCTGGATGGATCGCCGCCTGCCCTGCAGTCCAATCCACCCCTGCCTGCGCCCCACCAACCTGTTCCGACACGGTGGGCAAGCACTGCATCCTCGAGCTCTACGGCTGCGACAGCGCCAGGCTCAACGACGAAGCCTTCCTCAGGGACACCATCACCACCGCCGCGAAACGGG
>JBIIXY010000076.1:0-11025 GCA_044347105.1 Prochlorococcaceae cyanobacterium
AACTGGTGGCCCTCTACGCGGCTGATGTGTTCGACTTCGCCACGGGCCTGCGGCTGATCCAGACCCGCAGCGCGCTGATGGCCGAGGCCGGCGGCGGAGCGATGACAGCGGTGATGGGCTTCGACCGCGCTGCACTGGAAGCCCTGGTGGCCGCCCACCCTGACGTGGTGATCGCCAACGACAACAGCAGCGCACAGGTGGTGCTCTCCGGCATGCCCGAGGCCGTGGCCCATGTGAGTGGAGCCCTGCAGTGCAAGCGGGCCATTCCCCTGGCCGTGAGCGGCGCCTTCCATTCCCCCTTCATGGCCGGGCCTGCGGCCCGCTTCGCCGCCACTCTGGACACCGTGGCCTTCGCCGATGCCGCCATCCCCGTACTGAGCAACACCGACCCGACCCCCCAGCGCGATGGGGCCGCTCTGAAAGAGCGGCTGCGCAACCAGATGACCACCGGCGTGCGCTGGCGCGAGACCATGGATGCCCTCAGCGCGGCCGGCATCGACACCGCTGTGGAGATCGGCCCCGGCAACGTACTCAGTGGTCTGATCAAGCGCAGTTGCCCCAGCGTGAGCACCGCCCAGATCGCCAGTGCCGCCGATCTGGGCCTGTGAGCAATCTCACGCCGCGGCCTGGCAGCCGGCCGGTGAACGCGATGAAGCGGGCACTGCGGCGGCGCAAACGGGCTGAGCCCCCAGCCTTGATCCGCACCCCGCGTCCCAGCCTCACCTACCGGCTGATCAGCTACCTGCTGGTGTTTCCGGTTTACAGGCTGCTGTTCCGCGGGCGCACCGCCGGCAACGGCCACGTGCCCATGGAGGGGGCGCTGGTGGTGGTGGCCAACCACGGCTCCCACCTCG
This sequence comes from Prochlorococcaceae cyanobacterium, assembly GCA_044347105.1. Lineage (GTDB taxonomy): Bacteria > Cyanobacteriota > Cyanobacteriia > PCC-6307 > Cyanobiaceae > NIES-981. The sequence goes on from JBIIXY010000076.1 coordinate 855, forward strand.
ACCCCCCCCTGCTGGGCCATGCCCTGGGCAGGCCGGTGGCCTTCATGGCCAAGGCCGAGCTGTTCCGAGTACCCCTGCTGGGAGCGATCATCCGGGCCTGCGGCGCCTACCCGGTGGCCCGCGGCGCCAGTGATCGCGAGGCGATCCGCACCGCCACCGACCGCCTCGAGGAGGGCTGGGCGATCGGCGTGTTCATCGACGGCACCCGCCAGCGGGACGGCCGGGTGAATGAACCCCAGGCCGGCGCCGCCCTGCTGGCCGCCCGGGCCGGGGTGCCGTTGCTGCCGGTGGCGATCATCAACAGCCACCGGGCCCTGGGCCCCGGCGGGGGGCGCCTGCGACTGGTGCCGGTGCACATCCGCATCGGCACCCCCATTCCGCCGCCGCCTTCGCGGCGGCGGCCCGATCTGGATGCGGCCACAGCCGCCTGTCAGCAGCAGATCAATGCCCTGCTCGACCTGGGATTGGTGGGCATGGGCGACCTGCTCAGTGCCCGGGTCCCAGATGCTCTGCCGCCCAATGGCGCAGATCCCGCCCCGTAACCAGCCAGACCAGCGCCCGCAGGCCATCGCCCCAGATCTTGCGTCGCCCCTCCGGACGGCAGAGATCACCGCAATCGACGGGCTCAGGCGTGAGATGAATGCCGCGGCTGCCGGCCACCACCCGGCCCACCAGCATGGCCCGGTCCATGTGGTCACTGCTGGTGACGAGCAGAGCGTGGCGGATGCGGGCCCGTTGCAGATCGTCCACGAGGGACGTGAAGTTGGAGAGGGTGTCGCGGGCGCGGTAATCCAACTGCACCTGGCCGGGAGGCAGTCCCTGGCGCTGCTCGAACAACCAGTGGGCGTACTCGGGGTTGCTGCCACCGCTCACCACCACAGGCAGGCCGAGCTCCCCGGCCAGCGCTGCGGCGTGGCGCTCCCGGTCCACATCTCCCCCCAGCACCAGGATCAGCTGCGGCGGCGGCGGCGTGGGCCACCACCAGCCGCGCGAGAGCCAGAGCAGGCCAGCCGCGGCGAACAGCACCCCCAGGCGCAGCAGTGGAAAGCGGCGCCCTGGAGCCCGCGAACGCACTGACCGTGGTCGGCTGGCGTCAGCAGGCCGATGGGGGGAGGGCCGTGTCTTGGAGGCTGGCCGTTTCCGGCGGGGCAGGGCAGACATCCCGATCAGGCCAGCGCCACCGGCGACGTGGGATAGATCGGCAGCACCGGCTGCCAGGGAGCCGCCATGGCCTGAGAGTGGGCCGCAGCGGCCAGATCGAGCAACGCCAGCACGTCCGCCTCTGTGTCCTCCTCAGCCGGCAGCCAGGGGGCGGGGCTGAGGGTCTGGAGAGCTGCCTGATCGGCATGCAGCCGGGGGGCCAGCCACTCGCGCATCACTCCTGGGCGGTCGGGGTCTGGACCATAGAGACCCGCCACCACCCCACGCCGCGGCAGCTCCTGCACCAGCCAGGTGGGACCGCCCAGGTCCAGGCGACGGGCCATCAGCACCAGGCTGCCCACGCCGTCGAGGGGCAGCGCCAGCTGCTGAGCCAGGGTGCGGGCCAGCACAACGGTGAGACGGGTGCTGGTAAAGCCCCCTGGGCCCGTGGCCACAGCCAGACGCGCCAGGGCCGGCCAGTGAGCCGCAGGGCACACCTCCTCCACGCAGCTGATCAGGACATTGGCCAGGTCGCGGCCCGGGCTGAAACAGCGAATCACGTCGGGCCGGGAGCGATCGAGCCAACGCAGGCCCACGCCCAGTTGCGCGCCACTGCTGTGCAGCGCCAGCACCGTGGCCTTGCGAATTGGACCGGCGGCGACCGGGGCTGGAAAGGCGGCGGTCATCAGGCCGGCTGGGGGGATGGAGGAAACGGTCAGGCCGGCAAGGGGTGGCCAGGCCTCAGCCGCTGCCAGCGGCCTGGCTCGGGATCAAAACTCTCACAGGCGCGCACATCCCACTCCACGCCAACGCCCCCGGCAGGGAGATCGAGCACCTGCACATGAATGCGGGGCTGACGCGGCTGAAAATCGGGCTGAGCCGTGAGGTGGGCCACCCCATGCTGGCGCTCGACCGCGTGGTAGGCCTGACAGCGGTCGACCCAGTGGCAATCCACACAGATGCACATGCCGGCCGAACCTCGCCAGATCCCCATTCTGACGGCTGTGGCTGGTGAGCTGGAAGCCCTGCTCTGGCAGGCGCTGGCTGCGGAAGGCTGGCCCCTGAGGCGCCAGGATCTGCCTACGGGAACGGCGCTGGTGGGTGGTGCGGTGCGCGACGCCCTGCTGGGCCGGCTGCGGGCCCGGCCGGATCTCGATCTGGTGGTGAGCGATGGCGCGATCCGCCTGGCCCGTGACCTGGCCAGGCGCCAGGGCGGCACCTGTGTGGTGCTGGATGCCGAACGGGACATGGCCAGGCTGGTGCTGGGGGATTGGACGATCGATCTGGCCCGCCAGCAGGGGCCGGATCTGAGCGCCGATCTGCTGCGCCGCGACTACAGCGCCAACGCTCTGGCCCTGCCCCTGCAGGCCGGTGGTCCGCTGCTCGATCCCACCGGCGGCCTGGACGACCTACGCAGGGGCCGGCTGGTTGCCATCAGCGAGGGCAACCTTCTCGACGACCCGCTGCGCCTGCTGCGCGGCGTACGACTGGCCTGGGAGCTGGGCCTGGAGCTGGATGCCACCAGCCTCGGCTGGATCGGTCGCCACGCCGGACGGCTGGCCGATGTGGCTGGCGAACGGGTGCTCGCGGAGCTGGAACGGCTGGCCGCCAGCAGCGAGGGGCAACAAGGCCTGGCCCAGGCCCTCAGCCTGGGCCTGCTGCAGCCCTGGAACGCCGATCAGGCGGCTGGGAACCCACTCGCCGGTCTGAGCCTGGCGGCGGCGGCGGCCAGGGGCCTGGACAGGGAGCAGATCCAGCGGGCGCTGCCGCGGGCCCGGCTGGCCACACTGCTGCCGGGAGCCGCGGTGCGCCAGCTGCGCGGCTCCCGGCGCCTGGAGCAGAGCTGCAGCTGCCTGCGCGGCTGGTGGGCGGAACTGCACAACGGCTGCGCTGGGCTTGATGGCCTGGACGAGGACAAGCGGCTGCGCTTGCATCGGCAGCTGGACGGGGATCTGCCGGCCCTGCTGCTGAGGCTGCCGGTGGCCAAGGCGAGGGAGGCACTCCAGCACTGGCAGGATCCCGACCACCCGCTCTATCACCCCCGCCCCCCGCTCAACGGCGAGGAACTGGGCAGGGCCCTGGGGCTGGCCGCCGGTCCGGAACTGGGCGCACTGCTCCACCACCTCACCCTGGAACGGGCCTTCGGTCGCATTCCCCCGGACGGGGCAGGCCAGCGCGATCAGGCGCTGCTCACCGCCCGCCGCTGGCTGGACAGCCGCCGTGGTTAACTTCTGGGTGCGAAGGCGTGAGACTGAGGTTTGTCCTCGCCGGCTGTTCCCCATCAGCTGCTTCATGCCAACTGGCTTGTTCATCGCCAGCCCATCGGCTGTTTCATTGCCAGCGGAAGTATTTCCTGTTTCTCTTTCCCGTTCCCTCCCATGAGCGTTCGTCTCTACGTCGGCAACCTGCCGCAGTCGTTTGATGCCCAGGAGCTTGAGGCTCTGTTCACCGGCGTGGGAGAGGGGGTGCGCTTCAAGCCTGTGGTCGACCGGGAAACCGGTGAATGCCGCGGCTTCGGCTTCGCCAATGTCGACGACCAGAAACAGGCGGAGGCGGTGATCAGCGCGCTCAACGGGCGTCAGTTCGGGGGCAATGCGCTGCGCATCGAGGTATCCGAGCGCAAGGAAACCCGCACCGGCGGCGCCGATCGTCGCAGCGGCGGCAACCCGACCCCCCTGCGCCAGGTGGTGAACAAGGTGGTGCATGCCGATCAGGTGAACAGCGAAGCTCCTGATCCCCGCTGGGCGGGCGAACTCGCCAAGCTCAAGCAGCTCCTCGACAATCAGAAGGCCACCGTCTGAGCCAGCTTCCCGCCCAGTACTGGTCCTGGAGGGGCCACCGCATCGGCCTTCGCAGAGCTGGTGATCCAGCGGCCGCCCAGCGGGTGGTGCTGGTGCATGGTTTCGGCGCCTCCAGCGGTCACTGGCGCCATACCGTGCCGGCTCTGGCTGGTGAGAGCGAGGTGCTGGCCGTTGATCTGCTTGGTTTCGGCGCCAGTGACAAGCCGCCGTCCTGTCTGCCGGGGGAGACTCCCAGAGCGGGCTCCGTGCGCTACTGCTTCAACCTCTGGGCTGAGCTGGTGGCCGATCTGGCCCTGGCATTCAGCCCTCCGAGCGAGCAGCGCCTCCACCTGGTGGGTAACTCGATCGGCGGCATGGTGGCCCTCACCGCTGCCCGCCTGCTGCGCAAGCGCCGCCAGCCGCCAAGCCAGGTTGTGCTGATCGACTGCGCCCAGCGCACCCTCGACGACAAACGGCTGGCGGAGCAACCCGTTCTGGCCCGCGCCGGCAGGCCCGCCCTCAAGCAGCTTGTGCGCCAGCGCTGGCTGCTGGCGCCACTGTTCCGGGTACTGGCCCAACCACGCTTCATCCGCCGGGTGCTGGCCCAGGCCTATCCCAGTGGCGCCCACGTGGATGAGGAGCTGGTGAGCCTGTTGCACCGCCCCAGCACCGATCCCGGGGCGATCGAGAGCTTCCGCGGGTTCGTGAACCTGTTCGATGACCATCTTGCCCCCCAGCTGCTTGCCGAGCTGAGTGAGCCTCTGGACGACGGGCTGGGTCCGGTGCCGGTGCGGCTGCTCTGGGGCGAACAGGACCCCTGGGAAAATCCAGCTGAGGCCCGCGCCTGGGCGGAGCGCTTTGCCTGCGTGGCAGAGCTGGTGGTGCTCCCCGGGGTGGGCCACTGCCCCCATGACGAGGCGCCGGAGCTGGTGAATCCGATCCTGCAGCGCTGGATCCTGGACACGGCAACCTGAGGGCCACCCCTTCAACGGGCCTGGGCCACCATGTAGGAGAAGGGCAGATCAAGCAGCTTGCCGGCACGGGGTACGTAGGCCCGCTTGCTGAACACGTCGTAATCATGCTGCTCAATCACATCGAGAATGCCGCGATAGAGCCGCAGTGATGCCCACACCGGCCAGCGGGCATCGGGGGCCAGCCAGCGCACACCCGCCTCGGAGCGGGCGAACCAGGCGCGCGCCCGCTCCAGCTGGAAGCGCATCAGAGCGCGCCAGTTGTCGTTAAGCGCCCCAGCCATCAGCTCCTGCTCGCTGTAGCCGAAGCGCTCAAGCTCATCGAGGGGCAGGTAGATCCGCCCCCGGCCCCTGTCCTCGCCCACGTCCCGCAGGATGTTGGTGAGCTGGTTGGCAATCCCCAGAGCCACGGCCGCCTCCGAAGTGTCCGGGCGTTCACTCCAGGGGGCTGAGGTGTAGGCCGGATCCACCCCCATCACCTCCTGGGTCATCAGCCCAACCGTGCCAGCCACCCGGTAGCAGTAGAGCTCCAGATCGGCGAAGGTGGCATAGCGGTGACACGCCAGATCCATGCGCATCCCCTCGATCATGTCCAGGTAGGGCTGGATCGGCTGGGGATAGCGGTTGAGGGTGTCGCGCATCGCCAGATCGAGGCCATCGCGCACCTCGCCGTTGAACAGGCCCCGGGTGCGCAGCTCCCAGGCATCCAGCCGCTGCCCCAGCTCCGCCACGGGGCGCTGCTGGGCCTCGGGGCTGTCCATCAGTTCGTCGGTGCGCCGGCACCACACATAGATCGCCCAGATGGCCCGCCGCTTGTCCGGCGGCATCAGCAGGGTGCCCAGATAGAAGGTCTTGGCCCACTCCGCGGTTTCCCGCCGGCAGGCCTCGAACGCCTCGTCCAGAGAAGGCAGCGCCACCGCACCCGCAGGCTGCTCTGCCAGCACCTCACCACTGCTCAAAGCACGGCCGCTCAAACCGCAGCCAGATTGGCAGCAGCGCTGCCCAGCCGACCAGCTTCCGACCGGACAATCGCCTGGGCGCACTGCTTGCCGCTGAGCACGGCCCCCTCCATCGACGCCAGGTAGCGCTGCATGGTGTAGCAGCCGGCCAGGAAGAAATTGGCGATCGGCGAGACCTGGTCGGGGCGCAGCTGCTGGCAGCCGGGCACGGTCTTATAGACCGACTGCGGCGTCTTCACCACGATCGCCTTGCGCAGCTGGGCCTGGTCGTCGCCCGTGAAGTGCATCGGGAACAGGCGCTTCAGTTCCTCCATGGTGGCGGCGACGATGTCGTCGTCGGAGCGGCCGATCCAGTCTTTAGCGGGTGCGAACACCAGCTCGAGCATCGAGCGCTCTGGATCCTCGTATTCGCGGCAGGTGTTGCTCATGTCGGCGTACACGCTGAGCAACGGGCTGCGGCTGAACAGCAGGTGGTCGATCTCGGTGAGCTTGCGGTCGAACCAGAGGTGGATGTTGATCACCGGCACGCCATTGAGCCCATCGAGTTTCTGGAAGTAGGGGATCGACTTCCAGGGCTCGGGGATCAACTTCTTGAAGGGATCCACCGGCATGGCGCTCACATAGGCATCGGCCTTGAGGGTGTAGCCCTCCTGGCCCTTGATGCCGCCGATGCGGAAGCCGCTCACCGAGCCATCGGCGTTGAGCTGGATTTCACGCAGAGGAGCGTTGAGGTGCACCTCCCCGCCCCGTTCCGTGACGTAGTCGACGATCGGCTGGCAGAGACGCTGGGGGGGATTGCCATCGAGGAAGGCCATCTTCGAGCCGTCGCTCTCCTGCAGGAAGCGGTTGAGCGCCGTGAGCACCACTGTGCTGGAGATCTCGTCGGGATCGATGAAGTTCAGCGCCTTGGCCATGGCGATGAACACCTCATCGTTCACCCGCTCGGGGATGTTGTGCAGCCGCAGCCACTCGGTCCAGGAATATTGATCGCACTCCTCCACGTACTGCTGGCCGCGCAGCATCGCTGGCACCAGGCCGATGCCGAAGGCGATTTTCTCCGGCCAGGTGAGCAGGTCGTTGTTGCCGAGAATGGCCGCCACACCATTGAAGGGCGCGGGGATGTCGGGGAAGTCGAAGCGGCTGTAGGTGCCGGGGGTTTCCTTCTGGTTGAAGATCATCGAGTGGCTCTTCCACTGCAGCCTGTCCTCGATGTCCAGCTCCTTGAACAGCTGGCGCATGTTGCGGTAGGCGCCGAAAAAGATATGCAGACCGGTCTCGTACCAATCGCCATCCTCGTCCTGCCAGGCTGCCACCTTGCCACCGAGCACATCCCGGGCCTCCACCACGATTGGCGTGTGGCCGGCGTCGCAGAGGTACTTGGCACAGGCCAGGCCAGCCAGGCCGGCACCGGCGATGGCGACGCGCATTTCCAAGAGGCAAACCAGCGGCAACCATAGGGTGGTCGCCGTCGGCAGCGGGCCAGGGCGACGGCAGGGGAATGGCCTGGAGAAAGCTGCCCGAACCGTGGCGCCTGAGATCGCTACCTAAAGTTGTGGCTCGGGTGTTCCCCTCGCCATGGCCGACCAGCTGCTCAAGTCCACCACCCGTCACGTGCGGCTGTTCACAGCCAGGGTGGAGGACGGCAACCTGATTCCGGATCCAGGTCAGCTCACCCTCGATCTCGATCCAGACAACGAATTTCAGTGGGATTCCCCGGTGCTGGAGAAGGTGCAGCAGCGGTTCCGCCAGCTGGTGGAGGCCCAGGCCGGGGCCGAGCTGAGCGAGTACAACCTGCGCCGCATCGGCTCGGATCTGGAGGGCACCATCCGTGAGCTGCTGCAGGCCGGCGAGCTTCGATACAACCCCGATTGCCGGGTGCTCAACTACTCGATGGGCCTGCCCCGCACCCCTGAATCGCTATGACACGTTCCCCCCGCAGCCGTTACGACGGAGACCAGCGCTGGAGTGAACGGGGCAGCGAACCCCGCTACGCCGAGCGCTACGAACGTGGATCCGGCCGGCCCAGGCAGGCAGGCGCTGGACCCGGCGGGCCCGCCGGGGCAGCTGGCGGCGGCGGCCAGGGCGGTCCCCCGGTGCAGTTCAACCTGGGCACCCTGGCCGTGCTGGCCGGGGTGCTGGTGGTGGGCATCGGCATCGGCACCGGCATCGCCAGCACCACCCAGGGCAACCAGGGCAACATCGCCAGCTCCCAGCAGCTGGACATGGCGGTGCCCGATCCGGAGTTCTGCCGCCAGTGGGGTGCCAGTGCCTTCGTGATGGATGTGGAGATCTACACCACGATGAACCCGAGCACCAGCTTCGTGACCCAGCCGATCCTGCGGCCAGGCTGCGTAATCCGCCGGGAGAACTGGAGTGTGCTGCAGCGGGAGGGGGCGGTGACCGCCGAGCAGATGCGCCAGTGCAAGCAGCGGATGAACACCTTCGCCTATGTGGGGTCTGTGAAGGACAAGCCGGTGGTGCGCTGCGTCTACCAGACCGACGTTCGCGAGAACCAGTTCGTGACCCGCGGCGTGGCGGACGACACCGTGGGAGTGACGCCGGAGGCCGATCAGTTCTGAAGCAGCTGGTGGCCTGAAGAAGTGCGGGCCTGATGCTGCTGCTCAGGCCTGCACGGCCGCCACCGCATCGGCGCTGGCCTGGGATTGCAGGGGGCGGCGCAGGGGGCTGTCGGCACTGGCGAACACCGGCAGCACCTCGCGCCGGAAGGCGTCAGCAGCCCGGGAGCAGTAGCGGGCCGGGTGGGTGATCAGCTTGAGCTGACGCCGCACCAGCAGGTCGGCCACCTGGGGGCGATGCAGGCTGCCGGCCGAGAGTTCCCGCTCGATCGAGACCACCGGCAGGAAGGCGGCACCGAGGCCACTCTGCACGGCGTTCTTGATCGCCTCGAAGGAGTTGAGCTCCATCTCGATCTTCAGCCGCGCCACATCGAGACCGGAGCGGCCCAGCAGCTGGTCCACCATCTTGCGGGTGGTGGACTGGGCATCCAGGCACACGAAGCCGAGGCGGTAGAGATCGTCCTTGGTGAGCTCGGCCAACCGGGCCAGAGGATGCTTGACGGGCAGAACCAGGGCAAGTTCATCGCTGGCGTAGGGCACCACCTGCAGCAGGTCGTTGAGCTCACCGGGCAGTTCCCCGCCGATGATCGCCAGGTCGACCTGGCCATTGGCCACGCTCCAGCCGGTGCGGCGGGTGCTGTGCACCTGCAGTTGCACAGCCACATCCGGATACTTCTGGCGGAACAGCCCGATCATCCGCGGCATCAGGTAGGTGCCGGTGGTCTGGCTGGCACCCACGATCAGCGAGCCGCCGCGGAGGTTGTGCAGATCCTCCAGGGCACGGCAGGCCTCCTGGCACTGGCTAAGGATGCGGTCGCAGTAGCTGAGCAGCAGGTGGCCTGCCTCGGTGAGCTGCGCCTTGCGGCCACCCCGATCGAACAGCGACACACTCAGCTGCTTCTCCAGGTTCTGGATCTGCAGGCTCACCGCCGGCTGGGTGACATAGAGGCTGTCGGCTGCCTTCTTGAAGCTGCCCTCGGTGGCGATGGCGCGCAGGATGCGCAGCTGGTCGAGGGTGAAGGGCAGATCTGCCATAGGTCGACCCCGGGCCCGAAGTCCGGAACTGCCAGCGGACCGAAACTCTAGGGGTGCCCGCGGGTGGCCAGAATCGCCCTCTTCACAACTTCCCACCCTGTCCTTGAGCACCGCATCCGCCCTCACCCCCGGCCCGCACCACAGCAGCTGGGTGATGCTGGGCCTGCTGCTGGCCTTCGCCGTGATCCACAGCGGCGGCGCCTCCCTGCGGGTGTGGGGGGTCGAGCGGATCGGCGAGCGAGCCTGGCGGCTGCTGTTCGCTGCCTTGAGCATCCCCTCGGCGGTGGTGGTGATCGGCTATTTCCTCGCTCACCGCTACGACGGTGTGCGGCTGTGGAACCTGCAGGACCAGCCCTGGATCGTGCCCCTGGTGTGGGTGGGCACCGCCATCAGCTTCCTGTTTCTCTACCCGGCCACCTACAACCTGCTAGAGATCCCGGCGGTGCTCAAGCCCCAGGTGCGGCTCTACGCCAAGGGGATCATCCGCATCAGCCGCCATCCCCAGGCGGTGGGCCAGATCCTCTGGTGCGCCACCCACCTGCTCTGGATCGGCAGCAGCTTCATGGTGGCCACCTGCGCCGGCCTGATCGCCCACCACCTGTTTGCTGTGTGGAACGGCGACCGGCGTCTGGCCAACCGCTTCGGGGCAGCCTTCGAGGAGCTGAAGGCCAGCACCTCCGTGATCCCGTTCCGCGCCGTGCTGGATGGTC
>JBIIXY010000173.1:0-3369 GCA_044347105.1 Prochlorococcaceae cyanobacterium
CAACGTGAGTGAGAACGGCGTGGTGCTGGTGCATCCCACCTGCGGCCCCACCCAGGAGGACGACATCGCCGGCGAAGTGCGCTTCCAGACCTATGAGCGCCTGGCCGAGGAGGTGGCCAATCCGCGGATTCGCTGGGCCTACCTGCCCTACTCGATGCACATGGCCGGCCCGCGCGAGGCCCTGCAGCACATGATCATCCGCAAGAACTACGGCTGCACCCACTTCATCATCGGCCGTGACATGGCCGGCTGCAAGAGCTCCCTCAGCGGCGACGACTTCTACGGCCCCTACCAGGCCCAGGACTTCGCCCGCGACAACGCCAGCGAACTGGGCATGGAAACCGTGCCCTCCCTCAATCTGGTGTTCACCGAGGAGGAGGGTTACGTCACCGCCGAGCATGCCCAGGCCCGCGGCTTGCATGTGAAGAAGCTCAGCGGCACCCAGTTCCGTCAGATGCTGCGCGGCGGCGAGGAGATCCCCGAATGGTTCGCCTTCCGTAGTGTTGTGGAGGTTTTGCGCGCCGCCGCCTGAGGCGGCGGCAGCCCGGTTAACATTCTGTTACTTCTTACTCAGCTGAGGCGAGGGTTGTGAACAAGCGCTGGCGCAATGCGGGGCTCTACGTGCTGCTGGTGATCGTGATGATCGCCGTGGGCTCGGCCTTCCTCGACCGACCCGATCCCGCCAATGCTCCGCGCACCCTGCGCTACAGCGACTTCGTGGAGGCTGTGCAGGCCAACGAGATCTCGCGCGTGCTGATCTCCCCCGACCGCGGCACCGCCCAGGTGGTGGAGAACAACGGTCAGCGGGCCGTGGTGAACCTGGCTCCGGACAAGGATCTGCTCAAGATCCTCACCGATCACAACGTGGACATCGCTGTGCAGCCCAGCCGCGAGCCCGCGGCCTGGCAGCAGGCTGTGGGCAGTCTGTTCTTCCCCCTGCTGCTGCTGGGTGGTCTGTTCTTCCTGTTGCGCCGCGCTCAGGGCGGCGGCGGCAACCCGGCGATGAGCTTCGGCAAGAGCAAGGCTCGCGTGCAGATGGAGCCCCAGACCCAGGTCACCTTCGGCGATGTGGCCGGCATCGAAGGCGCCAAGCTGGAGCTCACCGAGGTGGTGGACTTCCTCAAGAACCCGGATCGCTTCACCGCCGTCGGCGCCAAGATCCCCAAGGGTGTGCTGCTGGTGGGCCCTCCCGGCACCGGCAAGACGCTTCTGGCCAAGGCCGTGGCGGGTGAGGCGGGCGTGCCCTTCTTCTCGATCTCCGGCTCGGAGTTCGTGGAGATGTTCGTGGGGGTGGGCGCCAGCCGTGTGCGCGACCTGTTCGAGAACGCCAAGAAGAACGCTCCCTGCATCGTGTTCATCGATGAAATCGATGCTGTCGGCCGTCAGCGCGGTGCCGGCCTGGGCGGTGGCAACGACGAGCGCGAGCAGACCCTCAACCAGCTGCTCACCGAAATGGACGGCTTTGAGGGCAACACCGGCATCATCATCGTGGCGGCCACCAACCGCCCCGATGTGCTCGATGCAGCCCTGATGCGTCCGGGCCGTTTCGACCGCCAGGTGGTGGTGGATCGCCCCGACTACAGCGGTCGCCTGCAGATCCTCGAGGTGCATGCCCGCGGCAAGACCCTGGCCAAGGATGTGGACCTCGACAAGGTGGCCCGTCGCACCCCCGGCTTCACCGGCGCCGATCTCTCCAACCTGCTCAACGAGGCGGCGATCCTTGCCGCCCGCCGCCAGCTCACTGAAATCTCGATGGATGAGGTGAACGACGCCATCGAGCGCGTGATGGCCGGGCCGGAGAAGAAGGACCGGGTGATGAGCGAAAAGCGCAAGCGCCTGGTGGCCTATCACGAGGCCGGCCACGCCCTTGTCGGTGCCCTGATGCCCGACTACGACCCGGTGCAGAAGATCTCGATCATTCCCCGTGGCAACGCCGGTGGCCTCACCTTCTTCACGCCCTCTGAGGAGCGGATGGAGTCGGGCCTCTACTCCCGTGCCTATCTGCAGAACCAGATGGCGGTGGCTCTGGGCGGCAGGGTGGCCGAGGAGATCGTCTACGGCGAGGACGAAGTCACAACTGGTGCCTCCAACGACCTGCAGCAGGTGGCTCGCGTCGCCCGCCAGATGGTCACCCGCTTCGGCATGAGCGAGAAGCTCGGGCCGGTGGCCCTGGGCCGCAGCCAGGGGGGCATGTTCCTCGGCCGTGATATCGCCGCGGAGCGCGACTTCTCCGAGGAGACCGCCGCCACGATCGATGAGGAGGTGAGCCAGCTGGTGGAGGAGGCCTACCGCCGCGCCACTGCCGTGCTCACCGAAAACCGCAGCGTGCTCGACGAACTGGCCGAAATGCTGGTGGAACGGGAAACCGTGGATGCCGAAGAGCTGCAGGAGTTGCTGGTGCGCAGCGACGTGAAGGTGGCGGAATACGTCTGATCCTGCTGCTGACCGCCTGATCCGCTCCCTGCGCCGCCAGCCGCTGCTGGTGGTGTTGCGGCCTTCCACACCTCTGGCGGCAGAGTCACAGCTGGATCGCTTGCGCGGCCAGGGGGTTCGCCATGTGGAGATTGCCTGGCAACCTGGGCCCGCCTGGGTGGACGAGATGTCGGCTCTGGTCGCTCGCTTCCCGGAACTGGAACTGGGGGCAGCGTCGGTGTGTGAAACCGAGGGGGTTGTGGCAGCGGCGGAGGCGGGCTGCCGCTATGCGGTATCACCCGTGCTGGATCCGGAACTGCTGGCGGCAGCGGCCCGGGCTTTGGTCCTCGTGCCTGGCGTGATGACCCCGAGCGAGGTGCATCGCGCGCGGCGGCTGGGCTGCAGCATCGTCAAGCTGTTTCCGGCACGGGGCGTCGGCAGGCAGCACTGGCGGCGGCTGCGGGAGCCCCTGGGGTCCCCGTTGCCCTTCTGCATCGCCGCTGGTGGCCTCAGGCCTGTTGATGTCCTGCCGTGGCTGGAGGCCGGTGTCGATGCGGTGGCGCTGGGTTCGGGCCTGGGGGATGGGGACGCGACGCCCGCCTGGCGGGAGCTGCTGGCGGCGCTGGGCGATCGGTGCCCGAGGGCACGAGTTTCTCGAATCCAGTTCAGCTCCCGCCGCAGCTCGTAGCCTGAGCCCCGATCAACCCTTCCGCGCTCTCACCTTGCTCGTGGCACTCATCGCCAGCCTGCGGCCTGCGGCTGGCTCACCCCCGAGCCATTCGAACCCCTCTGCCAGGCCAACCCTGAAGCGGTGCTGGAGCTGGCTGCAGATGGACATCTGATTGCCATGACACCCACCGGCGGCGACACCGGCGCCCGCCTCGGCTGGTTGCTGATTCCGGCCGAACGGGCGGTGGAGGTGTGGGGAGTGCTCCAAGGCGGTGAGCAGGGCCGGCG
>JBIIXY010000174.1:0-3360 GCA_044347105.1 Prochlorococcaceae cyanobacterium
GGGCGGCATGGCCTTGCAGCAGTCCCGCTTCCTGGCCCGCACCATCACCTGGGTGCTGGTGGGCACGGCTGCGGCGGGCCTGGCCTGGCTGGCCCTGGCCAAGACCGATGAAGTGGTGGTGGCGCCTGGCAAGCTGCAGCCGATCGGCGATGTGAAGACGGTGCAGATGCCCGTGGGCGGGGTGCTGGAGGAGATGCTGGTGAAGGAAGGTCAGCGGGTGAGCAAGGGTCAGGTGCTGCTGCGGCTCGATAACGAGGCCACCCTCGATCGCCGCAAGGCCACGCTGGACACGATCCGCTCCAAGGAGCAGCAGCTGCAGCTCAAGCAGCTGGAGATGCAGCGCTACTTCAATCTCAACGACACCGAACAGCGCACCCTGCAGCGCAACCTTCAACTGGAGGGCAACATCCTTGATCGGCTCGAACAACTGCAGAAGGAGGGGGCCGTGCAGGAGCTGCAGTACCTGCAGCAACGCAACAAGGTGCAGGAGGTGAGAGGGGAGCTGGAAAAGCTGGCCCAGGATCGCAAGCGGCAGGAGGCCATCCTGCGCCAGTCCAAGGCCCAGCTGGATGGTGAGCTGGCGGATCTGCGCAGCAAGCTCACCGAACTGAGCATCAACATCCGCTACCAGGATGTGCGTTCACCGGTGGATGGGCTGGTGTTCGATCTCAAGCCCACCGGCCCCGGCTTTGTGGCCCAGGGCAGCGAGCCGGTGATGAAGATCGTGCCCTTCCGCGATCTCCAGGCCCGGGTGGAGATCGAAAGCAGCGACATCGGCTTCGTGCAGGTGGGAAAGCCTGTGGAGATCAGCATCGACTCCTTCCCCGCCACCGATTTCGGTGTTCTCGAAGGCAAGCTGGAGTCGATCGGCTCCGACGCCCTGCCGCCTGATGAGCGCCACACCACCTACCGCTTTCCGGCCAAGGTTGCTCTGAATTCCCAGCAGTTCCGTCTCAAGAGCGGCCAGACCCTCCCCCTGCAGGTGGGCATGTCGTTGACGGCCAACATCAAGCTGCGCAAGGTCACCTACCTGCAGCTGCTGTTGGGCGAGTTCAAGAGCAAGACCGATTCGCTCAAGCAGCTGTGATGGTCGGCGGCGCCAGCGTTCAGACGCGCGCGGCGGTGCGTTCCGCAGCGGTGAGCCCGCTGCAGTCGGTCGTTGCGCAGGCCCCTGCCAGCTGCTGGGCCGCTTCGATCAATCCACGGAACAGGGGGTGGGGCTTTCCGGGTCGGGAGAGAAACTCAGGGTGGTACTGGCAGGCGGCGAAGAAGGGGTGATCCGTGAGCTCCACCAGTTCCACCAGGCGACCATCGGGTGAGGTGCCACTGATGGTGTACCCCGCCTCCAGGAACTGGTTGCGGTAGGCGTTGTTGAACTCGTAGCGGTGGCGGTGCCGCTCGTACACCACCTCCTCGCCATACAGACGCTGGGCATGGCTGCCGGCCTGCAGGCGGCAGGGATAGACGCCCAGCCGCATCGTGCCGCCCAGGTCCACCACGTCCTGCTGTTCGGGCAGCAGGTGGATCACCGGATGGGGGGTGTGGGGGTCGAGCTCGGCGCTGGTGGCCCCCGCCAGACCAGCCTGGTTGCGGGCCCACTCGATCACGGCGCACTGCATGCCCAGGCACAGCCCCAGGAACGGCACGCGCTGCTCGCGCGCCCAGCGGATCGCCGCCACCTTGCCGTCCACGCCGCGGTTGCCGAAACCACCGGGTACCACCACCGCATCCATGCCGGCCAGCAGGGCCTCAGCCCCCTGCTGTTCGATCTGCTCGGCGCAGATCCAGTGCAGATCCAGCGAAGCGTCCTGGGCGAGGCAGGCGTGACGCAGGGCCTCCACCACTGAGAGGTAGGCGTCATTGAGTTGCACATACTTGCCCACCAGGGCCACCTTCACCGCCGGCCCGGGATTGCGCAGCTTGGTCACCAGCTCCCCCCAGCCGGCCATGTCGCTGGCGCGGTCCTCGAGCCTGAGCACGTCCAGCACTTCGCGGCAGAGCCCCTCCTGCTCCATCGCCAGCGGCACCGCGTAGATGCTGTCGGCGTCGAGGGCCTGGATCACGGCATCGGCCCGCACGCCGCAGAAGCCGCCGATCTTGCGCTTGAGATCCTCCGAGATGCTGCGGTCGCTGCGGCACACCAGCACGTCGGGCTGGATGCCGATCGAGCGCAGCTCCTTCACCGAGTGCTGAGTGGGCTTGGTTTTGAGCTCACCGGAGGTGCCGATGAAGGGCAGCAGGGTCACGTGCACATAGGCGATGTCGTGGCGGCCCACATCGCCTCGGAATTCCCGGATCGCCTCCAGGAACGGCAGCGACTCGATGTCGCCCACGGTGCCGCCGATCTCGCCGATCACCACATCGGCGCCGGAATTGGCGGCCACCCGGTGGATGCGCTCGCGGATCTCGCCGGTGATGTGAGGGATCACCTGCACGGTTCCGCCGTTGTAGTCGCCGCGGCGCTCCTTATTGATCACCGATTGGTAAATCGAGCCGGTGGTCACGCTGTTCAGGCGTGACATGGCGGTGTCGGTGAAGCGCTCGTAGTGGCCCAGGTCGAGATCGGTCTCGGCGCCGTCCTCGGTGACGAAGACTTCACCGTGCTGGTAAGGGCTCATCGTGCCCGGATCCACATTCAGGTAGGGGTCGAGCTTGAGGATCGACACGCTGTAGCCGCGGCTCTTGAGCAGCCGCCCCAGGCTGGCGGCCACGATCCCCTTGCCGATGCTCGACACCACGCCGCCGGTGACGAAGACGAATTTGCTCATACCCCGGTGGCAGACTCCTCAATGTACCCAGCGCCGCCAGGCCCCTGGTGCGAGAGCAGGGGGTGTGGGCGGCCGGGGGTGGTCAGGCCCAGGACCCTCCACCCCGCGCCTGCTGAGCCCCATCCTTCCGGCGGCGGGTTTGCGCTGGTGAGAGGCCGGCGTTACCCGCTTTGCGGGTTCGCCCGGCCGATGCCAGCGCCAACCGCCGCCGGCAGGAGTTCAGCCCTCCAGCAGGCTGCGCAGCATCCAGGCGGTTTTTTCGTGGATCTGCAGCCGCTGGGTGAGCAGGTCGGCGGTGGGCTGGTCGCCCGCTTCATCGGCGGTGGCAAAGACGCCGCGGATGGTGCGGGCCACCGCTTCATGGCCATCCACCAGCTCGCGCACCATGGCCAGGGCGGCGGGCACGCCTTCGGTTTCGGGGATGGAGGAGAGGCCGCTGTAGGTGCTGCCGCCGAAGGGCGCCACGTGGCCGAGGGCGCGGATGCGCTCGGCGATCTCGTCGAGGGCGTTCCAGAGCTCGGTGTACTGCTCCATGAACATCAGGTGGAGCGTGTTGAACATTGGCCCGGTCACGTTCCAGTGGAAGCCGTGG